>NZ_JAYWCU010000055.1:0-15111 GCF_043780375.1 Emticicia sp. | reverse complement strand
TATTCCCGCAAATAAGTCTATGAATTTATATTTTGATAATATTTCACTATTTACTTCAATCATATTTTACTGAACAGCATTTTCTATACATTTTCCCACAAATATAAAGAAACCAACTCAAGCCACAAACTTGATGCAATATATCGTGATATTTCTCTATATTTATGCCTCAAACCTATTCAATCTATAAAATGGCTGCTACCGAATTATCTTGGAAAACCTCCGACGGAATTAATATTTATGGCAAAAAATGGGAAACTACGATGCCCATCAAAGCCGTTATTTGTGTTATGCACGGAATGGGCGAGCATATTAATCGCTATGAACATGTTGCTGAAATGTTTAATAAAAATGGCTACGCCGTCATTGGCTGCGACCAACGTGGACATGGAAAATCGGGAGGTTTGCGTGGGCATTTTCCAGATTTTGAGACTTTTTTGAATGATGTTGACGAGTTATTAAAAGTGGCTTCTGAGCACTTCCCAGGCACTAAAAAGATACTTTATGGTCATAGCATGGGCGGAAATTTGGTAGCAAATTACCTGCTCCGCCGTCAGCCCAAAATTGCGGGTGCGATTCTTTCTTCACCCTACTTTCAATTGGCTTTTCAACCTTCAAAAACTACGCTCTTTATTGGAAGATTAATGAAAGGAATTTTTCCAGCATTATCATTGAGTAGCGGTTTAGATTCGTCGGCTATTTCACGGGATACGGACGTTGTGAAAAAATACAACGAAGACCCATTAGTACACGACAAAGTTTCTGCAAAAATGGGTATTGAAATGATAGAAACTGGTGAATGGGCAATTGGTAATGCCGAAAAACTAAATATTCCAACACTCGTTTACCATGGAACAGCCGACCGACTTACTTCTTTTGAGGGAAGCAAAGCATTTGCCAAAAAAGCAGGAAAACTAGTCACTTTTGTGCCTTTTGAAGAACTTTTTCACGAAACTCACAACGAACCAGAAAAAGAGGAAGTATTTAAAGTGGTGATTAATTGGTGCAACAAAACCATTGCATAGCGACGATTTCCCATTCAAAATTATTTTATTGCAGCTCATCCACCTCATCCAACATAAACGCTTTTGGGTGGTGTGTCATACCTATTCTTGGATAATAATCAATAGCAGCTGGTGCTGAAAGAAGAATCAATTTTGCCTGTGGGATCAGCAATTTTGTTTGTCGAATCAGCTCTTTTCCAATGCCATTTTTCTGGTATTCTTCCTCAACAAATAAATCAGAAAGGTAAGCACAAAATATCCAATCTGTAACCGACCTTGCAACGCCCACTAATTTTCCTGTATGACGAGCAGTTACTATCAAATTAGCATTTTTGACCATTAATTTTATTCTTTCTAAATCATCAATTGGACGGCGTTCGCCTAAAGTTGAGGCAATCAAAGTTGCTCTAAATTCCTCCCAATCAAGGTTTACTTCTTGTTTATATTGAATCTCCATAGTCATTAAAATATTCTCAAATATAATAATTTAAGCTAAAAAAGCCTCTAAAACTTATTTTAATGCAATTCAATAAAAAAATATCAACAATTTAGTTGTCATAACAAATAATTTATATAATTTTGTATGCACAACAATAGTTAGTACAACAATTAATAATTGTCAACTAATCATCACCAATTAATTCAAAATGCCTATTTATCATAAACTCGGAAAGATTCCACCAAAGCGACATACTCAGTTTGAAAAGCCATTTAATGGAGGTTTGTATTACGAACAACTTTTTGGAACTATTGGCTTTGACGGAATGGCATCGTTGATGTATCATATTCATCGACCTACTCAAGTCATGCAAATACTTGATAGTAAAGATATTACGCCAAAAATTGCCGATACTCACAATATGATGATGCGGAAATTTATCGGTTTTAATGTTGCTCCGAACGATGATTTTCTCGAAAGTCGAGTACCGATGATGACCAATTCAGCTTGTACGATTGGATTGGCTGCTCCGACAAAATCTTTGAGAAACTATTTCTATAAAAATGCTGATTCCGATGAGCTACTTTTCATTCACAAAGGCTCTGGCACACTTCGCACACAATTGGGTAATATTACTTTTGAATACGGTGATTATCTCCTGATTCCTCGTGGAATGATTTATCAAATTGATTTTGACTCAACTGATAATCGTATTTTTTATGTAGAATCTCACTCGCCTATTTATACGCCCAAACGCTACCGCAATCATTTTGGTCAGCTTTTAGAAAGTTCACCATACTGCGAACGAGATTATAAACTCCCCGAAATATTAGAAACTTACGACCAAAAAGGTGAATTTTTAATCAAAATCAAGAAACAAAATCAATTGCACCAATTGGTTTATCAATATCATCCTTTCGATGTCGTTGGTTTTGATGGCTATAATTTCCCGTGGGGATTTTCGATTCATAATTTTGAACCAATTACGGGCCGCATTCATCAACCGCCACCTGTTCATCAAACTTTCCAGAGCGATGCTTTTGTGGTTTGTTCGTTTTGTCCAAGACTTTACGATTACCATCCGAAAGCTATTCCTGCCCCATATAATCACTCAAATATTGATTCCGACGAGGTGATTTATTACGTAGATGGTGACTTTATGAGCCGAAATGACATTGAACAAGGACATATTACTTTACATCCAGGCGGAATTCCGCACGGCCCACATCCTGGAGCAATGGAACGCAGCATTGGCAAAACTGCTACACAAGAATTGGCAGTTATGGTTGATACTTTTAAACCATTAATGATTACAGAAAACGCTTTGAAGTACGACGACGGAAAGTATTTTCAAAGTTGGAGAGAGTAGTTTTTTGCTACTAAAAACACTGAGTGAAACTTCATGTTCTTAGTAACTAAGTGGTAATTGAAATTTTACATCAACATTCAAAAAAACAAACAAATGCTACTTCAAGAAACAAAAAATATTATCGAACAGGACAATGATTTTCTTCCAATTAATGGCACTGACTATATCGAATTATATGTAGGAAATTGTAAGCAAGCGGCCCATTATTATCAAACGGCTTTTGGTTTTCAGCCATTGGCTTATGCTGGTCTTGAAACTGGACTACGTGACCGTGAAAGTTATGTTTTGCAACAAGGAAAAATTCGTTTGATTCTTACTTCACCACTGCACGGCGGAACTGAAATTGGCAAACACATCGACCAACACGGCGATGGCGTAAAAGTAGTTGCCCTTTGGGTCGATGATGCCAGCGATGCCTATTACGAAACCATTTCTCGTGGGGCAAAACCATATTTTGAGCCAATCATTGAAGAAGATGAATTTGGAAAAGTAGTTCGTTCGGGCATTCATACTTATGGAGATACTGTGCATATTTTTGTCGAAAGAAGTGAATACAAAGGTGTTTTTCTACCCAATTTCCGTTCATGGAAACCAAGTTATCATCCTTCGCCTGTTGGCTTGAAATACATTGACCATATCGTAGGAAATGTAGGTTGGAATGGCATGAATCAATGGGTAAATTTCTACGGAAAAGTAATGGGATTCAACCAATTGGTAAGTTTTGACGACAAAGATATTTCAACCGAATATACTGCTTTGATGAGTAAAGTGATGTCGAATGGAAATGGTCGCATCAAATTCCCTATAAATGAGCCAGCCGAAGGAAAAAAGAAATCTCAAGTAGAAGAATATCTTGATTTTTATGGCGGTGCGGGGGTTCAGCATTTGGCAGTTGCAACCGATGATATCATCACCACAGTTACCCATTTGCGTGAACATGGCGTTGAGTTTCTGCAAGTTCCTGATAGTTACTATGTAGAATTAAAAGAAAGAATCGGTGTGATTGAGGAAGAAATTGAACAATTGAGCCAGCTCGGAATTTTGGTTGACCGTGACGATGAAGGGTATTTGCTCCAAATTTTCACTAAGCCAATAGAACCTCGACCGACGATGTTTTTTGAAATTATTCAGCGAAAAGGGGCAAAATCTTTCGGAAAAGGCAATTTTAAGGCACTTTTTGAAGCCATTGAGCGTGAGCAAGTATTAAGAGGAACGTTATAAATAATTTTTAATGAGTGAATAATTGAATAATTAAAAGTTTATTTTCTGTTCAATCATTCACTCATTCTATCATTCACTCATTGACTATGAACCAAAACTATAACTCATACACCCCTGCCGACCATGAAGTTTGGCAACTGCTTTTTGAGCGACAAATGCAGAAATTACCTTCAATTGCAAGCAAAGCTTACTTGGAAGGTATTGAAAAAGCAGGTTTTGTGGCTAACCATATTCCTGACTTTGAAAATGAAACCAATCCTCGACTACAAGCACTTACGGGTTGGTCTGTTGTAGTTGTTGGTGGACTCGTGCCAATCAAGGAGTTTTTTGAGCTTTTGGCTGATAAAAAATTTCCTGCTTCAACTTGGTTACGTACCATTGAACAGCTTGATTATTTGGAAGAACCTGATATGTTTCATGATACTTTTGGGCATGTACCATTGCTAACTAATCAGGCTTTTTGTGATTTTTTGGCTGAGTTTAGCAAAATTTCTTTGAAATATATCAATGATGAATACGCCGTTAAACTCATGCAAAAACTCTATTGGTTTACCGTCGAATTTGGATTAATTAGAGAAAATCAACAGATGAAAATTTTTGGTGGTGGCATTATTTCTTCCAGTGGCGAAAGCGTTTATAGTTTGTGTAGTGGAGTGCCTGCAAGAGTGCCCTACTTGATTGAAGAGATTTTGGAGACCGAAGTAAAAATTGATGCGTATCAAAAAAAGTATTTTGTGATAGAATCGTACGAACAATTATTTGAATCGTTGCCTAAATTTGAAGAAATTTTAGAACAACAATTATTAGTGTATCAATAATTGAAGGTTTTTTATACTTTTGTAATATTAATTGCTCGTAGCCCTTAGCTTTGGAATAATGTTTGGTATTCGTAGTTATTTATTGAAATTTCTAACGGTTTTTCTCTAAAATACCACATCCTTTAAATTCTTTTTGCTAAATGCTAAAAGCCTACAAAGTAGAACAGACTTACCAATAAATAAATGACACACTCAGACAAACGTTCGTATTATTTCAAAATTGATACTACCATCAAAAGGATTCGCAGTTTTATGCAAAAAGGGCTAACTGATGGCGGAATTGACCTAACCGTTGACCAATGGGTTGTAATTGACCACATTAAACCCAAAGGAGGAATTAGTCAAAATGATTTGGCTATCGATACCGCAAAAGATGCCCCAACAATCACTCGAATCCTGGATTTATTGGTAGAAAAAGGCTTAGTTCGCCGCCAAATGGCCGACGACGACCGTAGGAAATTCAATATTTATCTAACTGAGGAAGGGGAAAATTTACATCAAAATGCTTTGGGAGTCATTGGCGAAATTCGTAAAAAATCGTGGGGAAATTTAAATGATGAAGATTATGACCATCTCGTCAGAATTATGGATAAAATTCATCAAAATGTAAGTGAAAAATGATTTTCTGTTTACAAAATCGGTTTGCAGCACAACTGCTTTTGTAAACTAATTTTGTAAAAATTAGAAATAATGACTTCTTGGCTCGATATAACATCCGATAACGATTTTTCAATCTATAATCTTCCTTTTGGAATTTTCAGTACTCACAAAAAAAAGCCTCAAGTTGGCATCCGAATCGGTGATTTTGTCATTGATTTGGAACAATTACGTAAATTAGGTTTACTCGAAATTCCACGCAATATTTTTAATCAATCAAGCCTAAACTCCTTTATCGGACTTGGCAAAAAACGTACAAATGCCTTACGACTCCAAATTCAAGAGTGGCTTTGTGATGAAAAGTCTCCTTTAAAAAGGCATTTTGACCACGCCTTTCACAAAATTGAAAACGTCAAAATGTATTTACCTGTCAGAATTGGCGATTATACAGATTTTTACTCAAGCATCGAACACGCTACCAATGCTGGCAAAATATTTCGCCCAGATAATCCACTTTTCCCAAACTGGAAACACATACCGATTGCCTATCACGGTCGGGCAAGTTCGATAGTTATTTCTGGAACGCCAATTCATCGTCCAAAAGGTCAGTACAAACCAGCCGATGCTACGACACCTATTTTTGGAGCTACCAAAGAACTTGATTTTGAGTTAGAAATTGGAGCAATTATCGGCAAAAACTCTGAGCTTGGAAAAAGCATAAATACTTCAGAATCAGAAGATTACGTATTTGGATTAGTCCTTTTCAATGACTGGTCTGCACGAGATATTCAGCGTTGGGAAACACAACCTTTAGGGCCTTTTTTAGGCAAAAATTTTGCATCTTCTATTTCTCCGTGGGTAGTTACTACGGAAGCTTTAGCTCCATTTCGGGTAGAAACACCTACACAAGAACCTACACCTTTGCCATACTTACAAGTTGAACAAAACAAGAATTTTGATATAAATTTAGAAGTTATTTTAAATAAGAATATTATTTCTCGTACTAATTTCAAGCAAATGTATTGGAGTATTGCTCAACAAGTGGCTCATCATACCGTTAATGGATGTAATTTGAAAATCGGTGATTTAATAGCATCGGGTACGATAAGTGGGTCAGAATCAAATACTTATGGCTCAATGCTTGAGCTTAGTTGGGGTGGTAAAAACCCAATAAAACTGCCAAATGGTGAAACACGAACTTATCTCCAAAATGGCGATGAACTCACCTTGTCAGGCTTTTGTGAAAAAGAGGAAATGAGAGTTGGATTTGGTATAGTAAGTGGGAAAATCGCCTGAACAGTCCGACTGCCGCCATGATTTAATGGATTTATTTGGTTATTATGAGTTAAATTAAAAGATAGAATTTTGCAAAATGCTAACATTAAATCCCAAAGAATTAGATTCAAGAGTTTTTTATAGCTACCTCACGGGCACGGTTGCTCCACGTCCGATTGCTTTTGCGAGTACCGTTGATAAGTCGGGCAACGTTAATTTAAGTCCATTTAGTTTTTTTAATATCATGGGCATTAACCCTCCTATTTTAGTTTTTGCTCCCAATAATCGAGGTCGAGATGGTTCTAAAAAAGATACTATTCTTAATCTTGAAGAAGTTCCCGAAGTGGTTATTAATATGGTTGATTATAGCATGATTCAGCAAATGTCTTTATCAAGCGTTGAGTTTCCACGAGGTACAAATGAATTTATAAAATCAGGATTTACCGAAGAAAAATCTGTTTTCGTAAAACCTCCAAGAGTAAAGGAATCTCAAGCTCAATTTGAATGTAAAGTACTGGAAATCAAGCGAATTGGAACAATGAATTTGGTTATTTGTGAGGTAATTTTAGCTCATTTTTCTGAACAAATCATTGGAGAAAATGGCAAAATTGAGCAACAAAAAACCGATTGGGTAGCACGAATGGGCGGAGATTGGTACGTTCGAGCAAACGAAGTTTCAATGTTTGAAGTAGAAAAACCAATAACCAAAATTGGCATTGGCTACGATGCCATTCCAGAAAAAATTCGTTTATCTAAAATCCTGACAGGCAATCATTTAGGGCAATTGGGCAATGTTGAAAATTTGCCAAGTCATGCAGAAATTTTTGCTTTTCGAGAAACGCTAATCATGCAACAAATCATCGAACAAGTACTTTATGGTTGTGCATTTTTAGATAATTTACTGCATAACGAAGCAGCGAAATTATTGAATGAGAATAAAGTAAAAGAGGCTTGGTTGATGCTTTTGCAGGAATTCTAACTCCTAAATTTCTTAAATAGCACTTAATATTCAGGCGTTGGTCGCCACTTAAACGACTGATTATCAATGGCTCGCATTGTGCATAAAACTCCGTCGAGGTGGTCGTATTCGTGTTGCAGAAGTTCTGAAATAGAATCGTGAACTTGCCAAGTTTTTGGCTGCCAATTTTCATCTAAATAATTTATGGTCAATACTTTATGACGTTTTACTTTTACTAATAAATTAGGAAAAGACATACAATCATCCCACAATTCAAACATTTCTTCGCTCAAATTATCGAAAGTCGGATTAATAATGATGATTGGTCGGTCGAGATTCAAGTAAATCAGACGCTTCATAATGCCCAATTGCGGAGCAGCAATTCCACGACCAAATTTGTATTTTATTCTAATCTCTTCCATCACATTGTGCAAGTCGGCTACCCATTCTTTCACCAAAGGAAGTTCGTATTCATAAACTGGCTCGCATACTTCATATAATCGTGGCTCGCCGAGTTGGAGAAGGTCTTTTAAATATTTCATAGAATTAACAAAAATTAACATGTACAAATAAACTAAAAAACAGTTACATTCGTTTTTTGGGTGCAATAAATTTAGACTCGAACGGCGTACCGTCAAAACACAATGAAAAACTTACTCATCACTATCTTTGTTTTGTCTTTTTTGAATGGTTTTGGTCAATTAGCAACAAAAATGCCCGAAATTGACGACCAAACAAGTTACGAAACCGATATTACCAAAGTTGAGATTCGGGGTGAATATACAATTGTATATTTCAGTTACCAAGTTTCCGAAAGAAAAAACAATACTTTTCAATTCCAGTTTCCATTTCCAAATCAAAGTCAAGCTCCATCAACTTATACCATTTCGTTTAATCCAAAAAGCTATTTGAATCGTAATGGAAAAAGATTCAAATATATCAAATCCACTGGAATTCCAGAAATGCCCGAAGAAATGAATGTTTACCCCAAAGAAAAATATCGTTTCACGGTTTACTTTGAAAAATTAGACGCTGGCATCGAAACTTTCAATCTGATTGAAGGCAAAAACCGCCCCGAAGAACGCCACCAATATTGGAATTTTTACGGTGTTCATATCAATAATCCTCTCATACAAAAACCTGTTCCTAACTTACCCACAGAGAAAAAAGTTGAGCCTATTAATGATGGCGAAATATTTATTACCATTAAAGGAAAAATTTTAGATGCCAAAACCAATAAACCTATTACTGGTAGAGTTTTGTACCAAACGGAACGCCGCCCGCTCGACGATGATGTACTGAAAGCCGACTCGATAAAAACCAATAATTTGGGTGAATATTCATTCAAAATTAAGCCCGATGCTTATACATTTATTGCGTCGGCAAAAGATTACGACGATTCGCAAGAAAGCATGGATTTATCAAAACTCAATAAAAATCAGCAATTTTCGCAGAATATTTACTTAAATCCTGTTGTAGAAAAGCCTGTAAAAAAAGAAGAACCTAAAATAGAAGAGCAAAAAACTGATAAAAAAGAACATGCAAAAGAAGAAGCCGCTCCACTCAAAATCGAAGTTAATAAGTTTAGGTTAGATAAAGTTTTCTTTAAAATTGGCGAATCAAATCTTTTGTCTGAATCTTACGAGCAGTTAGATGGATTATTGAAAATGCTCAAAGAAGACCCTAAAATGAAAATTATTGTGGAAGGTCATACAGATAATGTAGGCGACCCAACTCAAAATAAGCGTTTGTCGCTCGAAAGAGCATTTAATGTTCGTGAATACCTCATTAGTAAAGGAATTGCAGGAAGTAGAATTCAATTTAAAGGCTACGGCGACACCAAACCAATAGCTGAAAATGACACCGAAGAAGGGCGAAAAATGAACCGAAGAGTGGAGTTTGTGATTTTGTAAGCACATTTTGTTTTTAATTTATTATGTTTAAATTGCCAGATAATCAATAATTATAGTTTATACAAAATACTCAACTATAAATACTTGATAATCAATGAATTACTTTTTTAGTTGCGTGTATACACTCGTTGGACGAAACCTTAAAAACACACAAATGAACCTATGTTATTGAGAAAAGGCAAGACAAAATCTTTATTAGAAAGTTCAATAGATTGTGCATTGCTATCCGTGGAATTATACAATAAGCCAAGAGCACCATTTAGAGTTGAAAGTTTCATAACACATATGATTATGGCATGGACAAGGCTACTACAAGCTAACTTTAACCTAACAATTGGTGAAACCTACTTTTATAAAGAACCGAATGGTCGTTACAAAATAATTGATGCGGAAAAAAAAGCATGGGAATTAAAAACTTGTATAATAAAATATGGAAAACTAACAGACAGCGTAAAGACAAATTTAGAATTTTTCATTAAATTGAGAAACAAAATTGAACATAGGACAATTTCGAAAGATGAAATTGGACTTATGATTTTTGGAGAATGCCAATCATTACTTTACAATTTCGAAAATGAATTAATACGACTTTTTGGTTCAGAGTATGCTATTAATGAAAGTTTAGCGTATTCTTTACAATTTTCTCGATTACGTTCCGCAAAACAGATAAATGCTAATAAACAATTACTTTCAACAGAAGTAAAAGAATTAAAAGATTTTATTGAAAAGTATAGAACAAATATCAAGGAGGAGGTTTTTAACTCGCAAGAATTTAGTATAAAATTAATTCAAGTACCTAAAATTGCGAATACTTCAAGAAATGATTTAGCAATTGAATTTGTAAATTGGAATTCTCTATCCGAAGAAGACCGAATTAATTACGAAAAAATAACAACATTAATAAAGGACAAGGTTCAGAAAACAGAAGTCATAAATCCTGGTAAATTAAAACCTGGTATTGTAATTAAACACGTAAATGACAATTTTCATGGAACTTTTAACAAATTTGACCATAAATGCCTGTTATATATTTTCTCGATTAGACCTACTTCGGGGGACATTGATGATTTAGACCCATTTGAAACCAACGCAAAATATTGTCATTATGATGAAGCTCATAATGATTATCTTTTTCAAGAAAGTTGGTCGAATTTTATTTTGAACAACTTAACACTTGGGCGAATAAACCGTGATTTTTGGAAATCCAATTATGACACCAGAAAGAAAGTAAATATTGAAACATTCGAGGTTCAATAAAGGCATCGCACAACACGAGTTTGTGGCAAGTGGGGGCTGACGGAAGTGATTGAACATCAGGAATTTTATTGTACCGCACGGGCGGCCCCGTTTTGTTTCGGCGGACGGAAACTTATTGAACTTTGGTAAGTAACTCAAAATCAGTAATTTATATCAGCAGAAGTTCGGGCAGACGAGTTTCAAAACCCCCACCTGCCACAATACTTTTTCGTTTGCGGTCATTAAAGAACGACACCGAACTATAATTAACAGAACAAAAAAGTAAAAGAGACAATGTTTACAATAGAACAAATTGAATTCGCTCATAGCAAAATAAAATCAGGAGCAGAATTTCCGAAATACATTCAGGAAATTAAAAATATTGGGGTAAAAGCATTTGAAACTTGGGTGTCAGATAGCCATACTGAATATTTCGGCGAAAGCGGCTTTCAGACAAAATCTCAACCTAAATATAAAGATTTGACAATCGCCGACAGTAGTGATAAAGAAAAATTTATTCATTATTTAAAAATCCACCAACAAGGAGAAATAGACTATTTTACATTTTGTAAACATTGTGCTGAAACTGGAATTGAAAAATGGTTAGTAATCCTTGATAAAATGACTTGTACATATTACGACAAGGCAGAAAATGAAATATTGGTTGAAATTGTACCAACAGTATAAAAAACAAAAACTGCTAACACCACCTACAAAAAATTGGCGGTTCAGTGGTTAAACAAAGCTCTGAGCTTCGTATCAAGTTTAGTGCTTCGTAATCGCCACCTTCGCAAAGCCGCAACATGGGATTTGGCGTTATTGGGCAGAAGCAATGGTTTACTATTGGGCTTTGGCTCGAGCAGAAGTCTTTCAATTTAGCTTTTTGTTGTTAACTTCAACCGCAAGAGCAGCTATGTTTCTCATTTTGAAATATCATACATTGTTTACTACAACCAAGCATTAAAAATGAAACTTTGCGTAGCTCAAACCCGACCAATCAAAGGCGATATTGAGCGTAATATCCAAAATCACATAAGGTTAATTGATTTAGCAGTTTCAAATGAAGCAGAAATCATTATTTTCCCTGAATTATCACTTATTGGATATGAACCTACTTTGTCAAAAGCCTTAGCAACTACACAATATGATAGCCGATTGTCCATTTTCCAAAATATTAGTGATGCAAAACAAATTACAATCGGTGTTGGAGTTCCGACTAAAAATAATGCAGGAATTTGTATAAGTTTGGTTATTTTTCAACCAAATGTAGCTCTAAAGTTATATTCAAAAAAATATTTACACGCTGACGAAGAACCTTATTTTGTTAGTGGACAAACCAATACTGGTTTATTAGGAAATAAAAACAATATTGCGGTAGCTATTTGTTATGAATTATCTGTTTACGAACATTCGGATAATGCCGCAAAAAATGGAGCCTCTATTTATATGGCAAGTGTAGCAAAATCGGCCAATGGCGTGGAAAAAGCCAATCAAATTTTATCTGAAATTGCTCAAAAATACGGAATGACAGTACTGATGTCTAATTATGTTGGGCAAAACGATGATTTTATTTGTACTGGAAATTCCGCCGTTTGGAATAATAAAGGCGACTTAGTTGCTCAACTAAATGACTCCGACGCTGGAATATTGATTTATGATACAGTGACTGAAAATATATTTGCCAAAACAATATAATTTTCTTGAATTCACGGTTTCAATCGTTTCACATGGTTTAAAATCGAATATTCTCTACAATATCACTCGCAATCATATTTATCATACCACGTTTTTGAGCAGCTCTATCTCCAGCCAAACCGTGTTGATAAACACCCAAAATCGCTGCTTCGGCTGGTATGTAACCTTGAGCCAAAAGTGCCAAAATCATCCCTGTAAGCACATCGCCACTTCCAGCAGTTGCCATACCAGGATTGCCCGAAGCATTGAAATGGAAAGTTCCATCGGGCAAAGCAATTGCTGTATTAGCTCCCTTCAAACAAACAATAACTTGCTGATTTACAGCAAATTGCATTAGTAACTCCAGTTTTTGATAATCATCTGTCCAAGTTTTATTAATCAGTTTTTGAAACTCTTTAGGATGTGGTGTAAGAATCGAATTCTGTGGAATCTTTTTGATAGTATCTCGCCCTTTTCCTATCGAAAAATTATTAAGAGCATCGGCATCCAGCACCATCGGAATATTTAATTTGGTGCAAACTTCACATAATTGTTCAATACTTTCTCGAAGCTTTCCATGAACACCTAATCCTGGACCAATCCCAATGGCTTGATATTGACCTGAAATATCTTTGGTAGTAAATTGAGTCGAAATAAATGAATCGGTTTTTCCGCCCAATGCCTCCCAATACATCGCTTCTGGTAGCAACATCTGCATGATTTGTAAGCCAGCAGGAATCGAGTGAACGGTCAATTTTCCAACACCAGACCGCATACAAGCTCGTGCCGAAAGTACCGCTGCTCCCATCATTCCGTAGCTTCCTGCAACGAGCAAAGCATGACCAAAAGTGCCTTTATGCGAAAACTTTTTTCGTGGTTTTATTAGTCTTTCAACTTCATTAGGTGTTGAATAGAAATATCTTGTTTCAGATTTCTGAATAAACTCTTGATGCAAACCAATATCAACGATGTGCCAATCGCCCACAAATTCGGCATTTTGCGGCAACATAAAAGCCAATTTTGGCAATTGAAAACCAATCGTGTGTGTAGATTTTATAATCGTATCGCTTATATTATTTCGCTTATCGGCCATTAAACCAGTTGGCATATCGACTGAAATGATTTGTGCTTCACTCCTATTCAGTTGCTCCACGATTGTTTTTGTCAATCCTTCTAACGAACGAGATAATCCAGAGCCAAAAATAGCATCAAGTATTAAATCATTTTTATTAAACTCCAAAATAAGCTTCTCATTATCAAGCACTTCAACATCTAATTGTTTTTCTAATCGTTCAAGATTTATTACGAAGTTTTCAGAAAATTTCTCTGAATATTTTACTACAAAAACGGCTATATCATAGCCCAAATTATGTAACATACGAGCAATTGCCAAGCCATCGCCTCCATTATCGCCGAGTCCACAAAAGATTTTTATAGTCTGCTTTCTTTCTTTAAATTTCACACAAAACCAATCAACAAATGCTTTTGAAGCTCGTTCCATCAAGTCAATCGAAGCGATTGGTTCATATTTAGTTGTATAAACATCTGCCTCTCTAATTTGGTTAAGCGATAAAATTTTCATATATTTTGTTTCTTAAAATCTCAAAAATTCGTTACTTCGTAGCTATAAAAAATATAACTGCTTTAATCAATATTGTTTTACTTAAATTTCACCTAAATCGTTGAAAATTAGTGTTATTATTCCGACCCAAAATGAGGCAAAAAAAATAGGTTTTTTAATTGAAAACCTTAGAAAATATGGTGGAACAAATTTACAAGAAATTATTGTTATTGATTCGCCAAATACCACTGATAATACTTTTGAAATTGCTCAAAATTTAGGCGTAATTGCTGTAAAATCTCCGCAAAAAGGTCGTGCAGTTCAGATGAATTATGGAGCAAACCTTGCAAAAGGAGAAATACTCTATTTTGTTCATGCCGATACACAAATCCACCCTGATTATACTTCCGACATTATTCAAGCTATTAACGCGGGCTACCATTTAGGGTGCTACCGCCATCAATTCGATTCTTCACATTTATTACTAAAAATCAATGCTTTTTTTACTCGTTTTCCGTTTATTTGGTGTCGGGGTGGCGACCAAACACTCTTTATCCAAAAAAAGGATTTTATAAAATTAGGCTGTTTTCGTCAAGATTTTCAAATTATGGAAGATTACAAGTTTATTTTAAGAGCAAACAAAGATTTTAAATTTAAGATAATTCCAAAAAATGTAATTGTATCTGCCCGAAAATACGAAACAAATTCATATCTTCGGGTTCAAAAAGCAAATTTTAAAATCATGCGGATGTTTCTCAAAAGGAACGCATCTCAACAAGAAATGACGGAAACATATCGCAAAATGTTGAATTATTAATTTCCCAAATAGGGGTTTTCGGCTTTTAGATTGTCTTAATCTAAAACATAATTACATAGAAAAAAACATGTCAGAATTGATTAGCGGTATTCAGCAAGTAGGGATTGGTGTGAGAGATGCCCAAGAAGCATTTGAATGGTATAATAAAATCTTGGGGCTGAATGTTCCTCTTTTTGATGATGTAGCAGAAGCAACATTGATGACTCGGTATACTAAAGGCAACATTCGG
>NZ_JAYWCU010000054.1:0-18632 GCF_043780375.1 Emticicia sp. | reverse complement strand
AAGAGGAAACAATACAAACCAAAGAGCAAGTTTGGAATACCATTGACCACGTTTTAAAAACAGCAATCTTGGGTAATTATTCAGTCAAAAAACTATAATTAAAAGTAGATTGTCAGTAATAGGCTTACTATCAGTAGTTAATGAGAAAACAATATACAGTCGAAAATAAAAATAACATAAAACTAGCTGGCAAAATTATTGTGCCAAATAAATTTACTATTGATGATAAAACGAAGTTTGTATCATCAATAGTATTATATTCAAAAAAAATTATGGTTATTTTTTTACGAGGAGTTCTTTTTTAAATAGTTCTACAATATCATGTTCTTCTTCTTTTATTAGCATTTTAGGCAAAACTAAATAGTCTGCTAATAATTTACCTTCATCATCTGCAACCATAAAACTCTTTGCTCGAGTTATCCAGCCAGGGTATTTTTTAAAATTTTTCCTTGAACGATAATAGCTTAACCGATAATTGACATAGGGGTTAATAATTTGTTCAGGAAAAACAAAATCATTTGCAATCTTAATATCTTCAGGAGACAAAACTCCATTTTGTACTACGCCCAAAATTGCCTCAAAAGCCTTAATATTCACACTTTCTTTTCCTTCTCCTGTATTGATAATTTGGTCAATAAATACCTCTGCAACCTCTTGGCTTTCAAATAAATCAGCATGATATTTATCCCAATAAAACCTTTTATGAATGCGAAATGCTTCATTCTTAGTGAAGTCTTTATTTCCCCAAATTGCTTGGTGAATTCCGAAGCCTTTGCCTTCAAATTTCATTAATTTAGTAAAGTATTTTTGAAATGAGGCAGCTTGTAAAAACTGAAATGAAAGAGCGAGTATTAAGGTTATCAAAACCTTCTTTTGGTTAATTATCATATTACGAATTTCCGATGTTTGATGCAAAGTAAAATACAATATCTTGATAATCAAGCTTTTATCTCATTTATTTATTAAACGGCATGGTAATCTCTTATAATATTTATATAAAATCATGTATTAATAAAATTACAAATGAAAGGAAAATCAAAAAAACAACCATTATTTAATAGTATTTTTTGAAGGAATTAACCTCATAATTTCTTCAAAAAATTTACTTAACTGACTAAATAATTAAACAAAAATTATTTCCAATTGATCAAAATACTAAATACATCTTTGCATTTTTCTCATAATATTTGTTGTTAAAACAAGTATTTTTTATTCAAGAAAGAAAATTTGGTTTAAAAGTTGTTATGCCAAATAAATTTGGTATTATATTGCAATGTAATTATGATATACCCCAGTAAGACCCCTTGGTTTCAATAGATTATTAGGTAGCCATAAGACCATTTTTACAACAAAATCATAATAATAGGTACAATTTCAAATCACTATCATTTTTTGTACGCACGATGACTGAAACTGAACAAGTTACGGAGCAACAACAAGGCCTTTATCGCTCAGAATTTGAGCATGATGCCTGTGGAATAGGTTTTAGAGCTCATTTGAAGGGACGCAAGTCGCATGGCATAGTTGCCGATGCCATCAAAATGCTCGAAAGGATGGATCATCGTGGTGCTTGTGGTTGTGACCCAAACACAGGCGATGGTGCTGGTATATTACTGCAAATTCCTCATGAATTCTTTTTAGACGAATGTAATAAATTAAACTTCCAATTGCCCTCTATTGGCGAGTATGGTGTAGGCATGATATTCTTCCCAATGGATAAAACCGAACGTGAAGAATGTAGAGATATTTTGAACCGTAAAATTGACAAATTAGGTTTAGAATTACTTGGCTATCGCAAAGTTCTTACAAAAGGAGATTGCTTGGGCGAAGGTTCGGCATCAGTGGAACCAGAATTTGAGCAAGTGTTTATTAAACGTCCTGTTGATATTACTGAAGAAATTGATTTTGAACGGAAATTATATATTCTTCGTCAATATGCTTCTCGTATTATTCGTGAAGCAGTTGCTGGAGCAAAAGAGCATTTTTATTTCTCCTCACTCTCATGCCGCACAATATCGTATAAAGGACAGCTTACAACTGAGCAGTTAAAATATTATTTCCCTGATTTGGCAAACGAATCGGTAACATCTGCTTTTGCAGTAATTCACTCCCGTTTCTCGACCAATACTTTTCCTTCATGGAAATTAGCACAGCCATTTCGATTTATTGCACACAATGGCGAGATTAATACTGTAAAAGGAAATGTTAATTGGATTCGTGCTGGTGAGAAATCTTTTGTTTCTGATTTCTTCACCAAAGAAGAGATGGATATGGTTTTGCCTATTTGCGATACTGGAAACTCAGATTCTGCTCAATTAGACAACGTTTTAGAGTTATTATATCTTTCGGGTCGCTCATTGCCACATGTAATGATGATGCTCGTACCAGAAGCTTGGGACGGTAACGAGGAAATGGATGCAACAAGAAAAGCATTTTATGAATATCACGCCGCCATTATGGAGCCTTGGGACGGCCCAGCCTCAATTTCATTTACTGATGGCAAAATTGTGGGTGCAACTCTCGATAGAAATGGTCTTCGCCCCTCTCGTTATTGGGTGCTTGACGATGATACCGTAATCATGGCATCAGAAGCTGGGGTTTTGGACATTGACCAGTCAAAAGTTGTGTCGAAAGGGCGTTTACAGCCTGGTAAAATGTTTGTGGTTGATATGGAGCAAGGCAGAATTATTCCTGACGAAGAAGTAAAGGCTGATATTTGTTCACGCCAGCCTTACCAAGAGTGGCTAGATGATTACAAAATTAAGACTGAAGTTCTTCCTAAATCTATTCGTCCATACCAACATTATAGTGAAGAAACTTTGTTGAAACGCCAAATTACTTTTGGTTATACTTCAGAAGATTTACGCATGATTTTAGCCCCGATGGCACAGTCGGGCATGGAAGCCATTGGCTCAATGGGTGTTGATACGCCTTTGGCAATTCTTTCAGACCAAAGTCAGCACTTATCATATTATTTTAAACAACTATTTGCCCAAGTTACCAACCCACCGATTGACTCCATTCGTGAGCGGTCAATTATGTCATTGCTCTCATTTGTTGGTTCAAATGAAAATATTTTAAAAGAGTCTCCAAGTCATTGTCGTTTGGTGCAACTCGACCAACCAGTTTTGACCATTGAAGAGTTTGACAAACTTCGTTTTGTTGATTACAAAGGTTTTCAAGGAAAAACAATCAATACTTATTTCAATTCGAGAGCAGAAGATATTGGAAAAGCATTAGAGTTCGGTTTAGAAAGAATTTGCCGCTACGCCGAAGATGCGATTGAAGATGGTTTCGAGATTTTGATCCTTTCCGACCGTGCCATCGACACCGACCACGCTCCAATTCCATCGCTTTTAGCAACGGCTGCTATTCATCATCACCTCATCAGAAAAGGTATTCGTGGAAAAGCAGGTATTTTGGTTGAAGCAGGTGATATTTGGGAAACGCATCATTTTGCTGCTTTGATTGGCTACGGTGCATCAGGAATTTGTCCATACATGGCTTTTGAAACTTTGTCATGGATGAATAAAAAAGGATTAATTGAAGGCGAAGCAGGAGGCCGCCCCTTTGAAGATTATACGCTTTATAAAAATTATATCAAGGCAGTTGATAAAGAGTTATTGAAGATTTTTTCAAAAATGGGAATTTCAACCTTACAATCTTATCAAGGTGCTCAAATATTTGAATGTATTGGTCTGAACAAACAAGTTATAGATAAATATTTCACAGGAACTATCTCACGTATAAGTGGAATGGGACTTGCCGAAATTGCCAAAGAAGCATACATCAGGCATCGTGTTGGTTTCCCCGAAATTCCGCAAGAATCAGTCAATCGTTTGGAAGTTGGTGGGGTTTACCAATGGAAACAGCGTGGCGAACGTCACATGTTTAACCCGCAATCAATACATTTACTTCAACAATCGGGTCGAGTTGGCGAGAAAGATTTGGACAAAGGTTACCAAATTTTCAAACAATATTCAAAACTCATCAACGACCAAAGCAAAGATGCTCTTACGCTTCGTGGTTTGCTACGTTTCAAAAAAGGGAATCCAATTCCTTTGGAAGAAGTTGAACCGATTGAAAGTATTTTCAAGCGTTTTGCCACAGGTGCCATGTCATTTGGTTCGATTTCGTGGGAAGCCCATACAACCTTAGCAATTGCCATGAACCGCATCGGTGGTCGCTCGAATTCGGGCGAAGGTGGTGAAGACGAAATTCGTTATGATTTAGATAAAAATGGAGCTAATTTAAGTTCAGCAATCAAACAAGTTGCTTCAGGACGTTTCGGCGTAACAAGTCATTATTTGTCTAATGCGAAAGAACTTCAAATCAAAATGGCCCAAGGTGCAAAACCTGGTGAAGGTGGGCAACTTCCTGGTCATAAAGTTGATGACTGGATTGGTCGTGTGCGTCATAGTACGCCAGGTGTTGGTTTGATTTCACCGCCACCACACCATGATATTTATTCAATCGAAGATTTGGCACAATTGATTTATGATTTAAAAAACTCGAATCGTGATGCCCGAATTTCAGTAAAATTAGTGTCAGAAGCAGGCGTAGGAACAGTAGCTGCTGGGGTTGCTAAAGCCCATGCCGATGTTGTTTTAATTGCAGGGCACGATGGTGGAACTGGTGCGTCTCCCCTATCGTCGGTTCGTCATGCAGGTTTGCCTTGGGAATTAGGTCTTGCCGAGGCTCACCAAACATTGGTTAAAAACAAACTTCGTGGCAGAATAACAGTACAAGCCGATGGACAATTACGAACAGGCAAAGATTTAGCAGTGGCAGCTTTGCTTGGTGCGGAAGAATTTGGGGTGGCAACGGCAGCTTTGGTTGCTGTGGGTTGTATTATGATGCGAAAATGCCATTTGAATACTTGTCCTGTTGGAGTAGCCACACAAAACAAAGAATTGCGAGCCATGTTTAGCGGAAAACCTGAACATGTAGTGAATATGTTTACTTATTTGGCCATGGAACTGCGTGAAATCATGGCAGACTTAGGCTTCCGTACCATTAACGAAATGGTTGGACAAGTTCAATATCTTGAGAAACGTGATGATTTAACTCACTGGAAATATAAGAAAATTGATCTATCAGGTATTCTTTTCAAAGAGCCAACTACACTTGATGTTGCTCAATATAAGCAGGAAGAACAAGACCACGGTATATCGAAAGTGCTTGACTGGCAAATGATTAAAGATGCTCAACCTGCTATTTTGAACCAACAAGAAGTTGAAGCGAGTTATGAAGTAAATAACTTGAACCGTTCAATTGGTGCAATGACTTCTAACGAAATTTCAAAGATTTATAAAGGTGATGGGCTACCTTACGGTATGATACACTTTAAATACCGAGGAACGGCTGGGCAATCTTTTGGTGCATTTTCAACCAAAGGTTTGAAACTCGAACTCGAAGGAGATTCTAATGATTACTTCGGAAAAGGTCTTTGTGGAGCTGAATTAATTGTTTACCCCGATAGAAAAGCTACATTCAAAGCCGAAGAAAATATGGTTATTGGAAACGTTGCTTTTTATGGTGCAACTTCGGGTGAGGCTTACATAAGAGGAATGGCTGGCGAACGTTTCTGTGTCAGAAATTCGGGTGCAAAAGTTGTTGTTGAAGGTATTGGCGACCACGGTTTGGAATATATGACTGGTGGATTAGCTATTATTTTGGGAGAAACTGGTCGCAATTTTGCCGCTGGAATGAGTGGAGGTTTTGCTTTTGTTTATGACCCAAACACAACATTTGATGCAAAATGTAACAAAGAAATGGTTGGCTTAGAAACCGTTGATACCGAAGATGCTGCCATGCTAAAAGCATTTATCGAAAAACACCTTAAAGTAACCAAAAGTGAGGTTGCTGAAAGAATATTATCAAATTTCGAAGCCGAAGTAGCAAACTTTGTTAAAGTAATGCCAATTGATTACAAGCGAGTTTTGTTAGAACGTAAGAAAAAATTAGAAATCGAAAGCGTTTTGGCTTAATCGGTGGTCGTCAAACCACAGTCTATAAGATTTATAAAGTAATTTATATTTATTAAATAAAGTATTTAGTATTAGTCTATTGATGATGGTTGTGAATATTGTACAATTACTATCGACTGTTGTCAGTGGACTATCGACTATATAAAAAATCACAATATAACAATGGGAAAACCAACTGGTTTCTTAGAATTTCAAAGAGAATTGGCAGCCAAACGAAACGTTGAAGAACGCCGTTTGGATTATATTGAGGTTGAAATGCCTACAAACGACGAAAATTCTCGTAAACAAGCAGCTCGTTGTATGGACTGTGGGGTGCCTTTTTGTCATAATGGTTGTCCACTCGGAAATATCATTCCAGAGTTTAATGATGCAGTTTGGGAGCAAAACTGGGAATATGCTTATCAAATTTTAAGCTCGACAAATAATTTCCCTGAATTTACTGGTAGAATTTGCCCTGCACCTTGCGAATCATCGTGTGTCTTGGGGATTAATAAACCGCCAGTTGCCATTGAATATATTGAAAAATCTATCATCGAAAGAGCTTTTGCCAATGGTTGGGTTAAACCAAATATTCCAAAAAAACGTACTGGTAAAAAAATTGCTGTCGTAGGTTCTGGACCTGCAGGATTAGCGGTAGCATCACAGCTCAATAAAGCTGGACATTTAGTTACAGTTTTTGAGCGTGCCGATGAAATTGGTGGCTTGCTTCGCTACGGTATTCCTGATTTTAAATTAGACAAATCAGTGGTACGTCGTCGTGTAGAAGTAATGATTGATGAAGGAATTGAGTTTATAACTAATGCAAATGTAGGCGAAAACATCAAATCAAGCGATTTATTAAGAGATTTTGATGCAATTGCACTTTCTGGAGGCTCTACAGTTCCACGCTTGATTGATATAAAAGGTAAAGACTTGAAAGGCATTTTTCCTGCAATGGAGTTTTTAAGTCAACAAAACAAAAGAGTTTCTGGCATTGAAAGAACAAAAGACCATAAAGGAGAAATGTACCAAAACGGTGAAATTTTTGCAACCGACAAAAATGTTGTCGTCATTGGGGGTGGCGATACTGGTTCCGACTGTGTAGGAACTTCTAACCGTCACAAAGCAAAAACTATTACGCAAGTTGAAGTAATGGTTGAGCCAAGCATTGATGATAAAAAACAGCCTTATTATCAAGTTAGAGCGGAAGCTACTCCTTGGCCAAACTGGCCATTGACAAAGCGTACTTCCACTTCCCACGAAGAAGGTTGTGAACGTTTGTTTAGTGTAAACGTTAAAGAATTTATTGGTGATGAAAAAGGCAATTTGAAAAGCATCTTGGTTTCAGAAAGTGCAATGTTTAACGGTACTCGTGTTGAAATGAATGAGCGTGAAATTCCTTGTGAGTTGGCTTTGATTGCGGCTGGATTTTTAAACCCTCAACAAGATTTACTCGAACAATTGGAGGTTGAAGTTGATGAGCGTAAAAATGTAAAAGCACCAAATTATCAAACTTCAAATGCCAAAATTTTTGCTGCTGGCGATATGCGTCGTGGACAATCATTGGTTGTTTGGGCTATTTCTGAAGGCCGTGAATGTGCTAGAAAAATAGATGAATTTTTGATGGGCGAATCGCTTTTAGAAGCTAAAGCAATTTCGATGATTTCGCCTGCTTATGCAGGAATTTAGATTGAAGCCTTAAAACATTAAAACGCCCTTTTCTAAAATTTAGAAAAGGGCGTTTTTGTAGAAATCTTAATTCTTCAAATAATCATTAATATTCTTTTCAATTCTGCCTAAAATATCTTCTTCATTATTTACAACAAACTTCTCTCCTGCTACATTTTCATAAAGTTCAATGTAGCGATTTGATATCTCGGCTACTTTTTGGTCAGTCATTTCTGGAACTGTTTGTCCTTCTTTTCCTTGAAAGTTATTATCAATGAGCCACTCTCGAACAAATTCCTTCGATAATTGCTTTTGTGGTAAACCTTTTTCGAGATTATCTTGGTAAGAATCTGCAATAAAATAACGTGACGAATCGGGTGTATGAACTTCATCAATTAAATAAATTATTCCATCTTTTTCACCAAATTCATATTTTGTATCAACCAAAATTAGGTTTCTTTCAGCCGCTATTTCTGTTCCTCTTTGAAACAAGGCTAAAGCATATTTCTCTAATTGAATATACTTTTCTTCGTCAACCAAGCCTTTGGCAATAATATCTTCTCTCGAAATATCTTCATCATGTCCTTCATGAGCCTTAGTTGTTGGGGTAATAATTGGCGTTACAAACTTGTCATTTTCTTTCAAACCTTCTGGCAAAATTACACCGCACAAAATTCGCAAACCACTTTTATATGTACGCCAAGCATGACCTACCAAATAGCCTCGAACGACCATTTCAACAGGAAAAGTTTCGCAACGAATGCCCACTGAAACATTGGGATCGGGAGCTGCCAAAAACCAATTAGGAACAATATCTTTAGTTAAATTAAGGAATTTCGCCGCAATTTGATTCAAAACTTGCCCTTTGTGCGGAATCGGACGAGGCAGAACCACATCAAATGCCGAAATACGGTCTGAAGCAATCATTATGATTTTATCACCAAAATCATAAACATCTCTAACTTTTCCACGATAAAAGCCTATTTGTCCTTCAAAATTAAAATTTGTTTCTTTAAGTGATGCCATTTTCTATCAATAATTAATCAATTTTCGTTTACTAAAATGCTTAGAAAAAAATGGAGTTGAACACAACCCCGACAAGAAATCTGTTCAACAGTTTTACCAATCTTTTGCATTCTTATCTTTTTTCTTACCTGATTTCTTTCTCTGTTGCGAATATTGCAATTCATTTGTTTTCATTGCTTCCAAAATCTGTAAAGCCTTTTCTTTACTCATTTTTTCGGGAGTTTGCGAGCTTAAATCTTCTTGTTTTTCCTCTGTCTTCTCGGTTAAGCCACTATTATTTTGGTTTTGTTCCTGTGTTTGATTATTCTGATTTTGATTGTTTTTTGGTGGTTCTTGAGGTAACTTTTTTCTTAAAAGCTCATAATTATAGCGAGCCGTTTTGTTTTCAGGGTTTTTCTGCAATGCCTCTTTAAATAACATCAACGCTGTGGAACTATCGCCAAGCATGGTATCAATTACACCAATTTGAATCAAAACACTTGATGAAATTTGTTCATCACTGATTCTCAAAAGTCTTCTATATTCGTTCAATGCTTTGGTTGTATCGCCTATATAAAAATACGCATGAGCCAAATTTAGTCGAGCTTCTGGTTCTAGATTAAATGAAATTTTTGATAAAATTTGGTACTTATCAGCCGCCAATCCATATTTTTTTTGAGCAAATGCTCGTGCTGCTTCATTTTTCAGCAAGTTTCTTTCAGAAACATTCGTCAACGAACGAAGATTGAGAAATAAAAGAATAATATAAAAGAACCATGTATTCAATAGCTTCCTAAATTTTAATTGTTCGTACTGTTACCAAAACATCAACAAACATCAGAATTAAAGCCAATAATACGAAATAATGATATTTATTGTTGGCTACCGTCATTTTGCGTGTATCAATCCAATTACTCTCTAAATTAGCTACTTCTTTCAATAATGAACTCACTTCATTCACTTGATTGGTCAATTGAAAATATTTTCCACCAAATGATTTACTCAGATTTTTAAGATAGCCTGCGTTTAATTTTGTTAAAACTTCGTTACCTTCATTATCTTTTTTATATCCATCACCTTCTTTTATTGCACCACCTTGAGGTGTGCCAACCCCCAAAACAAGCAGGTTTACTTTATTTTTCTTAAGTTCAAAAATGATTTTTGAATCTAATTCTCCAAAATCTTCACCATCAGTTACTAAAATCACAACCTTTGCTTTTCTACGTGTAACAGGATTCTGATATTTTTGTAAAATCAATTGTAACGCTGAATTTAGGTCTGTTCCGCTCACTGAAAACAAATTTGTATTTAGCTTTTGAATAAATAACCTTAAAGCATCCCGATCGAAAGTTAATGGAGTATGTACGAAAGCCTCCGAAGCAAAAACAATAAGTCCAACTCTATCAGATTTCAATAAGCTAAGGTTTTTCGTTAGTTCAAATTTAACTCTTTCTATTCGAGTTGGTTCTATATCAATGGCATCCATCGAACGAGATAAATCAAAAACAAAAAAAACATCTTTCCCAGTTGCTTGTGCTTCAATTTCATTCACGCCAAAACTCGGCCCGAGTAAACCTAAAATACAAAGTCCCAAATAAACTGCTCGGATAAAAAATTTAATAATAATCGAACGTGCAGTAGTTCCTAAGCGTCGAGCAACCAAATACAAACGAATAAAGTAGGCAGCATATACCAACAAAAATATGCCAATGAAGACAAACTCGACTATCGTAAGAGGCTTTATCCAATTCATCCTTAAAATTATGACGGTTTGTCGAGAACCCCAAGTAAAAATTTGCTAATTTTGTATTTTCAAGGTATTTCAAGTAGTTGTAACAACAAATAAAGACAAAAGAGAATTTACCCCTGCGTTTTTCGCTATGCTTCTCGAGGTTAAATAAATGAATAAAAAAAACTTTTTTCAAGTTAGCGTTTTAATAATAACAACGTTGGTTTTTGGGTTATTTGCTTATAATTCTGACTTTGGTTATGATGCTTTAGAATATTTGGTCATTAGTCGCTCGCTAAACGACGGCTATGAAATGTACGATTTCATTCCTTCAAAATCTTGGTTGTGGTATGTATTTGTTCAACATTCAATTAATTTTTTGGGTGGTGATTTTACACATTTACAAGTAAGCCTGCTCATTACTTTACTTTTTGCAAGTATCGGCATTTCATCTTTTTATGTCGTCATAAAAACAACCAAAAATCTAAAAACAGCATTTATTGCTTCATTATTAACATTAATTTGTTGTTTTTTCATGGAAATGAACTTCCTTGAACCCGAAGCACCAATTGCAGTTTTAGCTATTTGGGCATTGTTTTTTCTTTCAAAAAAAACGAATTTAGGCTGGCTCATCGCAGGAATCTGGTTAGGAATTGCCATGTGTTTCAAAAGTATTGCTATGTTTTATGTTGCAGGAGCAGGTTTTTATTTATTGTATGAATGTTTCATTATCAAAAAATCAAACTTTTGGCAAATCACTCAAAAAGGCACATTACTAATTTTAGGCTTTTCGATTCCATTAGCACTTTCATTACTTTATTTTTATTCGCTTAATCGTTTAGACCAACACCTTTATTGGTCATATATTTATCCTTTTAGCTCATATCCGGCTCATACAATATTTCTCAAAAAGCTGTTAACAAAAACCTTTTGGTTTATCCTTTTAACAATTATTAGTGTACTATTAGCACTTAAAAACAAGAAGTTTTTTTTCACAAATACAATATTCACACTTTCTTTATTTTTAGGTCTATTTTCTTTAACATCGCTTTTAAAAAGTCAGGCTTCACATTATTTATTTCCTGCAGCACCTTTCTTTTCTATTATAATTGCAATGGTTTTTAGGCATTACAGCGAGTTATATACTGAGAAACTTTCCCGAATTTATTTTTTTGTGGGAGGTCTAACATTATTCGTAGTAATTACCACTTTTGTTACTCGCCCAGATGGTGTCAAACGCTTGTTTCATGTTGATGATTTTGCTATCGACAAAACATATAATCAAACGGTTAATAGATATTTAAAGAAGGGTGATAAAGCTCTTTTTATTGATTTTGGTTCATTATTTTACTTTCATTCCCATGCTTACCCCAATGTTCCGTTTATCAATACCGAAATGCAAACGAGCGATTATATCAAAAAAAACATTGATATTTATCAAAAATCGTTGAAAGATACCAGCCTCAAATTAGTTCTTTTTGGCTTTAGGCAAACAGTGATTGATGATAGCTCAAAGGTTAATACACTCGAAAATAAATTAGCACTTAACAAATTGAAACAAGAACTGCGTGATAACTTTATCCTCGAAAAAGACTCAGTTCTTTATATCACAATTTGGCATCGCAAACCAACAAAATAGATAAGTTTAAAAATTAAGTGTTATTAATTTGATTGAAAAATCGTAAATACAAAAATATGCTCCTCTCTGTTTTAATTCCCGCATACAATGAAGTTAGAAATATTGAAAAAATAATAAATAAGGTTGGAGAAATCAATATCCCAAAAGAAATTATTGTGGTAGATGATGGTTCAACCGATGGCACAAGAGAATTATTGAATCAATTGAAAAGTGATGAAATAAAAGTTGTTTTTCACGAGAAAAATCAAGGAAAAGGCGGAGCTATAAGAACCGCAATTCAGCATGCTACAGGTGATGTAATTATTATTCAAGATGCTGATTTAGAATACGATCCACAAGATTATTATAAATTAATCCCGTTGGTTGCAAGTGGACAAGAAAAAGTTGTTTATGGCTCTCGTTTCTTGAATAAACAAAATAAACACTCATATTTATCTTTCTTTTGGGGAGGTCAGGTTGTTACTTGGATAACCAATATTTTATACTGGCAAAACCTGACAGACGAGCCAACTTGTTATAAAGTTTTTGACGCAACATTACTCAAATCTATCAAGCTCAACTGTACAGGTTTTGAGTTTTGCCCAGAAGTAACAGCAAAAATTGCCAAATTAGGTTTTAAGATACCCGAAGTACCTATCAATTATTTTCCACGTTCTATAAGTGAAGGAAAAAAAATCAATTGGAAAGACGGTGTTGAAGCTATTTGGGTATTGGTAAAATATAGGTTTGTTAATTAGTCGAAAAAATATTTATTCGCCTAACCACTTTAAATCATGACAATTAAGCATTTAAAAATAACGACAGTCGTTTATTTTCTCATTCCTAACGTATTGTTTTTGCTCACCTGGCTAAATCCGATTTGGGCAAGTATTAGCTTGATTGCTTCCTTCATTTCTTTTTATCAATATGTACAACAAACACGACAAAACGAGGAAAACTTTTCTGCCCTCCGTGTTGAAAGTATCAACCTAAAAACCCTGTTATATTTGGGAGCATTCACTATAATTTTAGGGGTATTTTTCAGTTTAGGCAATTTTGGTTTAGGGCAATCTTATGACTATTTTAAACACAATACCATTGTAAAAGAACTCATCGAAAAACCATTTCCTGTAGTTTATGAAAACGAAACTCGCTACGGAATTCTGCATGAACCCGCCATTCTTGGTTATTATATGGCATATTACTTGCCTACTGCTATTATTTGTAAATTTATAGGCATCGCTTATAGCAATATTTTATTGTTTATTTGGGGTGGAATTGGCATTTATATTTCATTTTGTTGGCTTTATTTTCTTAGTCCAAAAAATTTAAATATTCTTTTAATTATTATCTTATTTTTATTGGGAGCAACACTTTTTAAGCCCTATTTGTATGCTCATTATTTGTTAAAAAATATCATTTCATTGCCAATGATTCAATATTTTATTTGGCCTTCAGGCATTTCTTTCAACCTTATAAATATCCATTATTCGCCTCAACATTATATTGTAAGCACTGTGGGCGTATTTTTTATTTATTACGAATGTTTTATCAGAAAAGATAATCGGTTTATACTTTTTTTTGTTGCTTTACTATTAATGTGGTCATTTTTAGGAGCATTAAGCGTTGGAATTATTGCTGGATTTTTAGTTTTATACCGTCGGTTTTCAAACTTTTTCACGTTTTCTAATCTTATTGGTGGTGGCCTAGTATTATTTATCATGGCTGCTTATTTTCTTGCTCATTTTCAAGATAATCGTTACTCAGATTTTATCTGGACATTTGCCGACATTTCTGGTTATTTATATCAAAAACCTTTGATATCGATTTTGGCTTTGGTGGGTTATTGTGCATTTGAAGTGGGCGTTTATTTGTTTTTTATGTATAAAGTTTTTTCTACCAAAGTTTCTCATAGAGATAAATTGATACTGACGTTTTTCTGTGCTGCTTACTTTATAATCTCCCCGATCTTTCGACTTGGCTTTAATAATGATTTAGCAATGAGATTGATTAGTACAATAAAGATTCTGATATTTATATTGATCCTCAACACCTATTCCGAAATGATAAAATCACAAATCTCTACTAAATTCCTGAGACTTTATTTTGTATTTACTGTGATTTTAGGTGTTTTTAGTAGTTTTACGACCTTGAAATGGGACAAAGTACCTTCAATTGTTGAAAGTCCAAATATCAACAAAGCTGATATTCCGCAAGAAATATTTCTTCAATATTTCGCCAAGAAGAACTCTTTTTTTGGCAATTATTTGATGAAGTCGAACGAAAAACAAATCTGACAAAACCAGCTAAAATTCAATGAACAAAAAAGTAATAAATCGGTTTTTTTTAGTCATTTTTTTTTATTCATTTACCCTTTCCGCAAGAAGTAGCCAAGAATCACACTTTTTCCCTAAAGATTCAATTGATTTTTTTGCTCATTCTTTCAAAAATGGACATTCAAAACAAGAAATAATTTCCATTCCAAAAGGGAAACGCCCTCTCCCTTCAAATTATTTAAAAAGTAGATATATTAGGCGACATCTTCGCCAATTTAAGAGAGGGGCTTCATTTCTGATTCCTGAAAATATTTTAGATAAATTTGGACGAAGTATTCTTGGACGAAGCGACGGGCAGTTTGTAATGTCTAAACAAGATATGGATGATTTATTAGACAAAGTACACGGAGAGATAACTTTAATTGAAGTCGAACTTGGAATTCCTGCTGGACTTTGGCAAAATAACGGACTGATACGGATTGATATTCCAAAACCAAAACGACTTCATGTTAGAATTCCATCAGGCAACGAAATAGGTGCAAATGAGCTATGGATTCCTGGAGGGAAACTTCCTAATGGCTATTCTGAGTCAGTAGTTGACCCCATTCCACAAGGAAAATATAGAGAAACATTAATTATTAAAAAATAAATTTACATTTTCAACTTCAACGCTCGCTGTTCGATAAATTTCCAAGATAAAAAAGCAAATATAGTGGTCAAGATTACTAAAATCACTAAATACCAAACGTTTCCAACAAAACCTAAACTCAACATTGCATTGATGATTGGCATGTGATAAACATAGATTCCGTAAGAAATATCATTTTCATGGAGGAGTTTTTTGCTTAAATCGGTGTATGAAAAAGCAAAAGAAATGGTCAATAACGAAAGTATTGTATTGGCAATAATTCCAGCAATCGAAATATCGTATGGGTAGTTATAGAGTTCTAACCAACCATGTACAACGAGAGCATAAACAACATATATTACGAACCAAATTAAGGCTTTTCCTTTTAAAAATTTTTCAATCCAATAAAAGTTTTTGTAAATAGCAATTCCCGTTAAAAAAAAATACAGATATACTAAAACCGTATTTCCCAAGAGTTTGTCATATAACTCATGTTTCAACATCCAAGGATTGTTCAGATGAATATCTTTGATAAAAATAGAAATAACGAAAAGCCCAAAAAGTGCAATATTTATGAGCCAAAGTTTTTGAATCTTAGCAATAAAGTATAAAATCACAGGCAAAATCAAATAAAATTGTAATTCGATGGCAACGCTCCACAAACTACCATTTGGATGTCCAACTCCCCAAGTTTTCAGTGAAGGACTAGCATAGAACTGAAAAAAGGTGATTTGTGCTAAAAACCAAGTGATAAAATCTTTCAAAACAGTTAATTCTCCAAATGAAAATAATAGTATTGCTGTTACGATTGTACAAAGCCACAATGCAGGAAAAATTCGTAAACTACGATTCTTGAAATATTTTTTTAAGTCAAAATTGTTCCTTTCAAGCGAATAAGAAATCAAAAAACCACTTATTGTAAAGAAAATTGGTACACCTGGAAATTGATATAACAAAACAAAAAAGCCATACAAACCTTTAAAAACACCGAGGTGCTCTGCACCATGCCAGAGCAATACTTGAAAAGCGGCGATTAAACGAATTAAATCAAAATTATTATTTCTACTGATATTCATATACTACTTTTTTGAAACCTTCATACATTTCTTCGGCAACTTGCTCTGGCGAAAATCTTTTGATTATTTCTTTTGACTTCTTACCAAACGGTACGATTTTGTCAGACTCTTCCACAAATTTATTAAATACATTCGTCAATTCTTCCACTTTATAAGGGTCGAATGTATAACCATTTTGGTTTTCCTTCACGACATCAAAAGCCGAACCGCATTTATTCGACACAATCACGGGCATTCCACAAGCCATAGCTTCATTGACAACCAAACCCCAAGGCTCAGAATAACTCGGCAAAATAAAAACATCACCTAAAGCCAATATCTTCGGTACGTTATACCAAGCTTGCCCTACAATAAACTTCACGCCATCTAAATGATTATCAGCTACATATTGCTTCAATTTTTCCTCTTCGCTACCATCACCCAAAATAATCAAACCCCATTCGGTATCGGCTAAAGGTTTATATGCAGCCAATAGATTATCTAAATTTTTGACAGAAATTAGCCTTCCAACATAGATAAAGTTATATTTTCGTAAATTATATGCTTCCTTACTGTTCTTTCTATCAAATATTGCTGCATTATAAACACTTTCAACTCTTTGGTTATCAACGGCATTGTTGGCTACCAAAATATGCTTTGGTTTCATACCCAATTTAAAAATATATTCTGCCGACTTTGAGCCGTAGCAAAAAAAACCTTGAGCTTTTGTTACTACAAACCTCTTTAAAGCCTCTCTCCACCAAACATTTGGGTTATCTCCTTCGGTCGAATCTGCCGAAATCACTACCTTGATTCCTTTCAATCGGCAATAAAATAGCACCAAATTCATAGCTGGCTCGTAATAACCAGGCAGATTTACAACATCGGGTTTAAACCTATTGACCCATTCTATCGACTTTTTTGTTCGTTGCCAAATTGTAGTATTTTCGTAAAAATCTTCAAACAGAACCTTAACATTATATTGATGAATGCTATAATCTATGCTACCTATTTTTGCACGAGTAAACTCATTAAGAGCAGTTTGAAGCACTAAAAGTTCATCTTTTGGGTGTTTATCAACAACTTTTTGAAGTTCAGTATAAATTTTTGCTTTGTAATGTGCCCAGAAAAACTGGTGAATAACGAGCATCTTCATGCTTTATGTGGTTTAGTGATTTATTAGTCTATCTATTTTTTTACAAGTCCATTTATCAAAAATTAAAAGACTATTTAAAAAAAGTCCTCAAAATTAAGAAAATTTAAGCCGCAAAATAGGAATAATCATACAATAAACTTTATTTACGAATGGAGTAGGGTATATTTGTCAAAAAATAGTTTTACAATGGTCATTTACCTTGATTGGTTACTAAATAAATTCAATAAGTATCGCCAAAGTATTGGTTTAAGTTTCTTCTTTACAGGACTTCCAATGGTTTATTTCCTCCGAGATGGACTTAAATTAGCCCCTGGAAGTTCCGCTTTTACGGCAGCTTTTACCATTTTTAGCCTTTTATTAGCATTTCCACAAAATCCAAAACGCCTGTATAGTACCAATACTATTGGTTATTTATTTTGTATTTTATATGGAATAATGGCACTCATTTATTTGGCTCTCTACGCCCCAAATCGAGGCTGGTTTACCAATACACCAGTAGAAATTGTCAATCAATTGGTGCTGTTTACGGCATTGTTTATTTTTGCCGGGATTTCGATTAACACTTTAAAAGATAGCTTTGTGCAATTTACACTGCTCTTTTGTGTCATTGGTGGACTCAGCTTGATTTACTATATCGCACGAAATCCCGCCTATGTAATTGGTATGCGAGCAGCCATTAGTTTTGGCGATGATGGTGGCATGGGTTCGATGGGAAACCCTCATATCTATGCAAAAAGTGCTTATATTGGCGTAGTTGCGGGAATAGTTTTACTCAGAAATGAAACCCGACAACTTTGGCGTTGGGTATATTATGGCAGCGTTTTTATTCTTTTAGTCGTTATCGGACTTTGTCAGTCAATGGCAATTGTAATGGTAACAGGTATATTTTTCGCCCTTTATTTTATATCAAATCTAAAAACTCAAACGATTTATAAAAGCCTAAAATGGGTATTTGGTTGGCAAGGTGCTATCCTTTTTTTAGCCATCACTTTTGGCATTTATTATATCTGGGTTTTTACAAGATATGATGAAGCAATTGTCAATGTTTTTAACCACATTTTTGAAAGATTTGAGAAAATATTTATCACTTTTTTCGATAGTGAAACTGCCAAAAAAGTCAAATTTTCAGGCGATGATTCAGCATCTACACGGGTAGATAATATTGCATTGGTTTTTAAAACTTTGGCAAAAAATCTCGATAAAGGCAATTGGTTTCCGATAATATTTGGACACGGATACCAACAATATTATGTCGATTCGCCATTTATCGAAATGTTTCACGACATGGGAATAATCGGATTTATCTTATTTGCCGGTCTTCATATAGTCATCCTATACTGGATTTTCAAAGAAATGTTTAATCCAACTTGCGATTTTACGCTGATGATTGCCTTCGGCTTCTTGGTAACACTCATACAAAATTTCACCTTCGGAATGCCTTATGACTATGGGCGATGGTGTGCCATTGCCTTTGTAGCACGATTTGCTCTGAGTTATAAGAAAGTGTATTTCAAAAAAAGTTTAGAAC
>NZ_JAYWCU010000053.1:0-6931 GCF_043780375.1 Emticicia sp. | reverse complement strand
CACTCGTTAGGAGCAACCGCCGATGGTACATTTAAAGGTTTTTCAGGAATAATATTTTTCGATGCTACGAATCTTTCTACGGCATCTATCAAAGCAACAATTGATGCAAAAAGTATCAATACTGGTATTAATATGAGAGACAATACGATGCGAGATGAAGATTATTTTAATGTAGAAAAATATCCTAAAATTTCGATGGTTTCGACCAAAATTGAGAAAAACATCAAAGAAAACGAATACACAGGTTATTTCAATCTGACAATCAAAAATGTAACAAAAAATATAAAAATCCCTTTCACTTTTATACCTAATGGCACGCAAGCGATTTTCAAAAGCACTTTCTCCATCAACCGAACCGAGTATGGAGTAGGCGACAAAAGTGCCTTACTCGGCGATACCACAACCATCACGATAACAGTAAATACGCAACAATGAAAAACAATGTTTATATAGAAGTTGTCAGACAATTGACTGATTTACTCAAGCAGCTTAAACCCAATGAATATAATCAGTCGCTTGCCGTCCTTAACGGAAGCAGCATGGGTCAACATACTCGCCATGTGGTAGAATTTTATCAATGTTTGCTCAAAGGCTTATGTAATGGAGTTGTAGATTACGATGCCAGAGAACGTAACTTAATGCTCGAAAATGACTTAAAATTTACGATAAATTGTTTGCATGAAATTGAAAACAGTATTGAGTCAATCAAAAATCCGAATGAGCCTTTGTTATTAGCAGTGAGTTATTGCACTTATAATCAAGACTTTATCGAAACTAATTTTATGCGAGAAGTGGTCTATTTGGTTGAGCATTCGATTCATCACTATGCCCTCATACGCATTGGTTTACAAGAAAACTTTCCAAAAATATTCATTCCAAAAAACTTTGGCGTAGCTTACTCAACAGTTAAACACAGGGAAGAGAATGTAATAATGGTGAATGATTAATGCAAAAAAAATATTTTCCAATCGTAAATAGTAAATTTTCATGTGCGTTCTCACCTATCTTCCTACATCCAACGGAACGCCGCCCAACGGCTTTATTTTCACATCAAATCGAGATGAAAGTGTAGTGCGAGAATCGGCAATTCCACCTCGAAAATATAAAATTGAAAATCGTTATATCCTTTTCCCAAAAGACCCTTTTGGCGGCGGCACTTGGATTGGTGGTTGCGATACATTTACACTTTGTTTGCTCAATGGTGGTTTTGAGAAACATATTCCTGCCCCACCCTATCGCCACAGTCGAGGAAAAGTAATCTTAGATTTTTATAAATATTTTGATGTCAACAAGTTTCTAAAAAACTATAATTTCGATAATATTGAGCCTTTTACTTTAGTGGTTCTAAGTAGAGATAATATACTAACTATCAACGAAATAAGATGGACGGGACGAAAAATTTTTCATAAAACTCATGGTGCCTATACACCAAAAATTTGGTCCTCGGTTACGCTCTATACTCCCGAAATAATACAAGAACGTGAACGTTGGTTCGATAATTTTTTACAAGAAAACCCCAATTATAGTGCCGAAGATATATTAAAATTTCATCATTTTGGTGGCAAAGGTGATGTACGAAATGATATTAAAATGAACCGTGAAAACAAATTGAAGACTTTGAGTATTACTCAGTTTAGAATAGACGATGAAAATTTCGTTGTTGAATATCAAGACCTCCAAAAAGATAAAAACTTCGTATATAGAGTTTTTACGGAATGTATTTCGTAAATTTAAGTTTAATTTTCCATGTCAAAAACAACAAAAATTACTACCCATTTTATACATAAGAAACTGCATCGAAACTCGCTGTTCGGCATTTCCCTATTTCCTTTTGGCTCGTGAACAATAGGATTTTTGTTAGTTTAAATTTTTCGTTGATAATAGTTTACTTACGAAATCCCAACAAATAATTCCAACCGTTACTGAGATATTGAGCGAATGTTTTGTGCCAAATTGTGGAATTTCTAAGCAATTATCGGCCATTTCTACTACTTTTTCGTTTACGCCAAAAACTTCGTTTCCGAACACAAACGCATATTTTTGATTGGTTTTTGGCTGAAAATCGTTCAATTTTAAACTATTTTCTACTTGTTCCACTGCCAACACGATATAGTTTTGAACTTTCAGTTGCTCAATCAGCTCCATGATATTCTCGTGATATTCCCAAGCAACAGAATCGGTTGAACCCAAAGCCGTTTTTTCAATTTCTCGGTGTGGAGGCGTTGCCGTAATACCACACAAATAAATTTTATCTGTCAAAAAAGCATCAGCCGTACGGAATGCCGAGCCAACATTATTCATACTTCTGACATCATCTAATATTATACAAAAGTTATTTTTTTCTGTTTCTTTAAAATCTTCCACCGACAATCGGTTCAGGTCTTCCATTTGAAGTTTTCTCATCTTTCCTTTCTATTTTTTTTGCACAAAAGTAACGAAATAAAATGTGTCAATTTGCAAATACTGTCGGCAACAAGACATTTCATTTCTACTAAAAGCCATTCCTTTGTATCAAAAAATTCAAAAACTGATGGACTTTATCATATTTTCACTTGTTGCACTCATTAGCTTTGCAGGCTCAATTCATATTGGAGCAGTCAACTTGGCAGTTGTTCAGGCAACACTAAACCGTAACCTTTCGGCAGGAGTTTTAGTCGCCATCGGCGGCAGTATTCCTGAATTTATTTATTCTTTCTTGGCATTGAAAGGGCTATTTTTTATGCAAAAAAACCAGTTTATTCTTGAGATTTTAAACTTTTTGGTCATTCCAATATTTTTGGTGATGGGTTTAAGTAATTTGTTTCAAAAACAAGTAAATACTATTGAAAAGAGATTTCAAATCAGCACAAAAAACATTGATTTCATTAGAGGTTTCTCACTCGGAATGCTAAATCCTCAGCTACTCCCTTTTTGGTTTTTTATCTTAATTTGTTTAAGTAAATCATTTGCTATCAATAGTTTATCAACAAAATACGCTTTTGTATTAGGTACTGGTATCGGTACTTTTGCTATCTTATGTCTATTCGCACGTTTGGCACATCGCTACCATGAGCATATTAAAAAACTCTTACAGAAATACTCTGTAAACCGTGTAATGGGCTACCTTTTTATTTCGTTAGCACTGATGCAAATTATTAAAATTTTTGTTTGATTTAGTCATTTTGCCGACATTTCGTAATATTCCACTTATCTACCTTTGTATCAACAAACAAATCAAAATGAAAAAAATAACAGTATTTTTAGTGCTATTGTCATTCGTTGCTTTTTCGCAAGAAGCTGCAAATGTAACAACTCGACAAAAACATTTTCTTGTTGAAAAAGGGGTAGCTATTTCGGGTTATGACCCTCTGAGCTATTTTACAGGCAAGCCTCAAAAAGGAAAAATTTCATATATTCAAAATGGTATTACATATAAATTTTCTTCGACTACAAACTTAGAAATGTTCAAAAAAAATCATACAAAATATGAGCCTGCTTATGGCGGTTGGTGTGCGTATGCAATGGGGGCAAAAAGTGAAAAAGTTAAAGTTGACCCCGAAAACTTTAAGATTGTCAATGGAACTCTCAACCTTTTTTATAAGAATTTCTTTTCAAACACACTTGATGATTGGAACAAAGACGAAGCCAAACTTAAAAAACAAGCAGATATAAACTGGGCAAAAACTTTCAAGTAATTAGCTGTATATAAATTATTTATATCATTCAAAAATTTCCTACAAAATGAAAATTTTATCATTTATTAGCCAAAATTATTGCGGCAATGATTATGCTGTAAACCCTTTATTTTAAATTCACTGCCCAACCCGAAAGTATCTATATTTTTTCAACACTCGGTATTGAGCCTTTCGGTCGAATTGGCTCAGTCATTGCGGAACTCGTGACTTCAATCCTATTGCTCGTTCCACGTACTTCTTGGATAGGTGCAATTTTAAGAATAAGCGTTATGACGGGTGCAATCGTCTCTCATCTGACCATTTTAGACATTGATGTACAGGGCGACGGTGGTCAACTTTTCGGAATGGCTTTAATTACTTTTCTTTGTTGTGCTTTTGTATTGTTTTATGAGCGTACAAAAGTGCTTAGTTTTGTATCAACTATTTTGAAAAAAGGATAATATTATGCGGATGCCTTTGTTTTTAGTAAAAATCTTTAATTACGAATACTGGTCGTGGTGGTTGTTTTACTTGCCGATGGCCCCTTACTGGATTTTTCAGTCCATTCGTGCAAAGTCTCTGACATACTTTACAGCGGTTAACCCTGGCATTGAAGCAGGTGGTTTTTATGGCGAACATAAGACAGAAATTCTAAAAAATATTTCGCCCGATTATTTGGCAAAAACTATTTTCATTGAGACAGGAATGGCGTTTGAAAAAATCACTAATTCACTGATAATCAACAATTTAGATTATCCAATTATTGCAAAACCAAATGTGGGTGAACGTGGCAATTCGGTTGCAAAAATCCATTCCGAAGAAGAACTTTTGAAATATCACAGTGAGATTTCGGAAGATTATTTAATTCAAGAATTTATTACTTTTCCTATTGAACTGGGCGTGCTTTTTAGTCGTTTGCTCAATGAGAAAATAGGCAAGGTTTCATCACTTACTTTGAAAGAATTTTTAACTGTTACTGGCGATGGGAAATCAAATATTGAAGAGTTAATTTTACAAAGTACACGTGCCAGATTTCAGTTAGAAACTTTGCAAACTCGTATGGGTGACGGTATCAAAGAAGTTTTACCTTTGGGTGTAAAACGCTTGCTCGAACCCATAGGAAACCATTGTCGAGGGACAAAATTTGTAAATGCTAATCATTTGATTAATAAGCAATTAGATGAAGTTTTCACTAAAGTTGCCGAAAGCTATAACGGTTTCTTTTATGGTCGTTTCGACTTGAAGATTTCGAGCATCGAAGACCTTTACGAAGGAAAAAACATCAAAATAATGGAGCTAAATGGCGTAAGTTCCGACCCTGGACATATCTACGACCCCAAATATTATCTTTGGCAAGCCTACCGAGATTTGATGTGGCATTGGAAACGTGCCGCTGACATTAGTATTCTGAATCAAAAAGCAGGTATAAAACCGCTGCCTTTTAGCGATATTTTGGCTATTGTGAAGCAGCATTTTGGGTAAGTTGTACCTTCGGCAATTCCATTGGGGCTTCGCTCAGGCAACAACTTACAAATTTTGAAAAACCTCCGCTCCTATCTCTCCCGAAAACAAATCTGGATTTACAAAATAACGGTAGCTTTCATCTTCAAAATTATCTAAATTTTTGCCAAAAATAGCTTTAGTTTTGAGGGTTTCTCTTAGAACTAAATCACTTCCTAAAACGAGTCTAATTTTTTCCCAATCATTGTAAAAGTATTCTTGAAGTAGAGGAATAATCTTATAAGAAAAAACCTTACACAAATCGCTAATTGACTGGCAATCAATAAAGTAAGCATGCCCAACAGTATGATTGCGGTCGAGCAGAAACTCTATTCTTTGGTTAATTGTGATTAGTATTTTATCTAAACCAACATCCTCTACTTCGTTTAAAAGATATGGTTTAGGCATCATTTCTTTAAACTCAAACCTTCGACGTAATGCCAAATCAAGCAAGGCAATAGAACGGTCGGCGGTGTTCATCGTTCCAACAATATACAGATTTGCAGGAACACCAAAACTTTCTTGTGAATAAGGCAAATTTAGCCAAAGTTCATTTTTTGCACCGAGCCTTTTGTTATCTTCAACAAGCGTAATCAATTCTCCAAAAACCTTGGAAATATTTGCTCTATTTATCTCATCAATGATTAATAACTGACTTGGAGCTTGCTTGAATTTATACTCACGATTTTCTTTTGAATCTTCAAAGCAATCCATAAAGGTTTTGTAGCCTGCTTTTTGTAATGCCGCCAAACACGATTTATAAAAAATTCCTTTTAATATTTCATAATGTACTTGTCCGTTTTTAGTAACAGGGCGAATCCCCTCTAAAAAATCTTCATAACTGTATGACTGATGAAAAGTAATGAACTGGTAATGCGGAACGCCCGCTGCGGCGTACCGACCCGCAACATTTTGAGCTAAATTTTGCACTTCAAAAGTTTTTCCAGTGCCGGGTGGACCATAGAAAATTAAGTTTAGAGGAATATTAAGTTTTGTTGCATACTTTGATTCACTTTCGCAAACCTCATTTTTATTAGTTTCCGAAATATAACCCTCATTAAGAGTTGCCATTTCCCAAAACAATTCATTACGCAGGCTTTCGCTTTCGGCAACTTGATACATATAGTGGTTATGGTGTTCCTTTTTCATACTCGATACCGCCGTGGCTTTCAATTCTTCTAAGCAATGCTGCCATGCACTCATCACTTTTGTATCGTCGAGGATGTGTTTTTGTTCAAAAGGAATCTTGATGTACAGAAAATCTGAGCTATTGGCAAGCCTCGAAATCTTGACTTCTTTGTATTTGCTAAACAAAGCTTCATCTCTTTTAAAAAACATGAGGTCGAGCCAAACACCATTTTGTCGATGTAGTTTTAGTGCCGCATAAAAGTTAATATTCGCCGTAATTCCCTTGTCTTTCCTAACCGAAAAAGCGATTCTTGGGTCGTCAATATCAAAGTTCGTTACTTCAATGAGTTCTTGTAAAAGTGCAAAAAACTTTAGACAAGCTTCTCTATTGTTAATTTCTTGAAGTTTTTTAATGAGAGCTTCTTTTTGTTCGGGCAATATGTTCATAGCTTTGGTCTATACATTTTTTAACAAGATACGCATAAATTACTGTTTAGTCGAAAAGATAATCGTCTTGCATACTACATTTAAAGATAAAAAGATTGGATTTTTTCAAGAATTTTCAAAAATTAATCTTATGAGTAAAAATCACTAAATCATCCATTCTTTCATAGTTTAAAATTGTGCATATACGTATATTATCAGAACTA
>NZ_JAYWCU010000052.1:0-5732 GCF_043780375.1 Emticicia sp. | reverse complement strand
TTTATTGAATTCTCCAGGCAATTTTACAGCCTCAAAATTGGCTTGGGTAAAAGCCAACGAACCACATATTTACGAACAATGTGATAAAATCATGTTGCCTGGCGATTATATCGCCATGATGCTAACGGATGCCATCACCACTTCAAATTCTGGTCTTTCAGAAGGTATTTTCTGGGATTTTCAAGCAAACGAAGTTTCGATTGATGTGATGGATTATTATGATTTTGACGAAAATTTAATTCCCGAAATAAAACCAGTTTTCAGTAATCATGGCGAAGTAACAAGCGAAATGGCTACACTTTTGGGCATGAAAGCAGGAATTCCTGTTACCTATAAAGCGGGCGACCAACCAAATAATGCTCTTTCGTTGGACGTATTAGAACCTGGCGAAATTGCGGCAACGGCTGGTACTTCGGGCGTTGTTTATGCCGTGAGCGACCAAATTTCTTACGACCCAAAGTCTCGCATTAATTCTTTTGCTCACGTCAATCATCAATTAGGCGGCGAGAATAGAATTGGAATTTTACTTTGTATCAACGGCACAGGAATTTTGAACCGTTGGGCAAAAGAAAATTTTGGTGGAAATTTGAGCTATGCCGAAATGAACCAATTGGCGGCACAAGCCCCAATTGGTAGTAACGGACTTTTGGTAATGCCTTTCGGAAATGGGGCTGAACGAATGTTGAATAACAGAATTTTAGGAGCATCTTTTCAAAATCTTGATTTTAATAGTCATTCAAGAAGCCATATTTTCCGTGCGGCTCAAGAAGGAATTGCTTTTTCGTTGCATTATGGTTTTGAAATCATGCAAGCCAATGGTGTAATTCCAAAGGTAATTCGTGCAGGAAATGCCAATATGTTTTTGAGTGATGTTTTTAGTAATGCTTTAGTCAATGTAACTAACACACCTGTCGAGTTGTATGACACCGACGGAGCAAAAGGTGCCGCTTTAGGAGCAGGCTTTGGCGTGAGGGTTTATAGTTCGCCAAAAGAGGCAATGAGCAAGCTCACTAAACTAAAAGTGATTGAACCAAATGCTTCACAAGTAGCTGATTATCAAACAGTTTATGAGAAATGGAAAGCTGTTTTGGAAAAGTAAAAAGATAAATTGCCACCAGCTAAAGCAGGTGGCAATTTAAAAAGAATTGGTATATCATAACTATCTTCACCCCGCATGAAAACACCTCCTGCAACGAGCTTCATAAGAGTCTAATTCGCCGAGCATTACTTGTTGTTCATTGGCTACTTTTCGGTAAGAATAGTTGGCTATTTCGCCACAAACCACGCAGATGGCGTGTACTTTCGTAACATATTCAGCAATCGACATTAAGGCTGGCATTGGGCCGAAAGGCACTCCTTTCGAGTCCATATCAAGTCCTGCAACAATTACCCGTTTGCCATTTTCTGCCAATTTATTTACCACATCTACAATCCCCTCATCAAAAAACTGAGCTTCGTCCACGCCCACAACTTCACAATCGGATGTCATCAATAATATTTCATCGGACGCATGGACAGGAGTAGAGCGAATAGCCGTTTGATTATGCGAAACTATATCAATTTCGTGGTAGCGAATATCAATGGCAGGTTTAAATATTTCAACTTTTTGTTGGGCAATTTTTGCCCGCTTCAAACGTCGAATTAATTCTTCGGTTTTTCCCGAAAACATTGAGCCACAAATTACCTCTACCCAGCCAGTTTTGTATCCTTGACCACGCCCTCTTTTTGGTTCGATAAACATTATTTTATTATTTTTTTCGTTCTAAGTAAAACTGGCAATAAAGTTGCTCTAATTTTGTTGTTGAAAAAGCTATATGTTGTACGCTTTAAGCTAAGTGAAAGAATGCTATTAGCCTAAAACCTATTTTTAACGCCTATCACAAAACATAGCCATACTCTAATAAAATACAAAACAAACGAATTTACTAATGTCGAACAAATTGAATTTGTCCGCCGTCGAACGGTATAGTAAGGCTTTTGCCTCCAAGGTATGTGATGAGTTTTTTGCCGAAAATAGCAATATTACTGGAAAACAGATCCTTTCTTTGTCAAATATCCAGCAAGTTAATATGCTGACTATCAAGGCTTTATTCGACAAGTGGCAAGCCGATACGCAACGTCTAAGAAGTCCATATTTCGACTTTAATACCAATGAAGTTCAACAGGCTTTAAAGAGTTTTATGAATACTGTTTCACAACATATTTCGGTAAAACGTGAGCACTTCGAGCCACTTCTCATTGATTCGGTAGGTGAAACTTTGGTATTGATTCTCGAACCACAAACTTTTTATAAAGAATTGATGCGAGATTTACCCAATTTCCGATTTAGCCAAGAGAACATCGTGCCACTAACAAAATACATTTTAATTAATAAAGATGTTTTGCCAAAATTAGCCGATAAACTCAACGGACAAGAATTTGTTTTTGCTAATCAAGCCATGACTTGGCTCGAAGAAATGCCATTGACTATCGAGAATAAAGATATTTATTTGGCTCAATTTGCCGAAAAAGTAGCTATTCCCGAAGAACTCGTTCCATCAAAAATATCACCGCCTGACAATCAAGCATCTAAGTCATTTTTTGATTTTGAAGTGGCAAATATTACGCAACAAAGAGTCGAAACTCATTTACCGAAAGTTGAGCCTGTTGTAGAAAGAATCGTAGAGGTTACTCCTATTGGGCAGAAGCAAGAAGCAATTTTCGACCGAAAAGTTGAATCAGTTACGGCAAAAGTAAGCGAGCCAATTGTTGAGAAAGCCGCACCAAAAGAACCCGATGATGTAAGATTGAATGATAAATTGGCTGGGGAACAAAAAACCTTAAACGACCATGCTCAATCAAATAAATCGGTTTTGGATTATCATCAAAACTCTCGCATTGAAGGAATTACAGGGGCAATTTCGTTGAATCAACGCTTTTTATTTACCAATAATCTTTTTGGTGGAAACATTCAGGCATTTTCGCACGCCCTCGAAGAACTCGAACTTTGCAAAGATTTTAGCGAAGCAAAAGAATTGATTCTGAAAAAATATGTTCCTCGCTACATGTGGGACATCACAGGAGCGGAAGCCGAAGAATTTATTGACATTATCAAACGTAGATTTAATTAAGACAAGTGGTCTGTACCGCAGGTCTGACCCTATAAAACAAGTGTAATTCAAATAAAAAAGTCTTGAAGTCAGACCTATGGTATAGACCTCAAGACTTTTTTATTTGCCAATTTCTACATAATTCTCTATTTTGCTTCAAATTTCAAATGAATGTCAAAACAATATGCTGTAAATGATGGAAGAAATTCGATTCGGTGGAAAACATTCTTTTTCTGTTGGATAATATGTCTTTTCTATTCAAAATGGGCGGTCGCATCGGGCGACCCTTTTCCGATGGGAGCAAGAAGCTGGGGAATTGGCAATGCCACCGTAGCCATTTCCGATAATTATTCAGTTTTCAATAACCCTGCGGGTTTGGGCTTTATAAAAGATAATTTCACAAGTGCTTCTTACCACGCTCGATATAATATTGCTGGACTTCAAACACTGTCACTATCGGGCAATTTCAATACAAAATATTTAAATGCTGGAATCGGAATAGAGCAATTTGGTGATAAACTTTATAATGAACAAAAAATAGGTGTGGCTTTAGCAAAAAGCACCAATCGGGTGTCGTTAGGGCTAAAAGTAAGCTATTTTCAAGCGGCTATCGAAAACTTTGCTTCTAAAAATACACTTATAACCGAGTTTGGCTTACTGACAAAACTCAGTTCGAAACTACAATTGGGTTTTCATGCTTATAACCTTACTGGTGCAAAACTTTTCGCTTCGCAACGCATTCCTACCGTGCTGCGTTTAGGGCTTTCTTTTACACCAACCAAACAAATTTTACTTGTAACCGAAGCCGAAAAGGACATTGATTTACCTATGCTTATCAAAGTTGGTTTAGAATATCAAATCGTTAAAAGTTTTTATCTTCGCACAGGCATTACTTCCAAACTCAATAATGTACATTTTGGCTTTGGTTTTCAGTCGAAACAATTTCTTTTTGATTACGCCACCAGCAACCACTCAGCTTTAGGATTTTCGCATCATTTAACCATTAGTTATCAAATTGGGCAAACCAAAGCAAGCTAATTATCACTACCTTCACAAGAAAATCTCTCTAAAACACACCTTTAAAAATATGAAAATAGCCTTTTTTAGCACAAAACCCTATGACAAGGAGTTTTTTGAAAAATATAATCAAACAAATGAACTTGCTTTTTATGAAGTTTCGCTCAACGAATCTTCCGCCAAATTAGCAGAAGGATTTGATGCCATTTGCATTTTTGTTAATGATAAAATAAATGTATCAATCATTGAAAAGTTAGCACAAGCTGGCATAAAACTGATTGCTCTTAGGTCTGCTGGCTTCAATAATGTTGACTTAGATGCTGCAAAAAAAGCAAATATTACCGTTGTTCGGGTGCCTGCCTACTCGCCTCATGCAGTTGCCGAACACGCTGTTGCACTGATAATGACGCTCAACCGCAAAACCCACAAAGCCTATAATCGTGTGCGTGAAGGGAATTTCTCACTCGAAAAACTAATAGGTTTTGACCTTTTTCAGAAAACAGTTGGGATAATTGGGACGGGCAAAATCGGCGAAGCATTTGCTCGAATCATGCTTGGTTTTGGTTGTAAAGTAGTCGCCTACGATATTTCTCAAAATCAAATTTTAATAGATTTAGGCATCAAATATTGCTCATTTGATGAAGTTCTTCAACAAGCCGATATTATTTCTTTGCACTGCCCACTCACCGACAAAACGCTCCACTTGATTGATAAACAAGCTATTGCAAAAATGAAAAATGGAATAATGCTTATCAATACAAGTCGTGGAGCTTTGATTGACACCCCAGCGGTAGTTGAAGCATTGAAAACCAAGAAATTGGGCTACTTGGGTTTGGATGTTTACGAACAAGAAGCAAATATATTTTTTAACGACCTTTCGGAAGAAATATTGGTAGATGATACCCTCGCCCGATTGATGAGCTTCCCAAATGTGCTTATTACTTCGCATCAAGGTTTTCTAACCGAAGAGGCTCTTACGCAGATTTCTGTCATTACATTCAACAATATCACAGCATTTGAACAAAGAAAAAAATCAGGGAATGAAGTATTAATCTAATTTAATAGTGTTGAACTTTTAAACAATTAAATATGTATACACATTATATGTAAATGTATTTTAATTATGAAAACAATATTGCACAGAGCCAACGAGCGTGGACACGCCAATCATGGTTGGTTAGATACTTATCATTCTTTTAGTTTTGCGAGCTACAATGACCCCGAAAAAATTCATTTTGGAGCTTTAAGAGTTTTAAATGACGACACCGTTTCGGGCGGAATGGGTTTTGGCACGCACCCACACGACAATATGGAAATTGTGTCGATTCCTCTTTCGGGCGATTTAGAACATAAAGACAGCATGGGCAATGAAACCATTATAAAGAATGGTGAAGTACAAATTATGTCGGCAGGAACAGGAATTTATCACTCTGAAAAAAATAAAAATCATGGTGAAGCAGTAAAGTTCTTACAAATTTGGGTATTTCCTAAACTTCGCAACATTGAGCCACGATATGACCAAAAGTCGTTTTTGGCAGCAGATAGAGTCAACAAATTTCAGACCGTTGTTTCACCTCTTGATTCGAATGACAGCGGCGTAGGAATCAACCAAGATGCCTGGTTTTC
>NZ_JAYWCU010000051.1:0-6393 GCF_043780375.1 Emticicia sp. | reverse complement strand
TCGGTCGGTGTCGCTTAATTTAATGTGTCTTTTTTCCATAACTTGATTTATTAGAAATCTAAGTTGCAAAATTTAAAACTATTTAGTTAACAGTGTATTTAAAGTATTAGTGCATAAAGATTTATTAGAAAATGAAATGGTATATCTCATTTCGACTATATCTGATTATATTGAAAAGATTATTGAATCCATTGAGGAAGATAAATTAAAATTTGATAAACAAATAAGTGGGAATATGCTTTGTTTAGCTTATAATCACAGTATAAAATTAGCCGATTTAACGGACAAGTTTAGACAAGATTATGGAGGTACTCATGTCCAAAAATTTGATAAAGAAAAGTTTATTTAAAATTGTGAATATTTCAATAAAACTCCCAACAGGCAGAGTTTTCAGTAAGTTTGGCCGAATATTCATTCAACCAGTAGGTCAATCGTTCTTTGAACAGCACTACATTTTAAACCCGCCCACAATAATACAAATCAATTTTGAAAATATTTTTATTAGTATGCTTGCATAACAATTTAAAAATTCTTTATATTTGTAACAGTATGCACGCATACCATTTTTAACGATAATATTCAATTCAAAATACCATGACAGCAACCGAAAACAAAGCATCGATAAAAGGTGGCGAATTTTTGATAAAAGACGTAGAAGCTCACCAAATTTTTATTCCAGAAGAGTTTACAGAGGAGCAACAAATGATTGCCACCACTTGCCGTGATTTCTTGAGAACAGAAGTTCACCCACATCTCAACGAAATTGATGCGGCTAAATCTCCAGAATTGATGTCGTCTTTGATGACAAAGGCTGGTGAATTAGGTCTTTTGGGCGTAGCCGTACCAGAAGAATATGGCGGCTTTGGAATGAATTTTAATACTTCAATGCTGGTTGCTGAGGCTTTAGGAACAGGTCATTCGTTCTCAGTTGCTCAATCTGCCCATACCGGAATCGGTACTTTGCCCATTGTTTATTATGGAAATGAGGCCCAAAAAGCAAAATATTTGCCACTTTTGGCTTCGGGCGAATGGAAAGCAGCTTATTGCTTAACAGAGCCAGATTCGGGGTCTGATGCTAATGCAGGAAAATCGAAAGCAGTTTTATCGGAAGATGGTAAAAACTATATCATCAACGGTCAAAAAATGTGGATTACCAATGCTGGTTTTGCAGAGCTATTTATTGTTTTTGCCAAAATTGATGACGACAAAACATTGTCTGCATTTATCGTTGAGAAGTCTTTTGGCGAATCGTCGCCTGGCGGAATCACGATGAATGAACCAGAGCATAAACTCGGCATTAAAGGTTCTGATACTCGTCAAGTTTTTTTTAACGATTGCCATGTGCCTGTCGAAAATTTGCTTTCAAGTCGTGGAAATGGATTTAAGATTGCCGTAAATATTCTAAATATCGGTCGTATAAAACTCGGTATTGCCGTGATTGGTGGCTCGAAAGGTTCGTTGGACTATGCCATTAAATATGCCAATGAGCGTAAGCAATTTGGTGTTTCGTTGGCAACTTTCGGAGCAATAAAATACAAATTAGCAGAAATGGCAACTCGTATTTTTGCATCAGAAACAGCCAATTATCGTGCAGGACAAAATATTGACGATGCCATTGAAGACCTTAAAGCACAGGGCATGAATGATGCCGAAGCAAAATTAAAGGCTTTAGAGCAATTTGCTATTGAATGTGCCATTATGAAAGTACATAGTTCGGAAGTTTTGGATTATGTAGTTGACGAAAGTTTGCAAGTTTATGGTGGAATGGGTTATTCGGCAGATGCTCCAATGGAGCGTTCTTATCGTGACGCACGTATCAACCGAATTTTTGAAGGTACCAATGAAATCAACCGTATGCTGATTGTAGATATGCTTCTGAAGCGTGCTTTGAAAGGCGAAATCGACTTGATGGGGCCAGCAATGGCTGTAGGTAAGGAAATTATGTCGATTCCAGATTTTAGTGCTTCTGACGACGAAACACTTTTTGCGGATGAGAAAAAGGTTTTGAAAAACATGAAAAAGGCAGCTTTGATGGTTTCGGGTGCGGCAGTTCAGAAATTTATGATGTCGCTTTCGAACGAACAAGAGATTTTGATGAATGTTGCTGACATGGCAATCGAAATTTATGTTGCTGAATCGACATTATTGAGAGTAGAAAAATTAATCGGAATCAAAGGAGAAGCGGCTTGTGAATTGCAAAAAGATATGGCATTAATTTATTTGAATGAAGCTGTAACTAAAGTAAATAACGCAGGACGTGAAGCAATTACATCTTTTGCCGAAGGAGACGAACTAAGAGTTATGCTCATGGGCTTGAAAAGATTTACGAAAATTGAACCAATGAACCTCAAAAATGCTCGTCGTCGAGTGGCTGATGCAATGATTGTGGAAAACAAATATATTTTTTAAGGGATAGGTTGAGATTTTTAAAAATGCTTAGAATCAACAAAAAAAAAACCAACAAACCGTCTTTCTGATTTGAGAGGCGGTTTTTATTTTACTTCAAGCTTGGTACAAATTGCCAAAAATCCGATACACCAATATATTTTTCGGTATTGATGGCTGTTGCTCCAACATAATAGCCCATGCCAATATAAACTTTTCCTGAAACAATTGCGGTAGAAACTTTGATGTTTCCACTTCCTGGATAAGTCGCAAAGTTGCTCCATTTATCTGTTTGGGTATCATATTGCCAAATATCCCTAAAGCCTTTTGCATCGGTTTTGCTTTGCCCAAGGCCGTAGTAGATTTTATCGTTGATTCCGAAAATTACCCCTTCGTAGCGGTCTTCGCCTGGAAAATCGGCTTTTCTTGTCCAAATATCCAAGTCGGTATTATATTGGTAAAACTCTTTGGTTTTGACTTTTTCATCTTGACTTTCTGAAACTAAATAACCATAATCTTTCTTATTTATTTTGGCTGAACTTGTGGCAAATCTTCCAACAAAATTGCCAGAGAAAGCTTTTCTCTTTTCATAAATTTGACCGTTATTTATATACCAAACTTGCTTATTATTATCATTTTCAAGAAAATAACCAGCATTATTTGCCATAAAACCAGTCAATATAACATTATTTACTACATCGCCCGTTTGATTATAATCTGACTGTAACCACCAATCTTTAATAAATTGAAAACCAGCAGGGTAGCTTTCATTGACAGAATAACCAGCACCAAGAAGTGTAAAATACCCAATAACTCCAAACCTGCCGACTGCGGCAAAAGGACCCAACAAAATAGGCGAATAACGAGGTATTCCTTCGGTTTTTCTTATAACCCAATAATTATTTTCTGGAACGTATTCCCCTGAAATGATTGTTTGGGCATCAAGGTTTCCAATTATATTTATATGACTAAAATTATCAATTTTCAGGTGGTCGTTTACGGTATCGGTTCTTGCCATTACACAAGTATAAAGGTTTTCTTGTTCAGTTTTTAGCACACCATTCGTAAATCTGCTATTTGATGGAGACACCAGTTTTTTCCACATCGGTGAGTTGGGTGTGTAAGTTGGGGCTGTTTCAGATGGCGTAGTTTTATCAATGAGTTCAACGCCGTTTTTTTGGCAGGAAACAGAAATGACGATTAAACAACTGATAGTCAATAAATTAAAGTTATTTTTCATAAAAAATCTTTTATTTCCAATCTGTGGGAGGTGTACATCCATAGCCTGGATATGTCGTTTGACAGTTTGTGTTTGGTCTGGTCGAAATTACGGCTGGAGGACTGAGGTCAACGCTCACATTATCTGAAAAACTCAAACTTGCAGGGTCGGCTTTCAAGCGTTTGGTGCTTACACCCGAAACCCCAAAAAAGCCAAGAGCAAAATCTTTGTCATTGGTCTCATTCACCACATTACCGATAATTGTCGAGGGTAATGGGTCAAAAATACTACCTGTGCGAGTTTTTTGTTCTTCATATTGTTGCCAAAAAAGATACGCCTCTTGAGAAATAGACATTTGTTTTACCTCAACATAATGTTGCGAAAGTGGGGCAGTTTCATCAATCGGAGAAAATTGAACTAACCGCTTCTTAATTTCTTTGCCGTTTATATATTTATCTGAAAAAATATTGGCGGCATCTTCTCGATTATAAGTCCAACACGAGCCAGCACAAGTACCATTTCCTCCTGTGGCACTACCACCTGTTGTTTTCAGCGATATAGAATAGCTTTTCCAACGATAATAATCTACCGAATTTTCGGGGTCTTTGGCATCTACATAAAAACGAACAAAATACTTAGTTTTGTCTGCATAAATAGTAGAAATTGCCGCAATACCTTTCATCAACTGGGGTTTTGTTACATATATTTTGCCGTCGGGTAGCTCAATTCGCAAGGAATAAGAGCGACCAATTTCACATTTATAATTAATATCTGTTTGATAAAGAGCTGGTTCATAAATATTTTGTCGAAAACGAACAGTAGCCCCTTTGTCATCTGTCAAAATTACTCTTGCACCATTTACAGCCAAGTTTGAGGTGATGATATTTCCAGAAACAAATTTTCCTGAATAACTCAATCTAAGATTATAGGGCGGAGCTTCATTTGTAATTTCTCCATCGACTACTAATTTAGGTTCTTCGTTTCGATAAGGTAGCTCTATCTGCTCTACACAAGATATTTGTAGCGTAATAGCAAGAAACAATAATATAAAATAGCGTTTCATTTTCTTAAAAGTTGTATGTTACAGATAGAGCAGGAATGATGTTTCCAAAAACAGATAAACGATACGAACGAATAGAGTTATTATAGCGTACGAAATAAATAGAGTAGGGGTTTCGACGACCGTAAATATTGTATAGAGAAAAAGCAAAGGTCTTATATCGTTTTTGGTCAGTGGTTTTTCGAGTATCTTTCAATAAAGCCATGTCGAGGCGATGATAATCTGAAATACGGTCGAGGTTTCGAGAAGAATAATCAATGACTGTTTTTCCAAGAAGGCGATAAGTTCGGTCGGGAAAAGTAGCAGGACGACCAGAAGCATAGACAAAATTGGCAGAAAAAGTCCAACCATTACTAATAAAATGTTGTATCGAAATAGCTAAATTATGCGGTTTATCGAAGGTTGAAGGAAACCATTGTCCACGATTTATTTGCTCAGTCGGGAAATCAGAAACTACCTGAGCCAATGTTCTTGAATATGTATAAGCCAAACTGCCTTTCAAACGACCCTTGTTTTTTTGAATACTTGTCTCAATGCCATAAGCGACACCTTTTGCTGCTAAAAGCTCAGTTTCAAGGTTTGGATTGAAGAATAATCTTGCTCCATTTTTATATTCTACCAAGTTTTGGATGTCTTTGTAGTAAGTTTCAATAGAGGTTTCATAAGTGTTTTCCTTGAAATTTTTGAAAACTCCGATAGCGATTTGGTCAGCGATTTGGGGTGGAATATGCGTATCAGAAACTTTCCAAAAATCAATGGGCGAAATAGCAGTAGTATTTGAAATCAAATGCACATATTGTCTCATTCGATGATAACTCAACTTAATAGCTGCCGTTTTAGAAAGAGAAAGTCGCATAGAAAGCCGTGGTTCAATGCCACCATATTTCCGAATCGCTTGATTCTTGGTAAATGAAATACTATCTTGAATGGTTTGAGTGGTTCGAGATTGAGCTTCGGCGTAATCATAAACCAATTTCGGCCCTAAATTCTGAAAAGTAGAATATCGAATTCCCGCCTGCAAACTTATTTTTGCATTGATAGTATAGTCAAAACTCAAATATGGAGAAACTTCACGAGCAAACTCATTGGGTAATTTTAAATGAATAATATTGGAAGTTACTTTATCAGGTTGCAAATCGCCCTGGTTAATATTATAATTGATTGCATTGAAGCCAATTTCAGCTTTTAGTTTTTCGTTGGGAGTAAAAAGTGCAAAGGCTCGTAATTCTGAATGCTTGATTCCTGAATTTAAAGTAAATTCATATTCATTCTTCAAACCTTGTGTTCCAAACCGATAGCCACAATAAACGCCTTGAAAATTTAGCGAAAGTTTATTGCTAATGTTGCTACTATACTGCACACTAAACGTCTGAGTTTTGCTGAAATAGAGTGTATCGTCAGCAAATTTGAAATTATCGTAACTACCATAACTATTGAGCGTCAAGATATTTTTAGCATTGATTTTATACTGAACTTTACCATTCCAATCATAGAAAAAAGCCTTGCTTCGGTCTGAAGGAGCAGGAAATTGCTTAATCATAAAATTAGGATAAGCGATTCTGCCTGCTACCATGAAGGTAATTTTGTTTTTCAGAATCGGGCCTTCAAGCACAACTTTGCTCGTAATTAGACCAATGCCTACCGAACCAGTGAGTTTTTCAGCATTTCCACTTTTCGTGTTCATTTCTAGTAAAGACGACAAACGCCCGCCATATTGAGCAGGAATACC
>NZ_JAYWCU010000050.1:0-17699 GCF_043780375.1 Emticicia sp. | reverse complement strand
AATTGAAAAGATACTGGAAAAATTATTATAATAAATCAACTGTAAACCTATATCAGGATTTTCAACTATAATTGTAAACTTATTTTAGGACAAGACACTAAACAAACATAGAGCATTGCAGGGTTTCAAGCGAAAAGAATATGACAAGGGTGTTTACTTTGTAGATAAAATTCTAAAAGTAAAGTTATACGATGCAGGTTATAGGATTAAAACGGTGCCAGATACCTTCATAAATGCTCTTAAAAGCGACATTGGATTCAAAAGAGATACCTACTACATTCGCGTGGAAAACCACTATTTAAAGCCCCAAATCCATTTCAAAGAACGGAACATCAAACTTGAAACTTTGTTTAATGAATCGTTCAATGAATTATGTAAAATTGATTTAATCAATACATATAAATCTATTTCTAAGATGAAACCCCATGTTATGCCCAGTGATAAAAAATTATTAAATTCCTCCACTATCATACTACTATGTCTAATGGAATTGTCAATGTTTTATGGGTTTGATGCAGAGAAGGAACTTTTGTCATACCTAAAAGGTATCCCAAAAGAATTTTTACCAACGAATGACCGTAAACAACGGAAAAGACTAATTATAGAAAATTTTGTAAAGGTATCTATGGGAGGGAGTACACCTGAATACGATTTACTTGAAAAACTACAAACGGCCTTTTATTAATGTAAGTATTGAAAGGTTAAAAATTCTTAACCTTTGTGAAAAGAAACAAAGAGCAAATTGATTGTATGAATTTATGCATACCCCCCCCAATCCCATCAAATGGGATGTTTATACATTCAATAAAAATCCCATCGTTTCATTAACCGACCTAAAAATAGTTAAGAGTTTAAACTTTTTTTAGGTCGGTTTTCAGCATTATTAGTTAATATTAAACAACTATTTCTTTTAAAAGAGGTTTCTATTCAGCAGATTTATTACGACCCTAAAACATAAAAAAAACTAATGAAATTACTCTTTATTACACAATTAGAATACCATGTAGTAATTAAATCGTAAAAAAAATATAAATGAAAAGTTTTATTTTATAAAAAAGTAAGTACATTTCCGTAAGATAAAGTCAATTTCATTAATCATTTTTTATATATCACATAAATATTGTCAATCTGTTTTTGCCTTAAACAATCAATGAACCATGAAAAAAAAAATATTTATTTTCTATCTTGTTTTAATTAGTTTTTCAACTTTTGGTCAATCAGCAATTGTAAATCCAAGTGATACTTTAAAGGGCCAGGAGTTTTTTATGGATAGTTACAGAATTAAATTAGGTTATCCATTTGATGTGTACTCATTTTCTGACATTTTTAATGAAAGTGTAAAGTTAAAAGACAAAAAATTTAAAATTATTGACACTTGGTTATCAAATAAATTTGGCGGTGATTGGTTTCAACTGGAATTTGCCTCTGGAACCAAAGTCAAAGTTAATGGGCAGACTCTTGATGCATTAATAGGGAAATCAGATAGCAAGAAGGAAAGGGAACTATTTATATTGCAAGAAAAACAAAAATATAAAAATAAAGTATTTTATACTGGAAAAATGTTTATGTATAATCAACAAATAAAGAAATTAGTAAACGGATTAGATTCCACTCAATTTAATCCTACAATTTACTCTAAATTTACAGTCTTGGATGTTTTGACGTATGACCAAGGATTTATTAAATACGAATTGATAGATACTAAGGGGCAAAAATATTTTTTCAATGATTCAGATTTTGAAAGATTTATTTGGTTTGCAGAAACCGAAGAGATGAGAGAGAAGGAAAAAGTAAAACTATCAACATTACAGGCTAAATATGGAAGTAAAATTGGAAGACTTATTTTTTTTAATGATGTTCAAATTGGAATGACAAAAGAGATGTGCCGATTATCTTGGGGAGAGCCTAAAGATATAAATAGAACTATCACAAAATATTCTACCAGAGAGCAATGGGTTTATAATGATGGCTACTTATATTTTGAAAATGGTAAATTAACAACTATTCAAAACTAATTCTTTTAAAGTAGTTTATTTTAAATTCTGAACGCTGTCATCAACTTTTCTTTTACTTGACATAAATAATTTCCCCTGTTTTTAAAATTTGTTTTTGTAATCTTTTTAGGTTTGCATTATAATGAACCAAGGAAATTTGCAACACTGTCTTTACATCATAATATGCGAATTCTTTAAGGCCTAACCACACCTTATTTGTTACCAAAGGGGAATCATCAGCAAGGTCTATATTTGAATATAATTCATAGTCATCATTTCCTCTTAAACCAAAAACCTTAAGTCGTTCTAATAGGTCATTCTTAGTTAAGACTATAGTTTTTGCGGTTTTTAATTGTGCTTGCAAATAGCCTGGGCTTATATTGCCTTTTCGATTATCCAATCCAAGTATGTTTTATTGTCCACCAATTTTGTTAGGTCTGCATTATTTTCTTTCTCGTCTTGCTTATGCCAGTCAAGTCGCAAAATGTTTTTAGCAATCATATTATTTTTTTTCCAGTCAGCATTTGCTACTTTACCAAGCTCAGAACTATCACGCAATAAAATGAAAGAATTTAAAACAAAGTCTTTTTTATGTATTCGCTTTAATTCTTTCTCAATATTGGTAAGCGTTGGATTTGTTGACTTGTCCGCAATTGTGATTTTCTCCTTGTGTTGTTCCGTATTAAAATCTTTTATACCCATTTGACCTTTTGGGTCAATGAAGTTGATGTAAACTTTGTCTTTAGCAATAAGCCACATAATGAAGTCAGGATAGAAAACTTCCGAATCGTCATTTAAATAAATTCCGATTGATTTTAGTGATTCTACATTTCTCATCAGGTAAACATCAAGGTCCTTGATTTTTTCAGGTTTCTCTTTTATATATTCGGCAAAATCTCTAACAAATTTCTTTTCTCCGTCATTGAGTTTATCGGGAGTAAGTTTTACATCATCTTTCAAAACCGATTTGTTTTCCCGAAGTAGAGGCTCGTATATATGGTTTCCGATTTTGTCAATGATTAAGGCGTTTTCAATGTCCCGAATCGTAGTTGTGAATTCTGCGATTTCTTTATTTAGTTCTTTCTCGGTCTTCTGCTTGGTTGTTGCTCCAACTATCTTAGATAGCTTGAAAGACTTTACCAGCGTGTATTTCTCAATAAAATCGCCCTTGATTTCTCCCTGACTTTGTTTTAAGTCTTCTTCGTATTGGTAAATACTACTGTTTAAATGCCAGTTGATTTTATTACGGACTTTCTTTACGAATTCTTCTCCGATTTTGGTATTCACATTTTCGGTAAAGTCAAAATCCAATTCAGGCATTTCATCTTTGTATTTGATTTCATCAATGTATTCCAATACATCATTAATGTTGATTTCAGAAAGTTTTGCACCTGCTTTGTATAGATTTATATTGGCTTCGTCTGCTTGTTCTGTTATTGTTTTGGTGAATGGCTGATAGTTAATGAAAGCAGAAAAACTATCATTTGCCTGCTTTAAAGAGTTTCTAATGTTTCTGCCTTCTTCATTTCTATTTGTTCGATAGTCCAAACTGAAACTAAAATTATTGATAAATGATTTTTGCTGTTTTCCATCAAGAACAAATTCATACTCCACTTTTTTATCGGAAGGATAGAGCAATACCTTTTTTACATCAACCGAAGTTTTAGAAAGTTTGAAAATCTTCAAGTCCTTTTTGTAAGTGTCGAATGCAACATCACCGCTATTGAGTTTTATTAAACTTGGATTAACAGAAATTTCAAAGGTTTTAGTGATTTCCAATTCGCCACTAACGGCTTCTGTAAAGGTTTCTAAATAGCTGCGTTGCAAACTGAAAACGCAAAGCGTTTCTAATCTTTTCAATTTATCAAAGTCAGAATGTGTAAGAGCAAAATAATCTTCAGTATGATTCAGGTCTTTTCGCTTACCATCATTTTTCAACCCTTTCAAGCGAACACCTCGCCCAAAAATCTGAATGATTTTATTGCCTTTTGTTTTTCCTAAATTAATTAAACCGATTACCGAAACTCTAAAACAGTTCCAGCCTTCGGCAAATTTTCTACTACCAATCAACACATTGATGGGAGATTGTGGTTTGTCAATGTTTTCAAAAAGGTATTTTTCAATATTGCTGATTACCACCGAAGTGCTGGTAACTTTCTCTACATTATCACCTTTATAGTCATTGATAAAGTTTAAACCATTACCGACGTTGATAATGCCCCAATAATCGCCTGTTCCGTATGAAAGTAAGATTTCATCGTCTGCCTGTGTATTTCTTGTCAGACGGAGTTTGCCTTTGTAATCGTTGTTGAAAACATTTTTGAATTTTAATCTATTTGCTTCTGAAAGTTTGGCGAGATAATCCACAATTTTTGAAATATCCGAAAGTTCATCATCACCTTTTTTACCTTCCTCTTTTTTGTCGTTTACAGTGTTACCCATAAAAGCAATAAGCGGACGGTCAGGGAAAGTAGTTGCTGAAAAAAGGTCTTTGATGTCGGAATAATCCAGTTTGTTGAATACGTCCAACTTTTCTTCAATTACTTTAAGATTCAAAGCGAGATTGTCGTCCAAACTTTCGTTTAAAAGAACGTCTGCATTTATTTTCTCGAAATAAAAATCCTTTCCATAACCATCACGATAGAATAGGTTGTAGTTATAATCGTAAATTATGGATTTGCTATATTCAGTTTCCAGTTTACTGTCAAGGTTGTGAAATGTGGCTGAATACTCAAAAAGAAAACTGTGTTTAATGTTTAATCTTCTTCGTAGTTTCAAAAATTCTCCTTCATCGTCCTTTTGGCTTGTTCCTAAACCGATATGAGCTTCGTCAACCAATATCAAACGCTGATATTTTTTGTTGTCGGGAAAATCAAAAAAATCATCAGCTTTGTTTAGCAGGGCACTGGTGGTGTCAATGGTAAACCTAATTTTATTGCGGTGTATTTTGTTCAGATACTCCACCAATGGAGTTACTTCTCGTTCGTGTTGGTGAATAAGGTTTACACCAGGAGTTGTAATAATTATTTCAAGGTCTTTAAAACCTTTGTTATGTTCGATAAACTGAAAAACATTGATGTGCATAATTATTGTTTTTCCGCTTCCTGTTGCCATCCAATAAGCCAATGCACTTTTGGCAAATTCTTCAAACTCTTTGTTGTCTCTGTTTCTGAAAAATACTTCGGTAAAGTAAACAGCCAATATCTGGTAATAGCGAAGCGTAACTTTGTCTTGTTTATGATCTTCCAGATAGTAATTGTAGGCTTTTAGATACTTCTTTACGGCATCCAAAATCTTTTCGTCCAAACCGATTGAAGCATCAAAGGCTTCAATTTTTTCCTGTGTTGATTTGTCGAATAAATCAATGGTTTCATTCAGGAAATATTTGCGTATATGTTGGTATAGCTTTAATTCCATTGGGATTATTGATTAAAAATGTCTGCGTGAATTACTGTAAGTCCCAATAACCGTTTACCAACTTGCAGTTGCTTGTCTTTTAGGGTTGCTAAAATATTGAAATCGTGATTGACTTCTATTTGTGTGGCTTCGGCATATTTCTCTGCTATTTCAATGATGGCTTTGCTGTCATCTTCACCTAAAGCAATATCACGCCAAACAACCAATGTGTCTGCTGTTTCCACTACCTTGTAATATTTCTTACCAATGGTGTAAGTCTTGATGCTCTTTACTTCGTAACCCTGCAAATAATTGTAAGTGTCCACCAAATCAACAAAACCTTCTTTAGTTGGCTGCCCGTACTTGATTTTATTGCCAAACGGCTTGCTCAAATCTAAAGTGCTGTTGATTTTATTTAGTTCGGGTTTGTAGAGATATTTTAATGGGAGATTTTTTGGGGTTTCTCCTTCAAACTGTTCAATAGCGTCTAAAATATCTTCGTATTGTTCAAGGACAGCATATTTAATAATTTGATTTTTTGAACCCTTGCCAAGTTCTGGCTTTTTCGCTTTCCATTTTGAAGAGTATATGCTTTTCAAAATTCTTGGTTTGGTTATCGAAGAGAAGTAAGTGCCCATTTCCATTAGGATGAACTTAATGTTTCTACTACCAATTCTATTAATGTTGATTACTGCTTGTCCTGAAGTTCCAGAACCTGCAAAAAAGTCTAAGACAATTCCATCAATCTCGCCAATCGCTGTGCCTATAAGCTTTTCATATAAAGTTGTTGAATGATTGTAAGGGAAAGTTAAACCCATCGCAGCAATTTCCGACTTCCCTTTTTTTGCATCTTGTATAACAGAGGGCATTTGCTTTTTTACTTCACTATTTAGAGTAACCTTTTGTCTTGGTTGTGTTGTTTCATCTGAACCAAATAAGATTTCATCATTATCCATCATTTTTTTTAGAGTTTCAGGAGTTCGTGAAAATCCATTTGGCGGAACTGAACAAGGCTTTTTGGTTACTGGGTGAATTAATGGTTGAAAAAATTTCTCATCAGTTCTTGGTTCAGGTGCACGTAAACTTACACTCTGATATACTTGTCCATTATCGTCTATAAAGCGATATGCTTTGTCACCACCAGTCAAATCCTTGTTACTCGATATCCACTTAGAAAATTTCTTTCTAACGCTATCAGATACAGAACCAGCATCAGAAATTAATTTATCTGCCATTTTGAGCATAACAATGGCATTTTCATTTCTGAAATTAATTGCTGAGGTTCGGTTGGTATTCCATAATACATACTCGTGTTGTAGTGCAAGACCGCTACCACCATTCATAGGATTTCGTTTATCCCAAATAAGGGTTCCTGCATTTCCAATTTTGTATAGATTCATCAATTGATGCAAATTTTCATACTCATTTTCGTCAATGTGACAAAGCAAGTCACCGTCTTTAGAAAGAAGACTGAAACCAAGCGACAATCTGTTTTCCATCATACTAATCCAACTTGAATGACGGAAGTGATTTTTGTAAAGAAAACCGCTTGTATTTGAGTTATATGGAGGGTCAATATGAATGCAATTCACTTGGCCGTTATATCTGTTTGAAATAGTATTAAGTCCTTGATAGTTTTCTGAATTTATCAAAAGCCCATTTGTTCTTTCGTCTAAGTTTTCAATCTCAGCAAGTATCTTGTCCTTAAAAGGATTGCTACCATCTTTTTGTTTAAAGAATTTGGTATCTAAAACCAATGTAAGTTGGGCTTTCAAGTCGTCAAGGTTTTTTACTTTTACACTAAACAGGTTTTCCCATTCAGTAAGTTGGGTTTTGTTTTCAAGAATCTCTTTGTAGTATTTCTCGTCAATGTTGTCAATGGTAAGGCAGTATTCGCTTTCCACCACTTTCTTTTTCATTGTGAAGAGTTGCTTCTGAAATTCTTCAATGGAACTCAAAAACTCAATTATGCGACTACTCACCAATTCAAATGCTTTGGCAATAATCAAAGTAGTATTGTCTAATTTACCATCCAATATACTTTTCAGGTCGCTAAGAATATGGTTTTTGATGTAGCGTTCTTTCTCCTGCGTTAAAAACTCCTGCAAGTTTTCGTGAATGAAATAATCGCTGTCATTTCCAATATAAAAGCTGTTCAGCTTTTGGTCAATGTTATAAATTGTTTCCATCGTTTCATCAGAAAAGCGTTCCTGTCCACTTTCATTGATGATTTCAATTTTGTTTCCCCGTTCAAAATTTTTGTTCACTTTGTTGAGCAAGGTTTTACGGTTTACCCTCAACGCTCCAATACCTTTCACACTACCATCAAGTACTTTGTCATAATCCTCTTTTAAATCGTTGAAAACAGGTTTACCTTCAGCAAATAGGTAGTTTTCAATTTCTTTTTCACCTTCAAAAACGTCTTTGAACAATGATTTAAATAAATCAGCTTTGGTCGTTGATGCATCAGAAAGATTGAATACGATGCGGGTAATTCCTTCTTTTTCTTCAAATCGGTTGAATTTGTAGTGTTTTAGCTTGGTGTCTTTGTTATTGTTACGTGCAACTTCTTCGCTTGTGCTATCTTCATTGGTTTCCAAACGCAATTCAAATTCTTTGTTAAGATGCTTTAGTTTAAACTTGATGGCATTAAATGAATTTCCTGTTTTAATGTATAAACTGCCTTTGTGTTTCCAGTGAAACATTGTGTCGTTGCCATCATAGTCGGCTTCATACGGCACTTTGTAAAGGCTTCTGCTTCGGTTGTTGTAGCCAAAATCACCATTGGAATAATACATTTCAAAATAGCCGAGAATGTGGTTGTAGATTTTATCCTTAATCTCGTCTGTAATGTTGAATTCCTTTGTTGAAGCAGTAAGAGCAATAGTAAGGTTTTCTTTTTCTGAATCGTCTTTACTGAATTCAATCAATGTTTGAATTTCTTTGAAGTTTCCCGCAGAGTCGTTTACCAAACTATCCTGATTGAATTTTTTTAGATAAGTCGTAAGGCTTGTCAATTCAACCTGCTTTTCAATGTTGCTAACCTGTTCAAGGGTTTTATTGATGATGGGTTCAAGACATTGTTCGTCTTTGTCGTCAATGAAGTTTTCAATCTCTTTGCGTTTCAGATTGTATATTCTGTAAATCCCAAAGTCCAAGTCATTGGCGTTGAATTGGAACATTTCTTTGAGGAAAAACTTTAACTGGTCTATTGAATTTTCTTTACTCATTTCGTCATTTATATGAATTCGCTAATTTACGTTTTTATGTCGGTGCGTTGGCTAAAAAGTGGCTATATGGGTTTTGCCGAAGCATGGGCTTCGTGTGTCGGGGCAAAACCAAATGTGCCACTTGTGCGGCTGGCTAAAATTGTTTTTAAAAAAGTGCGGGTCGGAAAAAAAAATAAAACACGAAGCGTTGGGCTGTCACATCGAAAAAAAGTCCGCTGTTAAGTTTATATGTCATCCTGTCGTTTCGATAATTTTCTGTTCGTTTAATTGTTGTTGTGAGACAATGAATTTACAATGAAAGTTGCTAATATTTTGAAAGCAGTAAACTATCAAGTTTTCAATTTTAATATTTTAAAGTAGCTAATTTAAAAGATAAAAATGTGAAATATTTGTATTTTTGTCCCCTTAATTGTGCCCCAAAAGTAAAAAAAGTTCATAACTCATTGATAATCAATTTGTTATGAACTTTTATCGTACCCGGAGCCGGAGTCGAACCGGCACGAGTGTAACCTCATTGGTGTTTGAGACCAACGCGTCTACCAATTCCGCCATCCGGGCAAATCGCTTTGGGAGTGCAAAGGTAAAATTTTAAGTTTAAAATCCAAAACTATTGCAAAAAAAAACGAATATTTTTTGAGTATTTATTGTAAATAAACTTACACAAAAATCTTTACTTTATTAAGTGGCTGACTATCAATTAGTTAAAAAATACTGTTAACTATTGGCTGTTGTCAGTTGACTAACTAAATTCTCACAATATCTGCTCCAATCGCATTTAAGCGTTTGTCAATGTCTTGGTAGCCTCTATCAATTTGCTCAATATTATCAATCACACTCACGCCATTGGCCGACATGGCAGCAATCAATAACGAAACCCCTGCACGAATATCAGGCGACGTCATGCGAATACCTCTCAAATTATGCTCACGGTTTAGCCCTATCACATTGGCTCGGTGTGGGTCGCACAAAATGATTTGAGCACCCATTTCAATCAATTTATCAACAAAAAACAAACGACTTTCAAACATCTTTTGGTGCATCAATACCGCACCTTTGGCTTGAATGGCAGTTACCAATATAATCGAAATCAAATCGGGCGTAAAACCTGGCCAAGGAGCGTCATAAATCGTCAATATCGAACCATCAATTAGCGAACTGATTTCATAGTGTTTTTGAGCAGGAATATGAATATCATCACCACGGAATTCCATCTGAATGCCCAATTTCTTAAACACATCAGGAATAATCCCCAATTGAGGAATCTGACAATTTTTTATCGTTATCTCCGATTGTGTCATTGCAGCCATCCCAATGAAACTTCCAATCTCAATCATATCAGGAAGCATCGTGTGTTCGCAACCATGCAATTCTTTTACTCCCTTGATAGTGAGTAAGTTAGAGCCTACACCTGAGATTTTTGCACCCATACTATTGAGCATTTTGCAAAGCTGTTGAAGATATGGTTCGCAAGCGGCATTGTAGATGGTAGTCGTTCCTTCGGCCATTGCTGCTGCCATCAAAACATTGGCAGTTCCTGTGACCGAAATCTCGTCCATCCAAACATACGCACCTTTTAGTCTTGAGCCATCAACAGTATAAAAAGCATCATTTTGGTCATAAATAAACTCTGCACCCAATTTCTGGAAACCCGTAAAGTGCGTATCTAAAGGTCGGCGACCGATTTTGTCTCCGCCTGGGCGAGGAGCTTTCCCTTTGCCAAAACGAGCCAACATTGGCCCTAAAAGCATAATTGAACCACGCAACGAAGCAGCTTTTTCTTTATAGGCTTCGGTTTCGAAATAATCAAAATTTACTTCCTCAGCTTGAAAACGATATGAGCCTTCGCCTATTTTACTACGACGTACGCCCATGTCTTCGAGCAATTCCATGAGTTTGTTAACATCACGGATATTTGGAATATTATGAATCGTAACAGGTTCTTTTGTCATCAAGACCGCACAAACGATTTGTAATGCTTCGTTTTTTGCTCCCTGTGGAACGATTTCACCTTGTAGTTTTTTTCCTCCTGTTATTTTAAAAGATGCCATTTTATAGAGTTCTGAGTTCATACGGGGTCTGCCCGTGCGATTCTGAGTTATTTATTATATGAACTGTTTTCGACTCTTAGTTCAGAGTTTCAGAATTGCTAAGTTTTGATTTTTTATAATTCAGAACTCAGAATTCAGAGTCTTATCTCGGTCTTCGGTTATTGTTATTTCTATCGTTACGGGTATTATTTCGGTCGCTGCTTGTTTTAAAACCACCGCTGAAATTTTTGTTGCGATCGACATTGTTTCTATCGCCACGATTACGGTCTCTGTCGTTGCTTCTATCACCGCCACGGTCGTTACCACCACGATTATCTCTAAACTGACTGCCGCCTTGGGGGTGGTTTTGTTGCGAACGCTGACGGTTGCTACTACCGTCTCTTGGCGATGATTCCATCAAACCATCACGGCGAAGGTCGTCAATTTCTTTTTGAAGTTTAAATCCAGAAAGTTCAAGAATTTGTTGCAAACAATCGTTGGTTTCGATGGTGTCTTTGTTCCAAACTTGAAAAAAGCTTTTCATCAAACGCACCATGTACGAAACAAAAGCTTTACGCTCGTCATAATCTTGGGTAATCATGGCTTTTACAACCAATAATTCCAAATTACGACCATAAAGACGGTGTTTCAATTGCTGTTGGTTATAAGGAACAGTCATAGGTTTTTTACCTAATATTTCCTTCGGAGGAGGAGGGAATGGACTATCAACATCCAAATCAAAATTGGCAATGACATATAAATCATCCCAAAGTTTTTTTGAATAATCAATTCCTTCACGCATGTTTGGGTGAATCTGACGCATCAACTCAATCAAAATATGTGCATATTTTGTGCGTTGCTCACGGTCAGGCAGACTAACAATATAGTCTGTTAATTTTTGAATGTTACTTCCGTATTCTTTCACAGTATATAATTAGTGAAGCGGAACGCCGCCCGTTTTGATTTAGTAAATGAGTGATTTTGAGAATTGGTGATTGGTTTTTAATTTAAAACACACCGTTCTTCTTATAATTTTTCAAGCTAATTGCTAAAAGCTAATCGCTAAAAGCTAAATGAACATAGCAAAAGTAACAAAAAATAACCTTTGGGTTAAATTTTTCTCTAATTTTGACCAAAATTTACAAAATAGTATTTCGATGTACTTCAAAAAAGCTACTTTTTGCCTAATAATCTATGCTTTCCTGAGTGGTTGCAGTAAAAAAGTTACACAGCAAGTAATTTCAAAACCAATTGGCCCTAAGCGAGAGTTTCGTGCTGTTTGGGTTGCAACCGTTGATAATATTGATTGGCCTTCTCGCAAAGGATTGAGTTCGGAGGTTCAACAACAAGATTTTAGAACCTTGCTCGATAAACAAAAAAGCTATGGTATGAATGCCGTTTTGGTGCAAGTTCGTGCTGCTGCCGATGCTTTTTATGCCCGAAGCAAAGAACCGTGGTCGGAGTGGCTCACAGGCGAACAAGGCAAAGCTCCCGACCCCTATTACGACCCAATGACATTTATGATTCAGGAATCGCACCAACGTGGACTCGAGTTTCATGCTTGGCTAAATATGAACAGAGGAGCTCATAAAGTCTCAAAAAGTATTGCTGATAACCACATTACGAAGACTAAACCTGAGTGGTTTTTGAGCTATGGTGGCTATAAATTATTCAATTTGGGCATTCCAGAAGTACGAACATATATTACTGATATTGTAGTGAATATCGTGCAAAATTATGATGTTGATGGTATTCATTTTGATGATTATTTTTATCCTTATACCGAACCGAACGAAAAACTTCGAGATGAAGCAACTTTCAAAAGGTATAATGATGATTTTAAAAATATTGAAGATTGGCGAAGACATAATGTTAATTTAGTGGTGAAAAATGTGAGCGAAGCCATCAAGCGAGAAAAACCAAAAGTAAAGTTTGGCATAAGTCCATCGGCCGTTTGGCGAAATGCTTCGACCGACCCAATTGGCTCGGCAACACAGGGTGGGCAACCTTCGTATGATAATTTGTATGCCGATACTCGTAAATGGGTTAAAGAAGGTTGGTTGGATTATATTACGCCCCAGATTTATTTTAGTTTTGAGTTCGAAAAAGTACCTTATAAAGTTATGACCGATTGGTGGATAAAAAACTCTTTTGGGCGACATCTTTATATCGGTCATGGTGCATATCGAGTGAAAGCAGGAAGTAAGGAAATCGGCTGGGAGAAAGGAAATCAAATTTCACGTCAGATTCGTTATAATCGGACTAAACCACAAATTGCTGGAAGTATATTTTTTAGTGCTAAATCATTGAATAACAACGAGTTATCGGTCAGTGATTCTTTGAGAAAACTATACTATTACCCAGCTTTAATGCCTACAATGCCATGGAAAGATAAGATTCCACCCAATGCTCCGCAGAATGTAAAGATTCAAAAAGTTGCTGATTTAGGGGTGTCTATTACGTGGGAATTACCTGCAACATTACCAAAAGATGGCGACGAAGTACAAGCATTTGTGGTCTATCGTTTTGATGAAAACGAACAAATAAATCTCGAAAATCCAGCTAAAATCTTACAAATTGTACGCAACGAAGGAATCTTGAGTTGCCCAGACAAAACCCTCAACAGAGAGAAATTATATATTTATGTAGTAACCGCCCTTGACCGACTGCAAAATGAAAGCATCATGAGCAATGTGGCGAAGTTGAAGTAAATTTCGATGCCTTCAACTCCGCTCAGGTACCGAAATATAACTGTTATTCTTCGGTGGTTGAGCGAACTGGATCGCTGATGCGGTTGCAATCAGCGAATTAAGGTTTTTTCTTACTCCAATAACTTGCTAAAAGTGAACCATTTACATTCATAATTGGCCCAAATAGGGCAGGAGATAGCCCGACTGTTGCCATTTTTCCCATAGCTTTTGCTAAACCAGAAGCCAAACCCGCATTTTGTAAACCTACTTCAATAGCAACAGTTCGGCAATCTTGCTCAGGAAGTTTGAATAATCTTGCTCCCCAATAACCCAATATAAAACCTCCAATATTATGCAAAAAAGTAGCAAAAACTAAAGCCAATCCAACAGTTTGCAATGATTTTTGCCCTGCTGCGGTGATAATGACAATAATAAAGGCAATACCAGCCATTGATATTATGGGTAGAAGTTTTTGTAACCATGCACCACGTTCTTTCAAGATTTTGTTTAATATAAAACCGATAATTACTGGAACAATTATCATTTTAAGAATATCAATCATCATTCCCCAAAAATCAATTTCGATAAATTGTCCTGCAAGTATTTTCATCAAAAAAGGGGTAAGAATTGGTGCTAAAAGTGTAGCAAACGAAGTGATAGTGATAGAGAGTGCCACATTTGCTTCGCAATATAAGATACTACATTTGATGCCAAACCACTTGGTGAGCAACCAACCAATATAACACCTGCGGCGATTTCGGGTGGGAAATTAAAAGCATTTGCAATCGAAAAGCCTAAGATTGGCATAATAATAAAATGACAGAATAAACCAATAATAACAGCTTTTGGCATTTTTATAACTCCAACAAAATCATCATAACTCATGGTTGTACCCATGCCAAACATAATGACTTGTAGTAAAGGAATAATCAATTCTTTTAGCTGAAAATCTCCGACAGAAATAAAATATTGAGGGAAAATATAGGCAACAGTAGCTGCAATAATGATTGAAATAGTGTAAAGGTAGGTTTTCATTGTAAGATTATAGAGGTTAAATATCGTGCAATTACTTAAAATCCTACGCCTTCGGATGTGCCTGCTCAAATACTTTCTTCAATTTTTCTATCGAATTGTGGGTATAAACTTGCGTAGCTGCCAAGCTCGAATGACCCAATAAATCTTTGATGGCATTCAAATCTGCTCCACGATTGAGCAAATGCGTAGCAAATGTATGCCGCAGTACGTGTGGACTGCGTTGCTCAAGCGATGTAACCATTGATAAATACTTTTTTACCAAACGCTGAACAAACATTGGGTACGCCTGCGTGCCATTATCAGTAATGATAAGGTAATGATTAGTAGCATCTTGGGCTACTTCATCTCTTGTTTTTAAGTAGTTTTTTATTGCTTCCGCCAGTGTTCTATTCATCGGAATAATGCGATGTTTGTTTCTTTTCCCGAGAACCGTCAGCGTATTATTATAAAGATTTAAGTCTGAGATTTTGAGCCCGATCAATTCTGCCAAACGCATTCCAGTACCGTAGAGAAGTTCGAGAGCCAATTTATCACGCAAACCAGCAAAATCATTGGAAAACTCAATCTCATCAAGCAGGTTTTCCATTGGTTTTTCTTCAATATATTTTGGGAGGTTTTTGTCGGTTTTCAATGCTTTTATTTTTAGCATTGGGTCGGTCGTGATGACCTTTAGGCGGAGCAGAAAATTATAATAACTTCGTAAAGTAGCGATTTTGCGATTAACACTTCGGTTCTCTATTTTTTCTTCAACCATACTTACAATCCAAGACCTAATCATTTGAAAATCAGCCTTTTCTGCTTCTTTGAATTCGTATTGAAAATGAAGAAAAAGAGAAAATTGCTTCAAATCACCCTCATAAGCCGTAATGGTATGGTGGCTGAGGCGTTTTTCGTATTGTATATGTTGTAGAAAATAAGAAACCATATTATCAGTTGTCAATTTACAGTAAACAATTAGTTTTAATTGTTTAATTATAAAATTTGAACTGCTAATATGGCTTAAAATATATTACATTGCAATATTTGTCTGAAACAATTTAGATTGCCTTCGCAATATTACATTTCTTCATTGCTTCTCAAATGTCCTACATAAGTAGCGTGAATAACTTCGTTACGACGTGCTACTGAAGGTTTTTCAAATGCTTGACGCTTGCGTAGTTGACGCAATACACCCGTTTTTTCAAATTTCTTCTTGAAACGTTTCAAGGCTTTATCAATTGACTCGTTTTCTTTGACGTTGATTATTAACATAAAAATACACCTCCTTTTGTTTGGGGTTGCAAAAATAAGAAATTATATTTTAATTTTCAAGGTTTCTCGCATAAAACCTACAAGGTTTTTTCAAACCTTTAAGGTTTAAAATCGAAAATGGCTACATTTGCAAAAAAATATTCTTACGTTATTTATGAAAACTGCCATAATAGATTTAGGTACAAATACTTTCCACTTGCTGATTGTTGAGAGAAAAGAAGTTCTTTTCAAAGAATCTATTCCTGCTAAGATTGGCAAAGGCGGGATAAGCGAAGGAGTTATTTCAGAAGAAGGAATTCAGCGGGCGTTGGTAGTGTTGAAATATTTTCGAGAAGTAATTGATAGGCAAGAAGTTAGCTTAGAAAAAACTTTTGCTATGGGAACAAGTGCCATTCGTAGTGCCGGAAATAAAGACGAATTTGTGCAAAGAGTTTTTGATGAAACGGGTATCAAAATTCAAGTAATTTCAGGCGATGAAGAGGCAGAATTGATATGTTTGGGCGTAAAACAAGCAATGGATATTCCAGAAACATCGATGATTATGGACATTGGCGGTGGGAGTGTAGAGTTTATTATTTGTAATAACGAAAAGATTTTCTGGAAACAAAGTTTCGAGATTGGTGGTCAGCGATTGATGGATAAATTTATGAAATCTGACCCAATTTCGATGCGTTCAGTTCAGACGATGGACGACTTTTTTCGCGAAAAACTCTTGCCTTTAACAAATGCTTGTCATCAATATGCTCCAAAAGTTTTGATTGGCTCATCAGGTACGTTTGATACTTTGATTGATATGTTTTTTATGAAAGAAAATGGTGTTTTGCCTGATGCAAAACAAGTGAGTTTTGAATATTCAATGAATGAATTTTATAGAGCTTATAATGAACTTTTATTTAAAAATCATACTCAACGAATGACAATTGCAGGAATGATTGAGCTACGAGTTGATATGATTGTGGTAGCAATGTGTTTGATTCGATTTGTAATTCAAATGTTTGATATTCAACGAATTAGAGTTTCAAGTTATGCTTTAAAAGAAGGTGTAATGGCAAAGATTTTAGCTTGATTTTAAAGCTGTTATTAGATTTTAATGGTCATTTAATTTACTTTTAAATTCATTTTTACCCTATATGCCTACTTTTACATTATAAATGATTGGCTATCTTTCTAACAGCATTTACTCTTCAAAAAATTAAACTACTTCAACAAATGGCAGAGAAAAAATTAGCAGGTCAATCGGCTCTCGTTACAGGGGCAAGTTCGGGTATTGGCGAGGGTGTTGCTATCGCATTGGGCGAAGCAGGTGCAAATATAGTGGTAAATTATATGTCGAATTCAGACGCAGCAAATGCAGTTGTGGAGAAAATAAAGACGTTCGGTAGCAATGCCATTGCGATTCAGGCAGATGTAAGTAAAGAGGACCAAGTGCAGGCGATGTTTCATCAAATGATAGCAACTTTTGGTACAATTGATATTTTGGTCAATAATGCGGGGCTACAACGTGATGCCAAGTTTCATGAAATGACCTTAGCTCAATGGCAATTGGTGATTGATATAAATCTTACAGGACAATTTTTGTGTGCCAGAGAAGCTATTAGAGAGTTTTTGCGTCGTGGTCCAGTGCCTGAACGTTCAGTGGCTACGGGCAAAATTATTTGTATGAGTTCAGTACATGAGCTTATTCCGTGGGGAGGCCATGCCAACTATGCATCTTCTAAAGGAGCAATCAAAATGCTTATGCAAAGCCTTGCTCAAGAATATGGTAGCCAAAAAATAAGAGTCAATAGCATTTGTCCAGGGGCGATTCAGACACCAATCAATAAAGCCGCTTGGGAAACACCCGAAGCATTGAATAGCTTGATGAGTTTGATTCCATATAACCGTATTGGGCAACCAAGTGATATTGGCAAATTAGCCGTTTTTCTATCATCCGACGACTCCGATTATATCACAGGAAGTAGTATGTTTATTGATGGGGGCATGACTGTTTTTGAAGGGTTTTCTACAGGAGGTTAATCATGAATCCAGAACAAGAAAGACTTGATATAAATGCTCAAAAAGATGTTCCACTCGAAA
>NZ_JAYWCU010000049.1:0-46672 GCF_043780375.1 Emticicia sp. | reverse complement strand
AGATATTTGTGACTTATGTGGCAGAGGTTCAAAGCTGTGAGGCTTGTATAGCAGAATTTGCTAAACACGGCGACCATTTCAAGGCTTGTATGGAAGCGTGTAAAAAATGTGCTGAGGCTTGTAAGACGTAATAGCATAATTTTCTTCGCAAGAACTTCATAAATAAGGTTTTGCAAAGAGATTTTTTTCAAATTAATAAAATAAAAACTATGGAAATGTACAACGGTTATCATTTTTGGGGGATGCACTTTATCTGGTGGTTCTTTTGGGCTGTAATGCTTTTTTGGATATTTGCTACACCATATAATATTCCTGGTCAGCGGAGAAAGAAGGATTCGCCACTTGATATTTTAAAGAAACGATTGGCTTCTGGTCAAATCACCAACGAAGAATATCAGCAGAAGAAAACAATGCTTGAAAGTGATTCGGCGAAATAATCAAGTTTCTCGCAAAAAAAATAAACGATGATAACGGTTAAAAAGGAAGGCATTCTCTTAGAGAAAACCACGCTCGGTTTTGAAAATGCGGGTGTTTTAAATCCTGGGGTCATAAGCGATGGTGGTTTTATTCATCTTTTTTACAGAGCTATGAGTAAAGACAATCATTCAAGTATTGGCTATTGCAAATTGAAAAACCCTTTTTCGATTGTAGAACGTTATGACCTACCTGTAATTTTTCCACAATTCGACTATGAATCACTTGGCGTAGAAGACCCACGTATTACAAAGATTGATGACCTTTTTTATCTGACTTACACCGCTTATGACGGCGTAAATGCTTTGGGAGCATTAGCTGTATCAAAAGATTTACAGCATTTCGATAAGAAGGGATTAATAGTTCCGCAGATTTCTTACGATGAGTTCAGTCGTCTCGCTGAATGTAAATGTATCATTCATACAAAATATCACCGTTACAATGAACGAGCGGGTGTACTTGGAAAGCAGGGTAAAAAAGTATTGGTGTATGATAAAGATGTAGTTTTCTTTCCAAGAAGAATAAACGGTAAATTATACTTCCTGCATCGCATAAAGCCAGATATTCAAATCGTTGCAGTAAATAATTTAGAAGAGCTTAATACTGAGTTTTGGCAACGCTACTTTCTTGATTTTAATGACCATATAGTGCTTTCCCCCAAATATGACCACGAAGTTAGTTTTATAGGTGGTGGCTGTCCACCGATAGAAACCGAAAACGGCTGGTTAGTGATTTATCATGCAGTTTATGATACTGTAGAAGGATATGTTTATTCTGCCTGTGCGGCATTGCTTGATTTGGAAAATCCACACATGGAGCTTGCACGGTTGCCTTACCCTTTATTTAAACCCGAAGAAGAATGGGAACTAAAAGGAGAAGTCAATAATGTGTGTTTCCCAACTGGGACTACCTTAGTTGAAGACACGCTGTACATTTATTATGGTGCAGCCGATGAACTAATTGCGTATGCCTCTGTCAGCCTTTCTGCATTGTTAAAAGAGTTAATGCTTAATACAAAAGAAGGAAAGGCAAGTTGTTGTGTAACAGCTTAAATATTCAACTGTAAAATTAATAAAAAAGCAAATTATGAAAGTAATAAAATTAAAAACAAATATTAATTGTGGTGGCTGTATTGCATCAGTAACGCCTTTTTTAAATGCCAATCCAGACATTAAAAAATGGGAAGTGGATACCATTAGCCCTCAAAAAGTGCTTACAGTTCAAACGGAGCATTTGGAAGCAAATGATGTAAAATCCATTGTTCAAAAAGCAGGTTTCAAGGCTGAAATATTACAGGAAATGTAGTAGCCCAATAAAACGAAAGTTATAATGAAAAATAAAAAAATCATAGAATTATTAGGCGACAAAGCGGATTATTTATTAAGCCATACTTGTACGACTATTGAAAAAAATACGATTCATCTGCCTTCAACAAATCATGTTTCGGAAATATGGCTTAATAGTAATCGCAACAATCAAGTGCTTCGCAGTTTGCAAACCTTATTAAGTCATGGACGGTTAGGCGGAACGGGGTATTGTAGTATTTTTCCCGTTGACCAAGGCATTGAACACAGTGCAGGTTCTGCTTTTTCGCCTAATCCGCTTTATTTTGACCCTGAAAATATCATTAAACTCGCCATTGAAGGCGGTTGCAATGCGGTTGCTTCAACTTTTGGTGTTTTGGGGATTATGAGCCGTAAGTATGCCCATAAAATTCCTTTTATTGTCAAAATCAATCACAATGAATTACTAAGCATCCCTAATCGCTATGACCAAACGCTGTTTGGAACAGTTAAAAACGCTTGGGATATGGGGGCAGTATCAGTGGGTGCAACTATCTATTGGGGCAGTCCAGAAAGTACACGACAACTGAAAGAAATTGCAGAGGCTTTTCAATTAGCACATGAATTGGGTATGGCAACTATTTTATGGTGCTATACTCGAAACAATGCTTTTAAGGTAGATGGTGTTGATTATCATACATCCGCCGACCTAACAGGACAAGCGAATCATTTGGGCGTAACGATTCAAGCAGATATTATAAAACAAAAATTGCCGACCAATAATGGCGGTTATTTAGCGACAAAACAAGGCAAAACAAGCCCACTTGTTTATGAAAAACTAACGACTGATCATCCAATTGACTTAACCCGTTATCAAGTACTTAATTGTTACAGTGGACGTGTTGGGCTTATTAACAGTGGGGGTGAAAGTTCGGGAGAGAGTGATTTAAAAGAAGCGGTTATCACAGCAGTTATCAATAAACGGGCAGGTGGAATGGGTTTAATTTTGGGTAGAAAAGCATTTCAACGCCCTTTTACTGAGGGGGTAGATTTATTGAACACTATTCAAGATGTCTATTTAGATAAGAATATAACGATTGCATAAATCATAACAACATGAAAAAAATAAAAGTAGCCGTTAATGGATACGGTGTAATAGGAAAACGGGTGGCTGATGCCGTTCAACTACAAGAAGACATGGAACTTGTAGGTGTTTGTGATGTCATTTTTGATTGGCGAATAAAGATAGCCTTGAGAAAAAATTATCCTGTTTATGCTTTTGACATCAATTTTCAAAAGCAAATGATGGAAAATAACATAACTACGGAGGGAACATTAGCCGAACTTATAAAAATATCCGATATAATAGTGGATTGCACCCCTAAGAAAATTGCAGCACAAAACATTGAATTGTATAAAAAGGCAGGATTGAAATTTATTGTTCAAGGTGGTGAAAAACATGAAACAACAGGACATTCATTTAGTGCAGAAAATAATTATGCAACGGCTTTGGGGCTTCAATCAACAAGAGTTGTTTCATGCAATACTACTTCAATTGTCAGAACACTTACTGCCCTCAAAAATGCTGGCTTATTGGGTAAAGCAAGAGGTACATTACTTCGGCGAGCCGTTGACCCTTGGGAAAGTCATCTTAATGGTATAATGAATACACTCGTGCCAGAACAAGATATTCCAAGCCACCAAGGTCCCGATGCTCAAACCGTTGACCCCTCATTGGATGTGCTAACAGTTGCCGTAAAAGTACCCGAAACATTGAGTCACTTGCACTATTGGAATGTTCAACTCACAAAAAAAGCAACAAAAGAAGAAGTTTTGGCAGCCTTTGGTACATCAAGCCGCACGGCATTTATTGATTACGCCGATGGGCTTACAGCCAATAACACTGTTAAGGAATTAATGCTTTCGCTCAATCGTCCATACGGCGATATGTATGAGGTCGCACTATGGCAGGATATGCTAAAAGTGGTAGGAGATGAATTGTTTTATGCTTATTTGGTTGACAATCAGGCTATTGTCATTCCTGAAACTATAGATGCTATTCGAGCTTTGACAGGTCTTGAAACAAAGGCGGAAAACTCAATACGTAAAACAAATGAGTCCTTAGGAATTAGGCGGGAAGGGTTTATTTAAACAAATGAATAATTTAAAACCTATAATTTTTTTATTTCCCGTAATCGCTTTGATTTTAATTGCGATACTGTATATGACATTGCAAAAAAAGCGACTTATAAGAGTGCCATCAATAGCTTAATTTTAATAATACCAGTTTTTGCATTTTTTTTAAATCTTAATATGGGAATTATTGCAAATGCCGCTTTATGGATGTATTAAAAAATAATTCAACAAAAAAATGGAACCAAAAGATGATGCAAAAATGGACCATAGTAAAATGATCACAGTAAAATGCAACATGGCAGCAACCCAAAAATGGGTATGGAAGGTCACGACCATAACATGATGATAGCTGATTTTAAAAATCGGTTTTATGTAGTGCTGATACTTACTGTTCCTATCATGCTTTTATCAATGATGATTCAAAAGTTCTTGGGAGTAAATTGGCAATTTACAGGTTCGCAATATATTTTGTTTGCCTTGTCAACAGTTGTATTTTTTTATGGCGGTTGGCCTTTTTTAAAAGGATTTGTGGATGAGGTAAAAACGAAAAGCCCTGGTATGATGATTTTGATTGGCTTTGCCATAACAGTTGCTTATACATATAGTGTAGCAATAGTTTTTGGATTAACTGGTATGGATTTTTTCTGGGAACTCTCCACACTAATACTCATAATGCTTTTAGGGCATTGGATAGAAATGAAATCCATAGCAGGTGCATCTAAAGAACTGGAATTACTGGTGCAATTAATGCCTGCCGATGCACACATGGTTATGCCTAATATGGTGCATGATGTAAAGACCGAAACACTGAAGGAGAAAGATATTATTTTAGTGAAGCCTGGCGAAAAAGTGGCAGCCGATGGGATAATATTAGAAGGAGAAAGTTACCTCAACGAAAGTATGCTTACCGGCGAAAGCAAACCTGTAAAAAAAGTGGTGGGAGAAAAAGTAATTGCTGGTGCCATAAATGGAAATGGCTCTATAAAAGTAACGGTATCTCATGCCGCAAAAGATTCTTACCTGTCGCAGGTTATAAAACTTGTGGACGATGCACAAAAATCAAAATCTAAAACTCAGTTACTGGCAGACATGGCTGCAAAATGGTTGACAATTATAGCCATCGTAGCAGGAATCAGTACATTTTTATTTTGGTATTTAACAGGGCAATCTTTAGCATTTGCCATGGAGAGGATGGTAACTGTAATTGTTATCTGTTGCCCTCATGCTTTAGGGTTGGCAGTACCTTTGGTGGTGGCAAAATCAACTGCTTTATCAGCAAAAAATGGCTTACTCATTAAGAACAGAACAGCTTTCGAAAATTCAAGAAAAATAACCACCATTGTATTTGATAAAACAGGAACATTGACCGTAGGTAAATTTGAAGTATCAAAAATTATTTCGCTGCAAAAGGAATTAAATGAAAATGAAATTATCCGCCTGGCATCTGCATTGGAACAACAATCTGAACATCCTATTGCAACTGGTATTTTACAAAAAGTAAAAGATTTAGCTATCACCATTCCTGCAACAGAAAATTTTAAAGCGATTACTGGTAAAGGTGTGGAAGCTACGGTAGAAGGTAAAAAAATATTGGTGGTAAGTCCGGGTTATTTAAAAGAAAAAAACATTGCCATACCTGAAGGCTTTGCTGCCAACGATACGGAAACTGTTGTATTTGTAATGGTGAATGATAAATTAGCGGGCTACATCGCATTGTCGGATGAAATACGGCCTGAATCTGCAGAAGCAATAAAAACCTTAAAAGAAAACAAAATCAAATCAATATTATTAACTGGAGATAATAATAAAGTTGCAAAAAGTGTAAGCGAAACTTTAGGGCTGGATAGTTTTTATGCAGAAGTATTACCAGACCAAAAATTAGAAAAAATAAAGGAGCTGCAAAGCAAAAAAGAATTTGTTGCCATGACGGGTGATGGGGTAAACGATGCACCAGCATTGGCACAGGCAGATATTGGCATAGCAGTGGGCAGCGGTAGTGATATCGCTGCAGAAACCGCTGGTATTATTTTGGTAAACAGCAACCCAAAAGATATTGTGAGCCTCATTTTATTTGGCAAAGCTACTTACCGTAAAATGATACAGAATTTAATTTGGGCTACGGGCTATAATGTAGTTGCATTGCCACTGGCAGCAGGTGTGTTGTATAAGCAGGGGGTTTTGCTAAGCCCTGCAATGGGTGCGGTTTTAATGACGGTGAGTACAATTGTAGTTGCCATCAATGCAAGTCTGTTAAAAGTAAAGAATGGCTCTGGTGAAAAAAACAATGACGAACAAAAACCTGAATTGATTAGTGATGCCAAAACTGAAACAAAGGAAGATCCTAAATCTGAAGCGGTAAATAAACCTCAATCTGAAATTAAAGACGATTCTAAAGAAAAAGCAGATCATGAACATGAGATTGATGCTGAGGCAAAATCTGACTCAAAAGAAGAGCCTACATCAGAAATGGGGGATAAATCTAAGGCTGAAGTTAAAGACGATTCTAAAGAAAAAACCGAACCTGAAGATGATGTAAATACTATGGCAAAACCCGAAATAAAAGCAGAGTCAAAAACTGAAATTAAACCTGAAACAAAAGACCAGACTAAACTTGAGGCAACTACTGATATGCCTTCTTCCTTAACGCCTGAGATAGTTACAAGGGTACACAAATTATACGAGGAGTTAGGTCGTGAAGAAGTTAAGGCTGTGCAGGAATGGGAAGAAACGCAAAAAGGGATTCCGGAAGCTGAAACCAAAGTTGAGCAGAAAACTAAAGATGAGTAAGAAGTCGGGAAGATGTACGTATAAATGGGAAAGCTTTCATAGTTGTTGTCAGGGCGTGGCAATCGGTATCAACATTTATTAAAAGCAAATAAGCTATTCAGAAAATTTCCATTTAATAACCCATCTTATATTTGGGTAGATGTGAAGACGACAGGGATGGGCAACTTTCTAAACTGGCAGTCCGACGATTCGGCTTAAATCCAGTTTTATTATGCTGGTCGTGCCGATGGCACTTTGAAAAAAATTAAAAAAAGGCTTAACTAAACGACATTGATTCATCATTCAACTTACTATGGAAAACATCCTCACTAATTTCACTTTTCATACAACTACAGTTGAAGAAGCCACTGTTTCGTTGAAAAGTGATGTGGAGAAAGGATTGACCCCAATTCAAGTAAAAGAGCGAATTGAACAATTTGGACTAAACACCATCAACGAAGAAAAACCCATCAGTCCATTTCAGATTTTATTCAGTCAATTCAAAAGCCCGATTGTTTTATTGTTACTTTTTGCAGCGGGTATGTCCTTTTGGTTCAAAGAATGGTTGGATGGAACTGCCATTGTTTGCGTCATATTTATTAATGCGGCTATTGGTTTTTATATGGAATTTAAAGCCCAAGTCTCTATGCTCGCTTTGAAAAAAATGGCGGCTGTTCCTGCAAAAGTATTGCGAGAGGGAAAGTTGACTGAAATCAATGCCGAAGAAATAGTGCAAGGTGATATTGTATTTGTAGATGCAGGTGATTTGATTCCCATAGATGGTAAAATAGTGCGTTCCACACAAGTCCTGATTGATGAATCTGCCTTGACAGGCGAATCCGTTTCTGTTGAAAAAAAAATGGGGGTATTGCCCGAAAATACGATTTTAGGCGACCGTACCAATATGGTTTTCAAAGGAACTTATGTTTTTAAAGGTAATGCTTACATATTGGTTTGTGCAACGGGTATGCAAACAGAATTAGGCAAAATTGCCAGTTTAGTCCATTTATCAGACCAAGCCGCTACGCCTTTAGAAAAGAAATTAGAGGTGTTTAGTAAAAAGTTGATTAAAATAACGGTGGGATTGGTCGTGCTTATTTTTGTCGCAGGATTGCTAAATGGGCAAAAATTTATGGAAATGTTGGAAACTTCCATTGCTTTAGCGGTAGCGGCTATTCCAGAAGGTTTGCCTATTGTGGTAACAATGTCGTTGGCTCAAGGTATGTTGAAATTAGCGAGATACAATGTGATTGTTAAAAAACTATCCGCCGTAGAAACATTAGGCGGTACAAATGTGATTTGCACGGATAAAACAGGTACGCTTACCCAAAATAAAATGGGAGTGGTTCTGATTAAGACCCCCTCAGTAAATTGGCAAAAAGATGCTGATTTTGAAGGTAATGAAGAGCAAGTTAAATTAATCACACAGGGTTTTATTTTATGCAATACCGCAAATCTTGAAATAGCTAATAATGAAACAAAAGAAATAGGCGACCCACTTGAAATTGCTTTATTAAAATTTGCCCAACTACAAGGCGGAGATATTACCGCAATACGCACCCAATTTAATAAAAAAGACGAAATTCCTTTTTCAAGCGAAACAAAAATCATGGCAACACTACATGAACACGAGGGTTCATATATCACTTTTGCCAAAGGTGCTTTGGAAGAGTTGCTGCCAAAATGCACACATATTTTGGAAAATGATACCGTGCCGATGGATAAGAGTAAACAAGATTATTGGATAAAAGAAGCAGAAGTATTTGCGGCTTCTGGTCATCGAATGATTGCCATAGCTTATCGTAAAGATAAGACTGAAACTACTTTATCAACTGATAGTCTTGTTTTTATAGGCTTAATAGGCATGATTGACCCACCAAGACCTGAAGTAAAAGCTGCCATTGAAGAATGCAAAATGGCAGGCATTAAAGTGGTGATGATTACGGGTGACCACCCGACTACGGCACAATATATAGGTGTACAATTGGGCATTACAGAAGCGGGTGAAGCGGTAATGATTGGCAAAGAAATGAAACACTTTGAAGATTTGACCAAAGAGGAAAAAAAGAAATGGCTGAATACAGATGTATTTGCCAGAGTCAATCCACAACACAAGCTCGATTTAGTCAAAGTTTTTCAAGAAAAAGGCTATGTTGTCGGTATGACAGGCGACGGCGTTAATGATGCACCCGCCATAAAAAAGGCAGATATTGGTATTGCTATGGGGCAGCGTGGAACGCAAGTCGCACAAGAAGTATCGGACATGATTTTAAAAGATGATTCATTCAAATCCATTGTCGTGGCTATCCGACAAGGACGGGTTATTATTGAAAATATTAAAAAATTTGTCACTTTCCTATTGTCCTGCAATTTGAGTGAATTATTAGTCATTGCTGTTGCAGCGGTTATGAATTTGCACTTTCAAATGCTGCCACTTCAAATACTTTTCATAAATATCATTACGGATGTATTGCCAGCTTTGGCCTTAGGGATAACAAAAGGAGGTGACAATGTGATGAAATTGAAACCCTTGAAGGCTTCTGTACCCATTATTGATAAAAATCGCTGGAAATTAATCTTTTTTTATGCGATTATCATGGCAAGCGTCTGTACCGCAGGTGTTTTGATAAATCATTATTTGTACCATAAAAATGATGTTTGGGATACGGCTCTATGCAACAACATCTTGTTCTTTTCTCTTATTCTTTGTCAGCTTTTACATGTTTTTAATATGGGAACAGGTACTTTTTTTAAGTCGGAAGTGATGCGTAATAAATATGTTTGGTATTCGATTTTGGTAAATATTATTATTGTGTTTGCTGCATTACAAATACCATTTGTGCGTAAAGCATTGAATATTGTACCAATGAACTTAAACGAATGGGTGGTTATTCTTGCAGTTGGTCTTTCATTTATGGTGACAGTTCAATTGGCAAAGGTTCTTAAACTATTCAAATCAAATAAATAAACGCTTAAAAATGCTTTTATATTTATGGGTAAAGATTTACCATTTAAAACGTATTAAAAAATGATAGGCAACCTCATATCATGGTCGTTAAAAAACCGCATCATTGTATTGTTAATTGCGGCAGCGATTACCGCTTATGGCATTTATGCGGTTAAAAATACGCCCGTTGATGCCATTCCCGATTTGTCGGAAAACCAAGTGATTATTTTTACAGAATGGATGGGGCGTAGTCCGCAGATTATGGAAGACCAGGTGACTTATCCTTTGGTGAGCAATCTGCAAGGTATTCCAAAGATTAAAAGTGTTAGGGCTAATTCGATGTTTGGAATGAGTTTCGTTTTTGTCATTTTTGAAGATGATGTTGATATTTATTGGGCAAGAACAAGGGTTTTAGAAAGATTGAATTATGCTCAACGGCTATTGCCACAAGGGGTTGTACCCACTTTGGGGCCAGATGGAACAGGTTTAGGTCATATATTTTGGTACACTTTAGATGCCCCTAATTATGATTTAGGTGAGTTGCGTGCTTTGCAAGATTGGTATATCAAATTCGCTTTGCAAACTTCGCCAGGCGTCAGTGAAGTTGCCTCTTTCGGGGGTTTTCAAAAGCAGTATCAGATTGTGGTTGACCCGCATAAATTGAGTTATTACAATATTCCATTGATGGATATTATTGAAAAAGTAAAAGCCAACAACAACGATGTGGGTGGTCGAAAGTTCGAAATGGCTGATATGGGCTATATCATTCGAGGTGTAGGCTATATCAAACAAATAAAAGACATTGAAGAAATTCCATTGAAAACGCAGGGGTCAATTCCAATCCGAATTAAAGACATTGCTACCGTTCAAATGGGCGGCGAATTGCGATTAGGCATTGTTGATGAAAATGGAGAAGGCGAAAAAGTAGGAGGTATAGTAGTGATGCGTTACGGTGAAAACGCCAAAGATGTGATTGATAAATTGAAAATAAAATTGATAGATGTTGAAAAAGGTTTGCCACCTGGGGTCAAGTTTCATATAGCTTATGACCGTTCTGATTTAATTGAAGCCACTATTGCCACTTTAAAAGAAGCGGTTATTATGGAAATAATTGTGGTAGCTGTTGTGCTTTTTATTTTTCTTTTACATGCTCGCAGTGCATTAATTGTGATTGTTACCATTCCTTTAAGTGTCTTAATTTCATTTATTATGATGGGTTGGTTTAATGTTACTTCCAATATCATGTCATTGGCAGGTGTGGCTTTGGCAGTAGGCGATTTAGTTGATGCAGGTATTGTAATGGTTGAAAATGCTTTAAAATCTATTGCCGATGAAACAGAATAAAGATGAATTACCCTTAATTTCAGAAGAAGAAAGGGTAAAACGGATAGAAAGCTCCTCCATATTAGTTGGAAAAGCGGTATTCAATTCTATATTAATCACACTGGTTTCTTTCGCACCCATCCTTTTTTTAGAAGGTCAAGAGAATAAGTTGTTTACACCATTGGTATTAACAAAGACATTTGCCATGATTGGGTCTGCCTTAGTTGCCATTTTTTTAGTGCCTGTTTTAATGGCTATGTTATTGAAAGGAAAAATGCGTTCGGAAAAAAAACATCCAGTCTCTCGTTTTTTCCTTTGGCTATATGACCCTGTAATTCGCTTATGTCTTGCATGGAAAAAAACGACTATTGCATTGTCAGTTTTATTAGTTGTTGCCAGTATTCCCTTGATAATGAAAGTCGGTTCGGAATTTATGCCGCCCTTAGACGAAGGTTCATTGCTTTTCATGCCAGTTACGATGCCTGATATTTCTAATTCAGAAATCAAACGTATTATGCAAGTACAAGATAAACTCATTAAATCAGTACCTGAAGTCGAGAATGTTCTTGGCAAAGCGGGCAGGGCAAATACCGCCACCGACAACGCCCCTATTAGCATGATTGAAACCATTGTTTTACTGAAACCTCAAGCTCAATGGCGTAAAGGCATGACTAAAAACAAATTGATTGATGAATTAAATAGCAAATTGCAAATTCCCGGTGTCGTCAATGGTTGGACACAGCCTATTATTAACCGTATCAATATGCTTTCTACGGGTATAAGAACCGATGTGGGTGTGAAAATTTATGGGCAAAATTTGGATACCATCAATGTATTATCACAAGCCTTAAAAAAAGGATTAGTCGGAGTGGCTGGGGTTAAAGATTTGTACGTAGAGCCGATTGTGGGCGGCAAATATGTTGAAATAAAGATTAAAAAAGAAGAAATAGGTCGCTATGGATTAAGTGTTGATGATGTCAATATGGTTATAGAATCTTCAATTGGCGGCATGAATATTACCACTACGATTGAAGGAAGGCAGCGTTTTTCTGTAAATGCCCGCTTTGCACAAGATTTTAGAAGTAATATCGAGCAATTAAAAGGATTGTTGGTGACGAGTAATGTTGGGCCTATTCCACTATCTGCCGTTGCCGATATTTCTATTGCCGAAGGACCGCCCATGATTAATTCAGAAAATGCAATGTTGCGGGGTACATTGTTATTTAACATCAGAGAACGGGATATGGGCAGCACAGTGAATGATGCAAAAAAGGCGTTAGAAAGCCAGATTCAAAAATTACCAAAAGGCTATTTTATTGAATGGAGTGGCCAATATGAAAATCAAGTGCGGGCAGAAAAGCGGTTAAAAGTATTGATGCCTATTGTTTTAATCATTATTACAATTATTCTTTATTTCACTTTTCATACCTTCCGTGAGGTGCTTATTGTCTTGTCGAGCGTACCTATTGCTTTGGTGGGTGGGGTTTATTCATTGTACTTTTTTCATGTCAATTTTTCAGTTGCAGTAGCCGTTGGTTTTATTGCTTTGTTTGGCGTAGCGGTTGAAACAGGTGTATTGATGTTGGTTTACTTGAATAATTCACTGTTCAATCGGGTAAAAAAGAACGAACAAGCTAACAAACCAATACAAAATGAAGACATTGAAGAAGCCATTTACGAAGGTGCTGCTTTAAGATTACGACCCAAATTAATGACGGTATTCGTTGACATTATTGGTCTTTTACCTGTCCTTTTAGCAACAGGTACGGGAAGCGATGTGATGAAACCCATTGCCATACCATTTGTTTTTGGCTTAGTCACTTCTACGCTTTTTGTACTGATTGTATTGCCCGTCTTGTATGCGTTGGTGCGAGAATATGAATTAAAGAAAAATAGAAAATTAGTGATTGCAGAATTTAGTGATTGATTTTGGGCTAAAAAACTGAGGGGTAATTTTTTAAAAAAGTGTTTAAAAGAAATGTGTTTTGCAAAATAAAGATTAACAAAATGAATCTTAAAATATTTATAATCAACCTTTTATTCATAGCAGGTACTGCAAATGCCCAAGTGGTTTCATTGGAAAATATCAAAGAAACCATTTTGAGTAACCACCCGACTTTAAAAATGTATGATGCCGATGTGCGGTCAATGGATGAAGCAGCGAAAGGTGCTAAAAGTTGGATGCCACCTGAGGTTGGGGCAGGTTTTTTTATGACGCCCTACAACCCAAAATATATTAAACGAGGTGAAATGGGCGAAATGGGTATGGGGCAATTCATGATTGCTGCCCAGCAAATGCTGCCTAATAAATCAAAATTAGAAGCGGAATTTCAATATATGAAATCCATGTCGTCAGTTGAAAAAGAGAAAAAGAATGTGGTACTCAATGATTTGATAACAGAAGCAAAAAAAAACTATTATGAGTGGATGATTATCAAAAAGAAAAGCAAGGTTTTAAGTCAAAATGAAAAACTATTGGCCTTTATGATTCAAAATGCGGAACTTTTGTATAAGAATAATATGGGAAAATTGAGTGCGTATTATAAAGCAAAAGCCGCATTGGGCAATCTACAAAGCATGCAATTGATGTTGGATAACGACATTCAGCAAAAAAGAATTAGCCTTAATACGGTTATGAATAGAGATAAAAACACCGTTTTTGATATTGATACAACTTATTTTATTAAAGATTTCGCCAATTTTCAATTAGACAGTACTGAAATAGGGAATGTCAGAAGTGATATTAAAGCCATTGACCGAGAAATAAATTTAACCGAATTAAAACAAAATGTAGAGCAGTCTAAATTAAAACCAGAATATGGTGTTCGCTTTGAAAACATGATAGGACTCGCTGGGCAACCTTTACAATTTACAGCAATGGCAATGGTCAAAATTCCGTTTGCCCGTTGGTCTGCCCCAATGTATAAAGCCAATATAGAAAGTCTGCGGTGGAAAAAAGAAGCTTTAGGATTTCAAAAACAAATGGTCATAAATGAATTAACAGGTATGGCTGCAGCGATGCGGACAGAATTTGAAGTAAAAAAAAGGCAAATTAAACTCTTAGAAGACAACATTATTCCTGCCTTAACCAACAACTATAAAACCATGCAATTGGGCTATCAACAAAATACGGAAGAATTGTTTATGCTATTTGATGCCTGGGAAACCCTTAATATGACTCAAATAGAGTATTTAAATCAAGTGCAACAATTGTTATTAATTCAAGTGGCTTTTGAACGTATTTTAGAGATAAAATAAATGTAAACCCGTAAAATAAATGAAAGTTAATTATACATACACACTCTTCGTTTTTACGATACTACTTTTTACGGCATGTACCAGTCGTGAAAAGCAAGACCATACACAACACAACCAATCTGAAACAACTAAACCAGATACAATGAAAATGCCTGATGAACACAGTGAACACAATCAAATGGAGATGAACAAACCCGACACATCAAAAATGCCCGATGCCCACAAAGGACATACCGTTCAGAATGTGCATAATGTACAATTAGAATCCTTATTAAAACCCACAAATGAATATGTTATATCGTCTATTCCTGTAACGACCATTAAAAAAGACAAGGCAGTTATTGACATAAATGCAATTGGCAAAGTGGAATATGATACCCGAATGATTGGAACAATAGCGGCGAGAATAAGTGGCCGCATTGAAAAATTATATGTCCGCTACAAATATCAACCCATAGAAAAGGGACAAAAAATAATGGATATATACAGCCCCGAATTATTAACGGCTCAACAAAATTTGCTTTTCCTTTTTACCAACGATTCCGATAATACCTCATTGATTCAAGCGGCAAAAGATAGGTTGTTGTTATTAGGCATGAGTCTTGACCAATTGCAGAATGTCATTCAATATAAAGTAGCGATTTATTCTATCGGTATTTACAGCAATTACAAAGGGCATTTGCACAATGCAACAAGCAAAACCGATAATATGAACGCCCAAACTACAATGCCGACTATGGGTAACATTAATCCGAGTTCTGAATTATTAGATTTGAAAGAAGGCATGTATGTTAAAAGTGGACAAAATCTTTTTACCATTTACAATCCTGCAAAAGCATGGGTAGCATTGAATATTTATACCGATAAACAAGGCTTGGTTAAAAAAGGGCAAAACGTAAAAATAATACCTGAAACAGCTCCTACACGTTCTTTTCAAGGGCGGATTGATTTTATAGAGCCTTTTTACAGAAAGGAAAATAACACAACAACGGTACGTGTTTATTTTGATAATAGTGATTTAAAGCTACCTATTGGTAGCCAAGTAAGAGGTCTTTTAACTTTAAATACTGATAATGCGTATTGGTTGCCAATAGAAGCTGTTACATCTTTGGGCATAAATAAAATTGTTTTTTTAAAACAGGCAGATGGATTTATTGCCCAAAAAATAACCACGGGCATAACAGTTAATAACAAAATCCTTATGCTTACAGGTTTATCTGAAAAAGATTCAATAGCGGTAAATGCCAGTTATTTAATGGACAGTGAAAGTTTTATTAAAATTAAATAATGATGAAATATCTACCTCTATTTTACCTCATTCTTTTAACCGCCTGTACTGATAAAAAACAGGTGGAACACAAAGAACATCTTGCCAATAGCGATGTGACTAAGACATTGCAGAATGATGAAATACAGTTGACGGACCAACAAATTCAATTAGGCAATATAGAAACAGATACCCTGCGAATAGGCAATATGAATAATCAAACAGTTTTAACGGCTGTTTTAAATTTTGACCAGACAAAAACATCGGCTGTCAGTTCACGAGTCATGGGCAGGATAGAATTATTGTATTTTAAAAATATAGGCGATTATATTAACAAAGGCGACAAACTCTATGACCTATACAGTGAAGAACTCAACAATGCCAAACAAGAATATTTATCGGCAATATCAAGGCAAAAAGTGTTTGCCGACAATCTTATGGTTGATTTTAATACCTTGATAAAAAGTGCCAGACATAAATTGACCTTGTGGGGCATGAGCGAAACGCAAATTTCGCAGATGGAACAAGCGGGAAAAGCCAATATCACAACCACATTTTACAGTCCAAACGCAGGTTACATCACCGCTTTAAATGTTCAACAAGGCGATAATGTGATGGAAGGCGGTACAATTGTTCAATTAGCTGATTTATCTACTTTATGGGCAGAAGCACAAGTTTTTACGACACAATTTGCTCAAATTCAGTCCAATACGGCTATAATTGTCCGTGTTCCGCCCTTTGAAAATGAAGCCATTCAAGGCAAAATCAGTTTTGTGAATCCTGAAATAATACCTGATTCAAGGATTAATTTACTACGCATTTCAATACCCAATAAAAACAATAAACTAAAGCCAGGCATGTCCGCTAATGTCTATATTAATACTGGCAAACAGACTTCTTTGAGATTACCGATTGATGCTGTCATTCGAGATTCAAAAGGTGCAACCGTCTGGATAAAAACAGGCGGCAATACATTTAAAAGTAAAATGATAGAAGTGGGTGCTGAAGCTAATAATTTTATTGAAATAAAAAATGGCTTACTATCTGGTGATTTAGTGGTCATTTCAGGTGCTTATTTACTACAAAGTGAATACCTTTTTAAAAAAGGAACAAACCCAATGGCGGGGCATAAAATGTGACCCGTTTGAAATGAAATTTTTAAAATGGTTTTTCAAAAAATTAAACAGAATAAAATAAATGAAATAATAGAATCAACCAAGAAGACCGAAAGAATGCTGGGCGTATTTTTTTAACAGTTCAGCAAAATTTAACATAAGATAGATAATCAGCGTATGCCTCTGATGCGGCTAAGGCTCACTTGAGTGATGCAATAATAAGAAGCAATACATTGTAATGGGACCAAATATCTTTCTGAATACCCTTTCTATTTCTGGGAAAGTATCATAAAGGATTGTAACGATTGAAATATGTGATTAATTCTTCCCAAATTTTGATTATAATTATAACTATTAAACAGCAGGAGATTTTATGTTCATTATTGATTTTTAATCAATAATTCAAACTAATCCCTACTCCAAAACCCATATCGCTGTCATAATGAACCCTTCCTCTTATATTTCTTGAAAAAATATAATCAAATCCGCCCATATATTCTTTATCAGTATTTACCATGAACATCCCCCTAATGCGTTTGCTTATTGGTATATCTTCTCTTGATAATTGAAAACGAACATTGCCATCAGTAAATACTTCTGACTGCAAACGCACCAACATTGGTAAAGTGTAATTGATACCTAAACTCAATAAACTACGGTTATTTTTGGTATTAGTTTGCCCAAAAATGTTTTTTTCCACTTCATCCATTGCAAATTTTCTATACCGCCAATCAAATCCAATAAATGGCATAAACCATTGCATCTTACCAATATATCGCCCAATATGAGTTTCTGTTTCATAGCCGTGCATATCATTATAACCCAGTCGCCATTCAGTACCGATACTCCAACGGGTATTTTGTAGCATCAACATTCCATCGTTTCCGTTGGTGGCAAAGTCGTTTTCAGCCATCAAATGAAATTTTCTATCATCGGCAAAAAGTTTTCTTTGTGCTAATTTAGGATTAGGAATAAGAGGATTTGCGGCTTGATTCTCATAAGTAAAAACCCGACCCATACCACTCATCATGTGGTAGAGAATATGGCAATGAAAAAACCAATCACCTTCTACATTGGCATTAAATTCTAAGGTGTCAGTTTCCATAGGCATTATATCTACAATATTTTTTAGTGGTGCATATTCGCCTTGACCGTTTAATAACCTAAAATCATGCCCATGCAAGTGCATGGGATGTCGCATCATTGAGCCATTGTATAGCACAATTCGCACATTTTCGCCTTTTTTTATTAGAATTTTGTCGGCTTCCGAAACTACTTTATTGTCCAAACTCCAAACATAGCGATTCATATTTCCACTTAACTCAAAACGTAATTCTTTGACTGGTGCATCTTTGGGAAGATTGGTAATTGTAGGTGATTTCAACATCGCATAGTTTAACGTAACAATATCTGAAAGTCCGTTGCTATTATATTGTGCTTCATCCATTTTCATTTCATGTCCTTTCATATCGTCCATTTTCATATTTTTCATATCGTGCTTTTTCGCTTCCCCTGTAATTTCTGGATACATCACTACATTCATATCCATCTGATTGAGGCTCATTGACATTCCCATATCGTCCAAATCACCATTCATTTTCATCATGCCATTCATCATTTTCATTCCCTCAAAATATTTGAGTTTGGGCATCGGTTTGGCTTTTACTTGACTTCCTGCACCTAAAAATAATGAGGCAGACTTTGTACGGTCTTCGGACGTTACTAAGAATTCATAAGATTTATCTTCTGGAATAGTAACGATTACATCATACGTTTCCGAAACTGCAACAATCAGCCTATCAACTTCCACAGGCTCTACATCATTACCATCATTGGCTACTATGGTTATTTTTCCACCAGCATAGTTTAGCCAAAAATACGTTGAAGCTCCACCGTTTGAAATTCGCAAACGTACTTTATCTCCTGCTTTGAATTGTGAAAGCTGACTTTCATTCTTACCATTGATTAGAAATTTTTCATAATATACATCGCTTACATCCATTGCGTTCATTCGTTTCCACTCGTTGGTTACTTTGGTTTTAAAATAACCTTGCTTGATTGCCTCGCCATAGCTTTGGGTTGTTCCTTTTTTGATAGCAAACCAATCTGTGGCATTATGCAACATTCGATGCACATTATTAGGATTGTAGTCTGTCCATTCACTCAAAACTATTGGTATTGTGGGTATTGTTGGCTCGTCCATTTTATTCATAATAAATGAGCCATACATTCCGATTTGTTCTTGCAAACCCGAATGACTATGATACCAGTGTGTGCCATGTTGAATAATAGGGAACTTATACAAGTGCGTTGTGTGTGGCTTGATTGGCATTTGTGTCAAGTTAGGCACACCATCTTCTTTGTTAGGTAAAAACAAACCGTGCCAGTGTAATGAAGTGCTTTCATTGAGTTCGTTATGAACATAAATTTCGGCAGTGTCGCCCTCAGTGAAAGTGAGGGTTGGCATCGGGATTTGTCCGTTTACAGCAATAGCTCGTTTTTCTTTTCCAGAGAAATTTACGATGGTGTCCTTTACATATAAATCATACCGAACAGTTTTGGGAACATAATTTTGTTTCGATGATTGTACCTGAACTGTTGGCAAAGCTGTTTCTTTTGGAGAAGTAGTGGGCTGATGATGCTCGTGTTGAGCAAAAACAATAATCGAACTAAATAGAAAAGAAAATGATAATAATTTCATATTGTTAAATTTAGATTTTTTTCTTTGGTTTCTGACTTACAAAAAATAAGGTAAATCCCGAAAAAATAGTTAATAAACCAAATACTGAGAAAGCTCGTAAAAGCCAATTAGAAAGATTATCACGGGTTTGATAATCCATTGTGTGCATCATCCATAAGAAGTCAAAAATTCGCCACTTATTGTTTCTGAACTTCTGAACTGTCCCCAACTCGGTTGAAACATAAACGGTCGTATTAGATGGATGATTAAATGTTACTGCATACGCTGGTAATGGGCTTTCACGATATTCATGATGTCCATTGGTTGTGGTTAAATATTCTATTTGTTTTACAGTGGCATCATCTGAAAAATTAATTTTTGCTATATTAACTGCTTCATCTTTGGACAGGGCAGCACGCAAAATGCCAGTTTGAGCATTGGCCAATTGTATCTTTTTTCCTCTATCATGCTCTTTCGAGTATATGATTTGGTAATGAGGCTCACCTAAAACTTGAACTAAACGCATTTCAAAAATATAGTTGATACTATCTTTTGCTTTGATTTGAGAGATAATGTTTTGTGGATTTACCAAACTCAAATTTGCTTCAAGTGGATGAATATGGGCTTTTTGATGGTCGCCGTGTACTTCATCCATATTTGACCAACTAAAATAAAGTCCGCCAACTGTCCAAAGTAAGAATTGGATACCTAAGATAACACCCATCCAGCGATGAGTTTTACGAGTTTTTCTATGAAATTCAGCTTTTTTCATTTTATTTATACCGTCCTTGAGATTTTTTCCATGATTCTATGGCTATCGCCAAATCGACAAAGTGCGTCGCAATTTTGGCGTAATTCAGTAAATAGTATGTATTTGATGGGAGTTTTAATTTGTTTGATTGATGGGCGAGAAAGCTGCATAACCACATCTTTTTCACGACTTTCTGGAACAACTAAATAAAAGATTTCATCACCATCCGCAATTGAATAAGACAAGTCAGTTAATCGTAAAATTCCTGAATAAATACTTGTGCTTTTTTCTACTTCAAATGCACAAATCACATTGTTTGTACCTTTATCGAACCATAAAACATCAATCAATTTGATGGTGTTTGCTGTATCTTTGTCGCAATCAATAGTAGGAAACTTATCAGGACTCATAAACGAAAAACTTTTACCATCATAAGACCTCGAACGGTCATTCGATGCTACAAAAGCATCATAACCTAAACTTTGACCGATTTTCAATAAATGAAATTGCATTTCTGAATGAAGGTTCTCTTCCAGTTTCTCTTCTCTGATTTCTTTTTGGCGTTTTTCAATACTTTTTTCTAATTTATTTCTTTCTTCTTCACTCAAATACTCATCATTACCAATGAGCATTTTTTGTGTTCCGATTTCAAAACAAAGTCCTGCAATTGCCCCTAAGTCGTTTGATAATTCGGCTTTATGTTTTTGATTGGTTTCAATCAAAATTTCTCTAATTTTCAAGTATTCTGACCAAGACCCTAATTTTTTTTTGTCAGAAAATAAAGTATTGAAACCATTTACAATAGCAGTATTGAACGGAGGAAATAAAGTTGGGTGTAAAAAATACAAAATACTTCCAACGGCTGGCCCTAAACCTTTGATTTTGAGACCATCTAATCGTACAATTTCTTTGATAATTTGCTCTTCAGATTTCGCATTGATACAGTTCTCAAGAAATTGCCCAAAAGCCGTTTTGTTAATTTGATTTTCGTAAATATCTGGGATTCTTAATTTAGGTTTCCAATAAAACGGGTGCGAAACACCCACAAAAACCTGTTTTTGTTCGGCAATACAATTCAAGACAAACTCTAAGGAACTTCCTTTAAAATCATTAGGAAAAGTCTTGTTTTTGATGTCTTCTACCACTTGTAAAACTCCCCTTCGGATAGTACGAAAGGCTTTTAAGCGTTGGTCGTTATCAATAAACCAAGTATTAAATACACTCTGTGTATCGGTTTTGTATTGCGTAATTATTTTGGATAAATCATTGTTCATTTTCGTGCTTTAATTAATCGGAGTGTATAAGCAAAGAAGCTATCAGTAATCTCCTACTAGCATTTTTTGATAAACATTTTTTTGAATAACCTTTTTAAGAATTTCATTTTTTCAATGTATGCTACCACTTTTTTTACTTCTTACTGCCAACCAAAACCATTCCTTTTATTGCCATATTATCTTCCCATACACAAAATGCTTGTTCTTCATTGAGCGATATTACTCTGGGGAATCTACCTAAACCCAAACTTAACGGTTCTTCTTGCCCCGAACTAATCCAAATTTTACCTTGATTCTGCCATGCAATAAATGTGTTTTGGTTGCTTGTGGCAACAGAGGCATTTCGACCTACGGCAAGCGGTTGCTCTGGTTCGCCCAGTTTTGTTATAAATAATTGATTTTCTCGCCTCCAGATAGATGTTAATTTGCCGTTTTCATTCAAAGAAATGCCACCTCCGTCCATTGGGCAAGCATTTAACTTCCAAGTGCCATTACCCATTTTTATAGCTGGTTGAAAGGTATTCCCCTCGTCCATTGAAGCCGTTACATACATATCTCGTGAACCTTTTATCCAGTTTCTAAACATGACAAAAATCTGTTTTCCTTTCATTATGATAGAAGGCTGGCAACATTCGCAGACAGTAGAATCGGGCGAACGATAAACGAGTTTATTTGTACTCCAAGTTTTGCCATCATCTTTTGAAATTGCTCCAAAAATTTTATTTTTTTTATCTCCTCGTAAGTCAAGCCAAATAACAAAAAAAGTATTTTTACCATCAGTTGTTAAGGCATTGAAACCCTCTTTTGCAATTTCGGGTACATCATTGATAGTGATACGATTTTGCCATTTTCCAGTTTTATGATTGAGTACATTGGCATACAAATTCCCTTTTTTATCAATCGAAGTAATGACCGTAGAAAGGCGAGAAGAAGCGATTTGTGGACCTCTCGAAACCCCCAAATGTAGTCCTTGCAGGCTATCAACAAGTACGGGCGAACTGAAAGTGCTCCCTTTATCTATCGAAGAAGCGTAATAAAAAGCGTTACCTTTCCCGAAAACCATTTCGATAGATTCGTTTTCGCCTATACAAATGGAAGGTTGAATCCCTTTATTTGGGAATAAAATTTGTTGCCCATAACAGGCGGAAATACTGATAAAAAGCATCAGAAATATTTTATTGAACATAGTATTATATGGTTAAGAATGAAGAATTATGTATAGTAAAATAAGGTTATGATTTGGCATTTTAATATTCCGTTGATAGGCTATCAATTGTTTTCCGCATCCAATTGATTACTTCTTGTTTTTGTTGTTCAGATAATTTAGCACTTCGATGAATCATCGTATAGGATGCCAATGGCATTTCGTTTGATTCTATTTGTTTTGCTATTCTATCCAATTTAGTTTCTTGCCTTCGTTTTCCATAATTTCCCCATTCACTAAAATTCAGATTCTCTTTCCCTTTTTTTATATGATACTGCATCAGAAACCTTGAAGGCTGCATATAAGAATACCAAGGATAATTCGTGTTGTTGCTGTGGCAGTCGTAGCAAGATATTTGTAAAATGTGTTGTACTTTGATAGGCACATTATATACTTTGGCAAAATGAATTGACATAACCTGCCCGTTGTCTGAATTTCGGGCAGGTTGATAGAATTGCATCAGCAAAAAAAATATTGAGCTAAAAAGAAATACTTTTTTGATGATTTTTTTCATATTAAATTTCTTTTTTTACAGAACCACAAGTCATCATTGTCTTGCCATAATAAGGATTTTGAATTGCTTTGGTTTCGCTTATCCATAATGCACCTTTTCCTTTGTTATACATTGGGCAGAAATCCTGATACAATTTTGGTCCGCTATTACCAAAGGTTTTTAATAAATCATTTACGTCTTTACTCAACATAGCAAAATGCTCTCTTTGATGGGCTATTTTTCCTGCATTATCTCCAATGTGTTCGGCATTTTCTTTCAAATCATCAGCAACATCCATGTAGCCTTTCATTTGGTCGGTTGATAAACTTTTCATGTCAATTTTCGCCATTGCGGTTACAATTGCTTTACCTGCGGTGGCAGCACCTGCGGCATCATCTTTGATTAGAGCATTTTTCAAAACCAAATAATTACTCACTATCTCGCTGATGACAGATGATTTTTGAGCAGTGGCGGTGGTGGCTTTGGGTGTTTCTTTCACAGGTACAGTTAGTTCCATGCCACATTTTGAGCATTTATCTCCTTTTTTTCCTGTTACTTCGGGGTGCATCGAGCAAGCATAAACTTGTTCTTGACTTAAAGCTAATTGTGAGGCCTTTGTATCACTTGTTTTGTTGTTGTTTGCATTACAAGCGGTAAATACGAATGCCATTGCGATGGCTGAAAACATTAGATTTTTCATTATCATTGAATTTTAGTTACTAAATATTAAATTACTATTGACAACATTTTTTGATAAATATTTTTTTAAATAACCATTTCAAGAATTTCATATTTTGATTGATTTAGAATCGTTTATTATCTGTTTTTAAATAAGCTATCTAATATTTTTTGTATGCTAACCCATGCAGTTTCTTCAAAAATAATAACTCGGCTCTTTGCCACATTTCTGAAAAGGCGGTCTAACTCACTATCAGATATGTTAGACCTTTTTTTCATCCTTCCATTTTGGTCATTTTTCTGGATAATCTCTTTTATTACTTTCTATTTTGTTAATTGATTACTGACAACATTTTTAATAAGTAGAAAGTTACTCGACATTTTTTTTGAAATTCACTTTAAAAACCTCATTTTTTCTTGCTTTAAAATAAGAAAAAGTACCTATAAATGTATTAATTGATTGCGAAACACTAATATTATCAAAACCAGCCTTTTCCATGAAAGATGGCATTAAACCTCTAACATTATCATTAGTTGTATTAAAACCATCTAATAGTTGTACAAAACAAAATGTCAGACGCATAATTGGGTTAGCTGCTTTTCCCCAATCTGCTATAATCAATATTCCGTTAGGCTTCAAGACTCTGAAAATTTCTTTCAAGCAATTTAGTTTGGTTTCGGCATCTAATTGATGGAAAACCAAACAACTATATACTTTATCAAACTGCTTGTCTGAATATGGAAGCCTAACACCATCATACAATTCCAACGGAATTTCAAGGGCATTTTTTGCTAATTTATAGTTAGCAATTTCCTTTACTTTGGGGTCAATATCTAATCCACGCAAATCAACATTTGGGCAAGATTGTTTTACCAAAAGAAGATTTTGGGCTGTACCGAAGCCAAATTCCAGTGTTTTTTCATTTGGTTTTGGGCTAATTTCTTCGACCAGAAGCCTACGAAATCTCTTTTCGGGCATTGTCAATTTGATGGCTAAATCATAATAAGCCGTCAAGAAATCATAACCTAATGCGGGAATAAATTTTTGTTTTTCCATAAATGCTTAAAATAGAGGTGAATTTAGCTCACCTCTATTTATTTTTATAAGATGTATTTCAATACTTATGTTCTGCCATTTTATCAGAAGGCATACAATGATTTTCGTATAAACAATGAACGGCACAGGCTGCTTGTTGTTTGTAATTATTGTGCAATAGCATAACAACTTCACCTTTGGCATTTTTCACCTCACACATACCCGTATGTGATGCTTTACCAATGGTATATTTTTCTTCAACACCATTGTTATAATAAACAAATGTCCCATTTTTAGGTGCTTTCCCTATTTCTTTGCCGTTGGCATCTACTATATTTCCATTGCTATTAACCATTGTCATTGGCTTCCCCGATTTGTCAAAACCACCTTTTGCAGTTATCGAACCGATTTGCTTTTTTTCATAATGGATATGCCCCTTATAATCAACTTTTGCAATCATGTCTTTTGTTTTTTGGGCAAATACACCTAATGAAGCGATAAAAAAGAATGCGAGAATTGCGATTGTATTTTTCATTGTAATAATTGTTTAAACTGGTGTAAAACTGTTGTTAGTAAAATAAATACTCTAATAATGCATCATTAAAAGCATTGCACCACTCATGGTAATCATTAGAGCATCTTCAATGATAGTTACCGTACTCATGGGCAGATTAAAGACCGCCCCCAAACAAGCACATTGAATTTTCTTTTTATTCAAAACACTTTGTAAAACACCGATGATACTAATGCTCATTACTATCAATGTTACTAAATTGGTAATGTAAGGTTGAAAATTGCTTAAAAATGCAAGTCCTAACCCTAACTCTATGAAGGCGTATAAATATCCCCAAACGTGTAACTTTCGAGCTATTACATCATACATCTGATAGCTTTCTACAAAACCATTCAGATTTAGTAATTTGAAAAATGAAAAAACTAAAAAGAAACCTGCCATAAAATGATTCATCCATTGCATCAGATTGAAAGAACTATTATTAAACTGAACCAATAAACTTATTGATGTTATGTATCCAAAAATAAGTAAAATAGGTTTATAGGTTTCAAACCATGTTTTTTCACTTTCTTCAAAAGATTTTGTTAAGGGTGTTGCTCTCTGTTTTTCTTCAATTTGATACTTTGGATAATCTTCTAAGGCTAATTTTAACTTTACCGTGGAAATATGATTTTCCATTTTGATAGTGGCTTCATCCCTTGTAGGATTAATGTCCACTGATTGTATTCCTTCTATGCTTGATAAAAGTTTTTTTACTTTGGCAACACAGCCATCGCAGGTTAAGCCAGATAATTGATATTGATGTGTCATGTTGTTCATGTTTGTTTTCTGACACAAATTTCAGCTTAATTACAACTTTTATTGTTACAAAATCTTAGATAAGAATTATATAATTATTAGCAAAAAGGGGCAAATTTTTCCAATTCGCCCCTTTCCTAATTATTTAATTGTATCTTTCACACTTCCACAAGTAAGCATTGAACTACCATAGTAAGGATTTTTAACAGCACTCTCATTACTCAACCAGGCTGCTTTTTTCATTGGGCAATATTGCTGATAAATAGGCTCACTTGATAGTTTTACGCCTTTTGCCATCACATAGAAATTATCAGAAAGGCTTTGGAATGTTTCTCTTTGTTTCTTCAAATCATTTGAATCAGCAATTTTCTGAGCATCAGCAATAATTTTAGTGTTTACTTTCATAAACTCCATGTGCTGCTTCATTTCCATTTTACCCATATCAACCGCTTTCATAGCGGTTACTAATGCAGTTGCAAATTTGGCAGATGCACCCGCATCCGATTTTACTAAGGCATCTTTAACGGCATAATAAGCATCTAATATTGGTTGTAAAGAGGTTTTAGCTTGTGTTTTTTCATTTTTCATCGTAGCCATATCATGGCCACTATGTTCAGCATGGTTGTCGGCAGTCATTGGACTTGTGGCTGGGTTGGTTACACCTGTCATTTTTTGCCATTCTTCTACCTTCTTTTGCCAGTTGGCAACTGCGGTTTTCATGTTCTTTTTAACACCCAAGTCAATTGCTTTTTGGGCAGATTTAATGGCGGCTGGATAATCTTTTTGTTCTTCTAAGATTTTTGTAGTCAAATTGGCGTAAACAAAATTGTCGTCAATCATTTCTTCCGATTTCTTTGACCATGCCAAAGCTTGTTTCAAATCTTTTTTATTAGTAAGATAGTATTGAGCCGAAGCACTAAAAAATTTGGCATCTTCTAATTTCTCAACGTTGATTTTTCTGTTGATTTCGTTCATTACAACCACATCAGCGTTGCTTTTAATCGGAACTTTTATCTGAGTGTTTTCCCAATTGACATACAAATTTGCGGTATGGTACTGCGTAATATCTTCTAAGGTAATTGAGAAAGATTCGTAAGTGCGAGATGTCGTTTCAGGTTTGATTTTGATTCGGAACAAATCCTTTTTTTCATCATAACTGAACGCTCCATGTCCTGTTGTATCTGTATTTAATATGACCGTCCATTCGTTGGGATTCGGAATCGTAAAAAGTGAATATGTGCCTTTTTTTACTATTTGCCCACCAAATTCTATTTCATCGCTAAAAGTAATACGTGTACTTTCACCTGCACCTGTACGCCAAATTTGGTCAAATGCTACTAAGTTACCGAACACTTTACGACCACGCATCAGCGGTTTTTCATATTTGAGGCTAATATCTGTAAAACCTACCTTTTGTTTCCACTCAGCTTCGGGGCTTGGAGGTGGTGTTTTTAGTTCAATTTGAGCATTTGTCAAATGAGAAATGCTTAGAAATAATATGATTGCTATTTTTTTCATTTCAATTTTATTTTGGTTAAAAGAATGTTAGTTTTTCATTGGTTCGCCATCTTTCTTACAGCACGATGGGAGTTTTTCATAACTTTTGTCATTGGTAAGGGTTTCATCAGCATCATACCCTGCATCATTGATGGCTTGCTTGATTTTGTTGGCATCTGTTTTCTTAGGGTTAAAAGTTACAGTTACAACCTTGTCGTTTAAATCAAGGTTGGATTCGCTTACTCCCTTTGTAAAAGCTAATTGTTTTTCGATACGTTCTTTACACATCTCGCATATTGCCGATGTTTTTATTTTAACTTTTGCAGGTGGTTCTTGAAGATTTGCCATTGACAAAGAACCAATTATTGCTAATCCAGTGGTTAAAAAAAATCTCCTTTTCATTGTATTGTTTGTTTTGATGTTTAAAACTATTTTACTTCAAAATTGAGCATCATGCCATCGTCTTCATGTTCGAGGTTGTGGCAATGAAAAACGAATTTTCCCTTTTGTTCAAATTTTACAATCACTTTTACTTTTTCAGATGGAGCAACCAAAACCGTGTCTTTCCAAGTTTTTTCTTGTGGTAAAATGGTATTTCTGCCACCTGTTCGACTTACGACTTGAAATTGGACACCGTGAATGTGCATCGGGTGTGGTTCATCACCAGTAGAATTATCAAACTCCCAAGTTTCGGTTGAGCCGACTGGAACTGTTTCGTCGATTCGGGTAGCACTATATATTTTACCATTAATTTTGTGCATTCCACCACTCATATTTGCCATATCCATTGTTAAAGCAAAAGACCTATTCTTTGTGGCATTACTCAATTTGGTAAGTGGAATCAAGCTATTCGGTACTTTGAAAGTATCTGTTTCTTGTTTATTGACAATAAATTTCATAACCTTAAATGCCTGTGTTCCTTGTGCTGTTCCCATACCTGTAAAGGTTTTGTTTTCCAAATACACTTCTGTATTGAGGGCTATATTGGTAAAATCAACCAAAATATCGACTCTTTCACCAGAAGCAAGGAGCAATGAGTTGACAGATTCAGGTTTTTCAAGCATTCCACTATCAGCTCCAATGACATAAAAATTTGCTCCATTGCTTAAAGCTAAATTATAAATCCTTGCTGATGAGCCATTTAATACCCTAAAACGATAAAAACGAGTTGAAACATTTAGATAAGGAGAAGCAGTACCGTTGACCAAAATATTATCGCCCATATAGCCAGACATAATTTCCATCATGGTAGGGCTATACTTGATAGTAGCATCTGTATTGAAGCGTTTATCTTGAATAACCAAAGGCACTTCGTAGTTACCATTAGGTAAATTTAGAGCCTTTTCTTCGGGACTTTCAACGATGAAAAAACCTGCTAAACCTTGTGTTACCTGTTTTCCTGTTAATCCGTGCGGGTGTGGGTGATACCAATTTGTTCCTGCTTGCTGATTAATAGTAAATTGGTAATTAAAATTTTCGTTCGGCATTACCATTTGGTCGGGATGTCCGTCCATTTCAGCAGGAATTACGAGTCCATGCCAGTGAATATTGGTATGTTCGGCTAATTGATTACTGAATTTTACATTGAAATTTGCTCCTTTTTGAAGCCTAAAAGTTGGTCCTAATAAGCCCGAACGATAACCAATATACTTGGCATTTTTTCCGTCCATGACTGTATCTTGCACAACTTGGGCAATCATACTGCTCGGACTTGTGATTGTTTCAGGAATTTTAAGTGCGTTTTTAAAATTAGTATCACCACTGACTGGAACAGGGTCGCCTCCCATATCCATATTACCCATACAACTTGACATTAGGACGGTAGAACTTAATCCAAATCCTAACTTTTCGAGAAAATCTCTACGGTTAATTTGCTTGTACATTCTTAAATAATAGGTTAAATAAATTAAAGTTTAATTACAATTCCATTGGGTTTTAAGCCAACAGTTAGTGTTTTAGTAACTTTATGTTGCATTACATCAATTACTGATACGCTGGCAGCTTCTTGGTTGGTAACATAGGCGTTCATTGCATTGAAAGCGATAGCATGAGAACCCGCACCCGTCGTAAAAGAGCCTGTTCGTGCCATTTTACCATCTGCTCCTTTTGTCCACCAATGTACTTTTCCTGCGGTGGGGTCTGTTACCCACATTTCTTTCATATCAGCTTGATAAGCAACAAAACCTGGCATAAATCCTAATGTAACGGTTTCGACTATTTTTAATGTTTTTACATCAATAATTGAAACCGTTTGCCCATCTTCATTATCTACATACATTCTATTATCAGCACCAACCCACGCTCCAACAGGATTTTTTCCAACGGCTATTGTTGCTAAAACAGTTTTAGTTATAGGGCTAATGGCAGAAACAGAATTGTCCTCGCCATTTGCAACAAAAGCTACTGTTCCATCATAAGAAAAAGTAACTTCGGCAGAACCATTTCCAACCGCTACTTTATTTTTGAGGGCATAAGTAGTGGCATCATAAACCAATACTTTTCCATCGGTTTGAGATGTCCAAATCTCTTTTCCATCTGGCGAAAAAACAGCGTTGTGATTGGACATCGGGACATCGAAAATTTTCACGTTAGTGCCTTTTATGGCATCAATAACCGCTATCTTTCCCGTACCTGCGTGAGTACCTCCTGCGTGACCTGCACTCAAATCAACACCTGGTGCCGCTACTGCGATTTGAGATTTTGCTGCATTGATATAAATATGGTGGGGATAGGCTAAAAAGCCAGCCGTTGCAGTATGCCCTGCACCGTGTGTGGAAGTGCTTGAACCATCTGTTAATTGAATTGTTGTAGATACTTCATTTGTATTGAGGTTAATAACTGATAGCGTACTACTTTCTCCATTAACAATAAATGCCGCTGGGTAATTGATATTTTGTTCAGGTTGAACCTTGCTCATGTCCATACACGCTACTACACCCAAAATCAGAAGTGAGAAAATTACTTTTTTCATTTTGAAAATTATTTAAAGTTGATTGATAGAAATTCGTTTATTGGCTTTCATTTGTTTAAAATGACTCGGTGTAAGTCCAGTTATTTTTTTGAACTGCATAGATAAATGCTGCACACTACTGTAAAACATCATATCGGCGATTTGACTCAATGATAATTCATCATAAACCAAAAATTCTTTTACCTTTTCTATTTTTTGAATAATCAAGAAATGTTCGATTGTAGTACCTTCTACCTCAGAAAACAAGGTTGTTAAATACTTATAATCTCGACCAATGTTTTCAGCGATATAAGCTGATTGATTGATTTTTTTTAGCACTTCTGATTGGTTTTGTACCAATTCAATGATTATCGTTTTGATTTTCTGAACAATTTGCTTGCGTTTATCATCTATTAATTCAAAGCCAACAGTTCTCAATCTCTTCTCAATGGTTTGTAATTGTTCGGGAGTTAATTCATCTAATGTTTCAATCTCGCCCAATTCTATACTTTTGACCGTTATTCCTGTTTTTTTGAAAAGGTCTGCGATAACCATTTTGCATCGGTCGCAAACCATATTTTTTATATATAAAGTCATGATTTTCGATGTTTTGGTTATTTTATTTTATATCGCATTCCTGCATAAACCATTCTGCCAATGACTGGTCCCCAAGTCATACCAGCATCATAATGTCTTCCAAAAGGGTCATTTGATGAAATAATTGGGTTTTTCTGAGTGAAATTATTGAGGTTCTCGCCACCAACATACATATCCCATTTTAAGAAAGTCTTAGTTATTTGTGCATTTATATTTGAGAATGCAGGTGCAGTGGTAAGTGTACCTGTACCCATTGACATCATCGAATGCTCGGACATGGCTGGCATTCGTCGAGAACCATTCCATTGCCAAGTAAAATCAAATTTCCATTTATCATAGGGCAAAGCATAACCCATATTAAATAAGATACGGTCTCGGTTTAGAAATTGTTTGGTCATTAATGCCAATGTTCCGCTTTCTGTTTGGAAATCATTTTTTACATCAAACCAACGATAAGCTAATTTGAAATCAAAACGCTTGATTGGAGCGAAATTTAGTTCTGCTTGGTAGCTATTAGAAAAAGAACGACCTTTTAAATTGTAGAAACTTAAATATCCCGCCTGTTCCATATCTACTACCAATTGATTTTGAAAATTAGTACGGTAAGCATCTACAACGAAAGAAGCTTTCTGCCCGAATAATTCAAATTCATTCGATAGACTCAATCCATAATTCCAAGATTCTTCGGGGCGAAGGTTATTTTCGATAGAAATAGCTCTTGAACTCACCAATAAACCATAATTCTCAGCTAAGGGATTTGGTACTCTCCAACCTTTTCCTGCACTGGCTCTCAAATGTACCGATTTACTAATGTCATATTTAGCATGAATGCGTGGAGTGAATCGAGTGCCATAGAGGTTATGAAAATCTACTCTACCACCTGCTACAACTGTTAGTTTTTCGGGATATGTATAGGTATATTCAGCAAATACACCTGGCACTGATTCAGTTCGTAATCGAGGATTGATGCCTGTAAATGTTTCATTATAATCATCCAATAGATAACTTGCACCTGCCTTATATTGATGATTGGTGTTATTGATAATATCTTGATAAATCAGATTGGCATAAATCGTATTCTGGCGACCAGAATAATTGCGTAATCCAAAGAATGATTGATTATTGTGAATCGTACCATTCAAAATTAAACCTAAACCTCGATAGGGCGTACTTTGAAATAGTTTTGCCGTTTTGCTGAAAAACTCAACTCGCTTTGTTTGGCTACCAAAACCATAAACCAATGAAGAGCCTTGTAATTCGGGTTTGAAATTAGTTTGTCCACCTAAACGGTCTTCGTATAGGGCTTTGATGCCAAACTGAGCCATCATTTTTTCACTCTGAAATTTCCAACGATTGATTACATTGTATTGATTATAAAGTGGAATATCTAAAAAACTATCTCCGTTTTTATCAATACGATTTTGCAAAGTCGAAGCATGGGTGAGTAAACCAGCCGACCATTTTTTATTCAATTTCTTTGCTAAATTCAAATTGATTTCACCACGCCCAAAACTATTGACATACGTATTTAAGTACAGTTTTTCTGCTAACTCTGGTTTTTGTAGTTCAATATTGATTTGTCCCGTCATTGATTCATAGCCATTGACGACTGAGCCAGCACCTTTGCCAACATCTATTGAAGTTATCCAAGTGCCAGGAACGTAGTTTAAGCCAAAAGTTGTATTTAATCCACGAATATTCGGAATGTTTTCTGTATTGGTTTGGACATAATTTCCACTCAAACCTAATAATTGGATTTGTTTTGAACCAGTAACGGCATCAGCATAACTTACTGATACACTCGCATTGGTTTCAAAACTCTCGGAAAGATTACAACAGGCAGCTTTGGCAAGTGCTTTGGTAGTAATTATTTCAGTATGAATTGGACTCATACGGTCTATAACGCTTGCTTCACTTCTCACAACTACCTCTTGTAAGGTTGAAGACTCAGTTTTTAGATAAATGGTAAGAAAATCAGACGAATGAACCATCACAGTATCAGTTTTATAGCCAATCGAACTGATAATTAATTCATGATTTTGAGAGGTTTTGGAAATAGTAAATCTCCCTTCAATGTCGGCAGATGTGCCGATTTTACTATTTTTCCAACGGAGTACGGCACCAATCAATGGTTCGGTTTTTCCGTCAATTTTCTTTTCTAATACAATTCCTTGTAAGTTTTGCGAATACGCTGTTGTAGTAAATAATAATACGAATAGTATTACTATCTTATTGATATTTTTTAACATAAAAAGATGCAATTTATTGAACAATAGAAAAACAGCCTATTGAGAAATAGGCACAAGAAGTTCAATAAATAGCATCAAATTAAGAAGGATTGAATATGTATGAGCAGTTTTCTACCTGCATTGGGTGGAGCGGTGTTGTAGTAATGTGTTACTTTGAATGATACAGGTTCACTCGACCAGTTAAAGGCATAAATAGGTGAACAAGAAGAATACTCTCCATTTAAAGTAGGGATACTCAGTGAAGCTTGATTATCGTTTGATGAAGCGGTGTTAATATGAACAAAAGTATAATGTTCTTCACAACACTTTGTGCGTTTAAAATTTGCTTTTGAAGATTTCTCTTCCTTTTTAAGCATTTTTTGTGGACAACATTTAGGAGGACTTGATAAAATGAAAGTTTTTCTACCTTTTACTTTACATAAATGTTCTATCATTGCAAATCCAGTGCTTGCAAAAAGCACTTGAAACGCCATGAAAAGACACAATATGCGAGTAAGTATTTGTTTCATTCTATGAAAATAATTGCAAATGTGCAATCATTTTATATATTATCTGTGATATTTTATTCTATTTAGTTTATATAATTTTCGTGTTGCCATATTTTTAGAGCTTGTACTTTTACTCAAAAAGCCTTGTTGCAGCACCGTTTGCTTATACAATGACTTCTTTATTAATGAGTGTTTTTGCTTGCTCGGCGGTCAAAGTGTCGGTTTGGGCAAAGGTGTTGACTCCTGTTAGTAGGAATATAACTGTGATTAGTTTTTTCATTTTACACTCCTTCAATAAAAGTATTTATAAATTCATTAATCTTATCTTTAATTCGGGCAAAAACTGCTTTTCGTTCTAATAGCTTTGGTTTTACTTCAAGCATATTATCAATGTCGGCGGTTAGTGGTAGGCGTTGAGCAAATAGATATTCACTTACTACATTTCTTAATTTTTCATTATCAATCTTCTCGGTTTCACAAAGTTCGCTCAATGCTTTTTCTCTTTCAATGTTCCAGAATTCTTCAAACTCATTTTCTACTTGGTTGGTGTCTGTAATGTTTGGAATATTCTCATTGATAAATTTCTCGATTAGCTTACGTTTGCTACGGAGCTGCACTTGACCTTCCAATAATTCAGTAATTTCTCGGCGTTTCTTGTCTTGCTCTGCTTGGGTGGCTGTTTTAAGTTTGACCAATAAAGCTAAAATATAAGCTACATTTATTTCGTCTCGGTGAATTAATTCCAATTCAAAATCTACGTCTTCCAATATCGAAACTTTTTCTTTTTGGGTACTGGTCTTAACTTTATCGTGCAGGTCGAGATACTTACTTTTATAATCTTCATAATCTTGCTCTGGTATTTGCAAATCTTCTTCTTTGAAATCTGCAAACGTACCCAAAACGTTTTTTATTTTAATCAACTCCCTGAAATGCTTGATAAACTCCAATTGCTCAACTTCACTCGGCAAATCATCAACGCTACCAATAGTCGGAACTACTGCCAATAAATCTTTATAAACTTGATTGAAACGTGCTACATAATCTTTGTATGGCTTCAATATGATTTCTTCAATGGCATCTTTGTTTGAAAAAAGCGTTATTGCATCATCGGTGGCAGCTTTTAAATTTCGGAAACAAACAATATTTCCGTGTGATTTTTTCTCGTCCAAAATTCTGTTTGTCCGTGAAAATGCCTGGATTAAACCATGATGTTTTAAATTTTTATCAACGTAAAGTGTGCTGAGTGTCGGACTATCAAAACCTGTCAAAAACATATTTACGACTATCAAAATATCTACCTCACGTTTTCGCACTCGCATAGATATTTCATTATAATAGGTATAAAACGCTTGACTATCTTTGGTTGAGTGCTTTGTACCAAACATTTTATTATAATCAGCAATGTAGTTATCCAGCTTATCACGGCTGTGTAAATTTACTGGTGCTGCATCGTCTAAAATATCTGCATCTAACAAACCGTTTGCATCTTTATCGTCTTCGTTTGCCGTAAAACTGAATATCGTTGCAATCTTCAAAGTATGCTTACCATTGGCTTTTTTCTTGGCAAAAGCTTCGTAATATTTTGTAAGCATATCAATACTACTTACGCAAAACATTGCGGTAAATGCCTTTGAATGGGTTTTGCGGTCGTGGTTTTCTATGATATAATCAGAAATCTTGTCTATCCGAATATCAGACTCTAATAACTCTTTGGTATCAATGGCTTCAACGTTAATATCAATTTCGTTTTTGCTGTCTTTTTGTTTGTATTTACCTACGTATTCGACCGAAAACTTTAAAACGTTGTTGTCTTTGATAGCATCGGTAATGACGTATTTATGCAAACATTCTTCAAATAAATCTTTGGTAGTACGCTTTAAACCATCATACGAAGCTGCATTGTCTTTAAAAATCGGTGTGCCTGTAAAGCCAAACATTTGAATATTTGTAAAGAAACTTTTGATTGCTTTGTGGGTTTTACCAAATTGGGTTCGGTGGCATTCATCAAAAATAAAGACAATATGTTTATCTTTTTGCTTTTCCATTCGAGCCAAATATATCTTTTTTGAAATAGCATTATGTAGCTTCTGAATGGTGGTAACGATTAGCTTTGTATCATCGGTAAACTGCTGAACGAGCTTGTTTGTGTTTTCTGTGCCATCAACGCTGCCGTCTGAAAAACTGTTAAATTCTATGTTGGTTTGATAATCTAAATCTTTTCTATCAACCACGAAAACAACTTTATGAACTCCTGGCTGATTCATCAGTATTTGGCTTGCCTTAAACGATGTTAGGGTTTTGCCTGAGCCTGTTGTGTGCCAAATATAGCCGTTCTTATTCGTGTTTTTTACTCTATCAATAATCGTTTCTACGGCAAAATACTGGTACGGTCGGAGTACCATCAAAATCTTTTTTGCTTCTGCCAATACCACGTACCGAGTTATCATTTTAGACAAATGGCAGGGTTCGAGAAAAACGTCAGTAAAGGCAAATAAATCGGTTATGAGTTTGTTCTGTTGGTCGGACCAAAAGAATGTTTGATTGAAATGTTGTTTGGCGTTATTGCTGTAATATTTGGTATTTACACCGTTTGAAATTACAAAAATCTGAATGTACTGAAATAGTGCGTTATTGGCATTATAAGAGTGTCGCTGATAGCGATTAACTTGGTTAAAGGCTTCTTTTATATGTAAACCACGGCGTTTTAGTTCGATTTGAGCCAATGGCAAGCCATTTATCAGAATCGTAACATCATAACGATTTTGGTAACTACCTTCGACCGTGATTTGATTGCTTACTTGAAATTCATTTTGACACCAACCTTCAGTATTGATAAACTCGATATAAACACTTTTGCCGTCTTCTTTGGTCAATTGCATTTTATCACGCAAAATTTTGGCTTTATCCCAAACATTGCCCTTATTAAGATGGTTTAAAACTTGGGTAAATTCTTTGTCTGACAGTAAAATATTGTTGTGTTTCTCAATCTGTTTTTTGAGGTTAGCCTCTAAAGCTGTATCGTCTTTGATAGGTACATATTTGTAACCCATCTTGACTAACGCCTCAATTAATTTATTTTCAAGTTCTCCTTCGGGTTGTGTCATTTTCTGTGCTATTATATAAACATTTGCTGCAAAAGTCCTTTTTTATACTTTTCGGTGGCTGTTATTTGTTGGCTTACTTTTTCTATCTTTTCATCAATGGCGGTTAAAAAACTGGCTATTTTTTGCTGTTCGAGTAATGATGGGAAAGGAATAAAAAAGGATTCTATATCAGTTGAACTAACATTTGGTTGAGCACCTGCCACTAAAACAGTTTCTAATTGTTTATTAAAACTCTCTGAAAAGACAAATTGTATTAAATATTTATAATACAATTCTTTTGTTTTTGATTTGAACAACCCAACACGTTGGTTTAAATATGAATCAAAATCTAAATTATAAATACTTGATTTTCCAGTTGTTGCTCCTGACATTGCTATTATTAAATCTCCCTTTTTAATAATGAAATTATCAGCATTAGTTAATTTATCGTAGTAAACTATATTCCCAAAATCAATATAATTATTATGATTTGATATATTAGAAATTCTAATTACTGGAATTCCATCCCTTTTAAATAAATTGCTTTTAAATGCGTAACCTCCTTGTAATTTACAAATCTCCCCTAAACTTTTCTCTTCCCAATCATCAAAATCAGCACCATCATCATTTTTAAAGCGTAGCTCTTGGCTAAAAATCTGTTGCATGATGCCTTTTTTGTATTGCTCCAAAAGGGTTTTCTTTTGTTTTAAGGCTTGTATTTTTTCATCAATGGCTATTAAGAAATTGGCTATTTTTGTTTGTTCTGGGAGTTGGGGGAATAATAATCCAACTGAGGATAAAATTTCTTGACCAACATTATACCTTGTACTACCACCCGATTTAGACGTAATATTATCTCTTGCACTATCTGTTTTTAGCAATTTATTTAAGAATACAGGGTTATATTCTCCGATTTTTTTTCCTCTAATTACAAATCCGCCAAAAGTTGCCGTTCTTGTTTCATCTAAATAAACATTGGCTGTGCCTACTTCTTCCCTTGTTTCTGAACTCCTTTGAAATAAAATATCACCATAACTGACTAAATATTTTTCAAGTGTTTGATTATCAACGTTTACGCTACCAATAATTTTATCATGGGTAATATAATCATTGTTTAAAATATCAAGTACATTAATAAATTTCGCACCACTTCCGTACTGTTCTTTATCAGCATTTATTCCATTTTTAAATTCAAGTAAATCCCCTAACTTTTTCACTTCCCATTTATCAGAAAACTCTGGAAAGCGTAATTTTGGTGTTTGTGTGTGCATAATAGACGAAGTATAGACTATGTATAGACTAAGTTTTAGGTTAATTTTTCAAATACGTATTTTCTAAACCAAGTCGGCACTTCATTTACTTGGAGTTCAATATCCGTACCGTTGGTTATTTCGGCAATCCAAGTTTTGGCATCGCCCGAATTATCAAAAATAAAGGCTCGGTTGCTGTATTTTATTGCTTCTGAAAGTAATTCAAGCGAACGGTAATACCTCGTAATTACTTTATCAGTCGGTACAGGATGCCCACCAGTTTTCACTCGGTGGTTTATTCGGAGTAAATTAATAGAAGGGTCTTCGGTGGCTACAAAGTACAAATAAGTTTTATAGCCTAATTGTTGGGCTTTTTTCAGGATTTCGACCTTATCGGGTGAAGACATCACGGTTTCAAAAGTAAACGATTGGTGTGTTTCTAAATATTTGTGTCTCAAAAAGTCGGTCAGAATCGCACTCATATACGAATCAATACCAACATTAGAAAAATCAATAAATTCAGCTTGAATATACTTAATTTCGTAGGTAAACTCGCCCAATTCTGTTTTATCAATCAAAGGGTGTTTATCAAAAAAAGTCCTAATTTCTTGTACATTTGTTTGAATATTATACCCTCTTACGTCCAAATAACCGTTTGCTTTTATTTCTTTTTCTATCTCATCGGGGTTCAGATAATGCCCCAATAATTTGGCAGAAACAACCGCTTTTATGGTGCTTTTTCCCGAGCCATTTGGTCCCGCAAACATTCTGATTCTTGGTATTTCCATCATCGTACAATTTTATAAAACCGTTGCGTTACCTTCATTGGTTTTTCAATCTCTTTGATAATTTTTCTACTTCCATCAGGCGAAACTTCAATTAGTTTTCCATCTTCGGCAATCATTACTTTATCGCCCGATGCAAGGGTTTGCCAATAGGCTTGCTTGGTAGCGGTTTCTGCTAAAATCGGAATTTGTTGTTCCAAATAGTTCAATTCTTGTTCGTTTAGCATAATATTTTGTTTTTATAAAAATACAAGATTTTTGTCGAGAAAAATAACCTAAAAGCAAAATACGAGACGGTGTTTCGTATTTTCAAAACGGCGTTTGTGTTGTCATTTTTTCTTTTTGGTGTCTTTCAAGATTTTTTTATCATCACCATCTAATTTCCGTTGTATTTTTTTACATCTTCGGCAGTAGGCAAGTTTTCGGGTACTATTCCTCTTTGGGTGAGCATACTTCTAACAGCCTTGTTATTTTCAATGTGTTCGTTTTCAATGGGGTTTTGTCCTTTCAAATCTTTGCTTTGCACATTTAGTCCAGTCATTTCTGCCGCCAAATCTTTGGCTTTTATGCTTATCGTTGGCAAAAAATCGGCAATGGGTCTATTTTCAGGCACACCCATTTTCTTTTTTAGCATTTGGGTATTTAGCCTAAAAAGTGCTTGGTCACCTTTACTACGAATAAGGGCAAACCCTTGATTATCAACCCCTCTTTCGTATAATATACCCGAAAGCTGTTTTTCGGTTTGGCTCAGTTTCTCACGGGCTTTTACTCTTTCATATTCCAAAAGTCTTTGTTCTACCAATTCGGCTCTGCGAGTTTGCACGGCAAAGTAGTTTTGAGCAAAAGCAATTGCCTCTTTTCGGCTATCGCCATTTTGAGCAATCAGATAACAAGCGTATCGGGTTAGTGCAATATCGTCTATTTGCCTTTCTGTATTAGAACCAATTTCAACCATTTTCCTGACATCAGGAAAATGGTTTTCGGTTAGCTCACCAGCATTTTTACACGCATCTTTTGCTTTTTGAATAACTTTTTCAAAATTTTCCCATTTGCTATATCCCAATAATACCTGTAATTCTCTGGCACTCCAACACTCAATTCCTTCAATTTCGGCAACAGCAGCTTCAAATTGTGAAAATAATTGTTTTATTTCTTCTGTTTTCATTGTAAAACGATTGTAAAATGATTTTTCTAAAATCTAATAAATACCTTGTTTTAAAACGGTGTTTCAATGCCCAATTCTTTACAAAAACTGGCAATAGTTTGGTCGGTGGCTGCCATACTGGTATCAATATCTTTTAGTTTTTGGGCAATTTCGGCAATGTTTATGCTGTCTTCTGCCTCAAAAGTATCAACGTAGCGAGGTATATTTAAGTTATAATCATTGGCTTTTACTTCGCTTAGTGGTGCTATGTAGCTGTATTTTTCTTCGGTTTTACGCTCTCGGTAGGTGCTAACAATCTTCTCAATGTTGTCGGGGCTTAAAATATTTTGGGTTTTTACTTTGTCAAAGTGCTGGCTGGCATCAATAAACAAAATGTCTTCGGGGTTTTCACGGCATTTTTTAAAAACCAAAATACTTGTCGGGATGCTCGTGCCGTAAAAAATACTGGCAGGTAGCCCAATAACTGCATCCAAATAATTACAGTCTTCTATCAAATATTGCCTTATGTGTCCTTCTGCTCCGCCTCTAAACAATACACCGTGTGGCATCACAACTGCCATTGTGCCGTTATCGTCCAACTGGTAAATCATGTGTTGAATAAAAGCAAAATCAGCTTTGCTACTCGGTGCGAGTTTGCCATACTGACTAAAACGGTCGTCAGTCAAAAACATAGCACTCGCCGACCACTGCGTAGAAAATGGCGGATTTGCCACAATTGCTTCAAAACGTTTGTCAAGGTGCTGCGGTCGAACGAGCGTATCTTCTTGCTTAATATCAAACTTAGAGTAATGCACATCGTGCATAATCATATTCATTCGAGCCAAATTGTAGGTAGTTCGGTTCAACTCCTGCCCATAAAAATAGGCTACGTCTTTCACTTCCTTTGCTACTCGCAACAACAACGAACCCGAACCACAAGTAGGGTCATAGACCGAACGAAGTTTGGTTTTGCCCGTAGTTACGATTTTAGAAAGTACCATTGACACCTGCTGGGGCGTATAAAACTCACCTGCTTTTTTTCCTGCTCCACTGGCAAACTGTCCAATCAGGTATTCGTAGGCATCGCCCAAAATATCAGATTCGATGTTTTCGAGTTCAAAATCAATTTTATTGAGGTGGCTCAATACCTTTGAAATTAGTTTGTTTTTATCTTTTTCGGTACGACCGAGTTTAGACGAAGTTAAATCAAGGTCTTCAAAAAGTTTATTAAAATCATCTTCGGAGTCAGTTCCTGCGGTGCTTTGCTCAATGTTTCTTAGCACATTGGCAAGGTCGCCGAGAATAAAGCGGCCGCCGCCCAGGCTATCGGTGTTTGTTTCTTCTTCGTTGTCTTCATCGTCTTCGGTTTGCTTGCCTCTGGTTGCCAAACTGCTAAACAGTTCGGAGGGCTTTAAGAAAAAGCCCAAACCTTCAACGGTTTCGTCTTTGATGGCTTGTAGATATTCTTTTCCTTCGTCGGTGGCTTCGTCAATGTCTTGGTACTGAATAGCTTCGCCCGAATCTTTTAAAATCTTATTGGCATTGAGTTGCATTTTTTCGGACAAATATTTGTAAAATATAAATCCGAGAATGTAATCACGAAACTCGTCAGCATCCATTTTACCACGTAGGGTGTTGGCGATGTTCCAAAGTTGTTGTTCTAATTGTTTCTTTTGGTCTAATGACATCTTTTCTTATTAATTAATCTTTTTGTTTTGTTATTATTTGCCAATATCCGCCTTTATCTGCACCTATTCGCTCTAATTTGTTCTCCGCTTTTAGTTTCTGTAAATATTATCCGTGTATTAGTTTACAAATTATTCAATATTCTTAGAACAATTTAATAAATTTTAGCTACAAAAATACGTAAATTATTGAGATTTTGGAGAGAAAAACACATCCTGAGGACTTTTTAATAATCGGGTGGGTGCGTAGCCAAAAGGCATTGCCTGACCTAAAATGTAGCGTTGTAAAGCCTAATATCTGTGTGCGTTGCGATTTGTTGCAGGAAGGAACGACCGCAATAAATGGCATAAGCCCTAATGCAGAGCCTCCAACAGATTTTAGGATGTGCGGAAAGGCATTTAGTGTTAGGCAAAGTCTTGTGCGGCTGGTGGGTGGGGCTAATGTTTCCTTATACTCGGTTGCATAAAGTGCAACATCACGCATCAAAAATACCTTCCATTCTCCTCATAATGCCTATCCTGCCTACGATTATGAACAAAATCTGCCCCTGCACCAAGAAGAAAAATGCTACCTAAAATCTTTAAAAAGACCCTCAAAAGATAGAACCATAAAATTATTCCTGCCAACATTAGGCAGAACAAAACACCAAAAATCAATAATAAAATCTTGAAAATTGCCTTTGGTTTTTGTGTTTTAAATTCTTCTTTAGTTGGCGTTTGTTCTCTTACAATTTTGAGAACTAAATTGATTAATTGACTGAGTATTGGTTGTTTTTCTTGATTTTTCATAAATTTATTTGTTCGTTTTCGGTGATTCACTCACCAAAATCATTTTGCATTCAAATTTGATTTTCTCGGCAATGATGTGTACATCAATATTTTGATTAAATGCAGGGATTTTTCTGTCAGAAGTATGAAATCTGCCCTCTTTATCATAGTTTCCATTTGTGCCGTTTGGAGTTGAAAAAATATTTCTTTCTACCTCCAAATGAAAAGTTGGGTGCTTAGTTTCTTCACAAATACCAACCATTTCACCGACTTTAAATTGCATGATTTGGTTTGGCAAAATTACCTCAGTTTGTGCTTCCGAAAAGTTAAATCCTTCATTATTGCTCCCTCCTTTTACGCCCATATTGGCACTAACACTTTCGGAGCGTTTGACCTCCATTTCTTTACCAATGGTGGCAGAAACTCGCTTGGCAGTTTCTATATTGGCGATTTTTAGGTAAATCTGATAATTCAAATTGCCTATTAATGAATCAGAGACAGGTTTTGAATAAATGCTTTCAAACTGCAAAATATCCTGTGCCACGATATTAAATGATACCTTATTACTACGTGCGGTGGCAGGAATATCGGCAATATTTGGAATGAAAATTTGTGCCGCTTCGTCCATTAAAGCAAAACTATGGTGTTTGTCTTGCTGATTCATTGTCTTCAAAGCCACTGTAAAAATCAAAGAAATAATGGGCGATAAAGCGGCGGCAATGTCGGGGGCAGTTCCTACGCAAATAACTTTCGGGTAATCCTTTTCATTAACATCAATCGTGGTATCATCGCCCGACAATACATACATATATTCAGGAATGTTCATTGTTCCAAAAGGCATTTGTAAACTGGCAATTACCCCTGCCAATTGATTACCTGCTTTGGATTCGATAGCTGTAATAATACTCCGAATAAGTCCTGCACATTCATCGTCTTCTCTCAGCTTTTTTATCAAAATTTCGTAAGATTCGCCCACAATTAGATTGACCACGTGCGGAAAAGTACAGTATTGCGGATAATGCTTTTTCAAAAACCAAATAATTGCCGTCAATAATGTAATAGCGGAAGGGGTAAAAAACTTGTCATTGTAATTCTGTCCTTTTTGCAAACTATTAATAATTGCTTCCGCAAATTCTTTGGCATAAATCTGATTTTTAATGTACTTTGGATTCAAAGGATTGATGCGATGCGAACGAGCAATGTCAGTGAAATTAATGATATAAAACTTTGTCTGATTTTCAATCAACTCATATTCTTTGCCTTGCAAACTCAAAACTTCTTTTCTGCCAAAATGTAAATGAGCAATATTAGAAAGTGTTGGAAATTTAAAATCAAACAAAATTCCTGCATAACCTTTGAAGGCATACTGCTCGATACAAGGCTCAACAAACGAAACTGTTTTTCCTGCACCGTTGGCGGCTATACCCAAAATTCCACGAAAAGTATTGACAATATTTAGCCATTTTTCCTTTGAACCATCATGACTTTTTCCTTTAATATTAATTGAATATTGGTTAAAAATGATGGTGTCATCGGTTTGGATTTGCACTTTCTTATTAGCTTGTTTTTCTGTAAAAAAGCTAAAAGATAGCCCTAAAATGGTTAAAATGATGTATAAAGATAACGAAATTAGGGGAGAAATGCCTATTAAATTGATAGAAAAAAGGGCAAAAAAAGCAAAAAAAATATAGCTAAAAATGAGCCATTGTTTCTGCCGAAAAGTAAAACTATCGGGAGAATTTTCTTTTTTATTAAATCTATTAATGAGCGATTCTTCCTTGTTATAAAGTAACATTGGGAGCGAAATAAATGCGATAAATCTGAACAAAAAGCCAAATTTGAGATACTGCAAAATCAACCAATTGGGCATAGTTTCGTAGTTTGTTATTACAAACCATTCTCCAAAAACGACTGCAACCAAAGCAATTGCAATCATATAATATAGAATCTTATACTTTTTCATTTTCTTTGTTTTTAATAATTGTTAATGAAAATTTGAATTCAAATAGAAATATCATTATCGGTTGATTTCTGAACTCTTTTTCTAAAATGAAAGCCAGCTTTGCGGAATGTATCTTTCAAGTCTTTTCCATCGAATTCTGCTAATTCTTCTCCTTTGAAAAAATGAAAACCTTGCTTGAAACTGCCGACCAAATCAAACGAATTTCCCTTTTCTTGCTCCATATTTTGGCTTCTTTCATCAGGTTTTGAATTGCCTAATCGCTCCCATTGCTCTGAATTTAGCCCATTTTTACCACCCTCTTTTTTGAGTTCTTTACCAATTTCTTTCAAGTTTTTTCTAAAATCTTGGCTATAATCTTGGGCAACTGCCATACTTCTAATTTTAATATAATCAGCATCGGGCAAGCCATATTTTTGCTCAAAAGTTGTCAAAGTCCTTTCAACACTCATTACTTTATTCCAGGCTTCTTTGCTTTGATTGGTAAATGATTTTTTCGGTGACTCATAGCCAAATTTACTATTGAAAGTTTGTTGATTCTTTTCGCTCCAAGCGACAATGGAAAACCTTCGGGCGGCGTTCTGCTGTTTGTCTTTTGTACGTGGATTTAATGTAATTTTCATTGACTTATCCCGTGCCGAAACCGTAATATGGATGTGCGTTTGCAAACCTTCTTTTCGCTCTCCTTGCTTTTTCTCCCCACGTTTTACTTCATCGGCATCGCCTTTAAAAGTTCGGTCGTACTCAATATTGGCAAACCAAACCAAGTCTTTTTCAGACAACTTTTTTAAACTCCCATCTTTGGTTTTTATGTTGAAATTTTGAGCATAATTTTCCATGCAATTTGCTGTAAAAGCTCTCAGTTTCGAGGCATTATTTTTAATATGTTCCAACTCAGCTTGCGATGGACTCAGCACCAAAGAATAGAATTTATCATCATCAGCAGTCAAACCTTTGACATTCATATCAATACTTTTGACCATTTCATCTTTCGTAAAACTGCCTTCATTATTAAAGAAAACATTCCCATGTGGAGTCTTTGCCAAGTCTAATTCTTTTTCCAAATAATTGCCCAAACGGACTGAGCTACCTTTGTTATTAAAGGCAATCCGACCATCTTTTTCAGGGTTGATTACTTTGGAATACATTTTATTTGTTGTTCAAATTTTCAATATATTCGATACCTTTTTTCTGTAATAAGTTCTCTAATTTGGGTCTTTCCGACTTTTCGATTTCCAGCATTTCAAACAAGATATGCACTAAACCCATCAAAGTTCCTTGCGTTTCTAAGGCGGTTTCTTCTACGGTCTGGGTGTCAAATTCGATGTTTTTTTTGAGTAAACTCATTTCATTTTTCATGGCAATAATATCTTGCTGAAAAGGTCGAATTAACTTGTTTTCCTGCGTTACGATAAAACCCAAAATATGATTTCTAAGGCGATTAATTGCCGTGGCAATCGAATCGTCTTGATAATATCTTGGGTCGTATTTGTTCTTAATAAAATGTAATAAAGCTGCTTCGGCAAAGACTTTTAAGGTTAGTTTTTCAGGTATTTTAATTGTTTTATCTGCCTTTTGTATCTGTCCTTTGATGGTTATTTGATGCTCCGTCAAACTTGTTTTCTCATAATTTTCAAATAAAATATTCAGTTCGGCAACGGCTATTTTAGTTTTCTCCAAAATTGCTTCCGAAATTCTAATATCTCCTCTTTTGGTGATTTTTGATTCATTTTTGGCCATTGTCGACAGATTTGCGAGATAAATAATTAATAATCAAGTATTTACATTTTGAATGTCACCACCATTAATAGCTATGCTATTGATAATCAAAGGTTTAGCTCTGCTAAAAACCTCCCTCTTGCTACGCTTAACTACGACTAAAATAACGAAAAGAGATTACCTTTATTTCATATATAAATAATATAATATTTTTTAATGAAAATATATTTGTACTTTTGCTATACTCAAATACTCAATTACTCAAATCGTATTTTACTCAAACGCTCAATTACTATTTTACTCAAATAGGTTACGCACCTCGCTCATTTACTCAATTACTCAAATCGTATTTTACTCAAATACTCATTTACTCAAACACTCATTTACTCAACACAAAAAACATGAACACAAAAATCATTGCAGTTGGCAACCAAAAAGGTGGTGTCGGAAAATCATCAGCTATTTATTGGTTAGCCAGTACATTAAGCATTCACTATGGC
>NZ_JAYWCU010000048.1:0-12362 GCF_043780375.1 Emticicia sp. | reverse complement strand
ATACTCTAATACTCGAAAACTTTTACTCTTTTACTTAATATAACATTATTCGGTAGGTTTGGCGTTCCTATACCCCCTAAAAAAACTTAACCCCACCGCCAAAGGCAGTGGGGTAAGCGTCCATCTATTCAACCCTAACCTATTAAACTATGAAAACTTAATATTCTCTTTAAAATTGAGTCTTATCGACCTAACATTTCGATAACGACTGGCGTTTCTTCTTGTTCAGTTTCCATCAACTCAATGTTTGATTGGTAATTCCACAAAACTTTAATTACGGCGGCAGTTGTTGCTACTTTTTTCTTCCAAATTTTCGCTTCCTCGCCACGTACTTTATTAAGTTTTGCTTCAATACTTTTTACGGCTTCGTTAAATGCTTCTTTCTTTTCGGTACTTACCATCAAAAACTTAGACGGCGATACGTTATATAAAGTAACAACTTCTGTAAAAATATTCCAATCGTTGGTCTTAACTAATTTTTTCGCATTTTTAGACATAAAGTCTGCGAAATGTACTTCAGCACCTCTTACTAATATTACTTCGTTCTTGGCTGAATCACGGTCATTTGCTTTAACAATATTTGCAGAAGTCATGAATGACCCTAATACTAATGCAAATATAATGGTTTTTAATGAATGTTTCATTGTTTTGTTCTATTTTCTTTGTGGATAACGATACAAATGTAGAACTAAAAATAATACAATCCAAATGCCTTATATGGTGCTATGCCAAATATTATTCTTAAAATGTTTCGATATTTCAATATAATTTGGAATTTATGGGTACTTTTGATCGTTAATGCCAAATAAAATTTGTATAAAAAAAGTACAACTTGTATAATATTCTAAATTAGAGAAAAGTAAAGATTCTTTGAAAAGTACAATCATTCGTTGTAAAAATTCATTGTTCTCTCTACACCAATTGTACAAAAATTCAAAATTATTTCGTCAGTTCGGTCTAATCGTGCGACCAACTGAATCATTTCGTCTTCATCAAAGGGTTTCAGTACATAATCAACTTGTTTGCCACGAGCAAATTCATTGCCGATGCCGAAGCGTAAACGAGTATAATTTGGTGTGCCGAGTTTTTCTTCAATATTTCGTAATCCATTTTGTCCACCGTGCGAACCTTTGGTTTTCATGCGTAATTTACCGAAAGGCAAAGCCAAGTCATCGCAAATAACTAACAGGTTTTCAACGGGAATTTTCAAAGCTTGTAACCAATAATTAATGGCGTTTCCACTAAGATTCATATAAGTAGTGGGTTTTATGCAGTAAATTTGTTTGCCTTTATGCTTAAATTCACCAATGTAGGCAAGTCTTTCCATTTTAAAAGAAAAACCCTGTTGAGCTGCTAGGCGATCGAGTGCCATAAAACCCACATTGTGACGAGTGAAGGTATATTCAGGACCAATATTACCAAGTCCAGCAATTAAATATTTCATAAACTCCAGCGATTCAATATTTTATAAATAATTTTTCTGCAAAGTTCTTAATATTTTATGCAATTAGCACATCTATTGCTTAGTTTTACAATTTAAAATATTAACCAATACGTTCCCTTTTGGGAGTCAGGAGTATGAAACGACTCATTCTTAGCAATCCGCTACTTGATATTACGCTCAATCGCTTATGTCAGCAGTTGATTGAAAACCACGGTGATTTTACAAGTTCAGTTATTCTGGGATTACAGCCACGAGGCATATTTTTGGCAGAACGTATTACCCAAAAGCTGAAAGTCGCCACAGGAATTGATATTAAATTGGGCTATTTGGATGCTACTTTTTTTCGAGATGATTTTCGTAGAAGAGATACGCCTCTTAAGCCCAATGAAACCAAAGTACCTTTTGTGATTGAAGGAAAAAAAGTAATTTTGATTGATGATGTGTTGGCTACAGGACGAATGGTACGGGCCGCTATGGATGCCATGCAGGCATTTGGGCGACCTGAAAAAGTGGAGTTGCTTTGCCTCATCAATCGCCGCTATGAGCGAGATTTACCTATACAACCAGATTATACGGGTATGCGTGTAAACACCCTCGATACGCAACGTGTGCTGGTAGAATGGAAAGAACAAGGGCATGAAGAAGACATGATTTGGTTGATTGGATGATTTTTGGAAGGAGATTTGTTTATTTACAAGTAATGAAAGAACAAACACAAAATGGCGAAACAATAAATATTGGGTATATAAGCTGCCAAAAATCAACTATTCAGGCAATCGTCATTTATGTAGCTTTCTAAGGATCAAAGGATTAGTTTTATGTAGCCTTTTTCAAATTAAAGTAGTAAAATAAGAAAAGACAAAAATGTTCGTTATCATAGACAACCATTGAAATAGGTAATAAAAAAATGATGTCTAAATGACTAAATATAAGTGTAACTTACTTATAGTCAGTAAACTATACTTGTAATTTAGTGAATAAAACTTGTGGCATGGTTGTTGAGAAAATGTATTTATCACGCTTTCTATACTCCTATGAAAAAGATAACTTGTTCGCTAAGTTTCTTAATTTGCTTACATTCCTATTTATCATTTGGACAAGTGCCGACTGAAAACGCTTTATTATGGGAAATTTCGGGCAAAGGTTTGCAAAAATCATCCTATCTCTATGGCACAATTCATGTGATTTGCCCCGATGAATTGAATATTTCGACTACTACAAAAACTATCTTCAATAAGACCGAACAGTTATTTCTTGAATTAGATTTAGACAACCCTGAGCTTTTTGCTGAAATGCAACGCTCAATGGCGAGTAATACGCATCTAAAAAACTTGCTTAAAGCCAATGATTACGAGCAATTAGCAAGTTTTTTTAAAGACCGCACGGGCTATTCGATTGACATGTTGGGTATGATTAAGCCTTTTTATTTATTGTCATATACTTACTCGCCAATGATTGGTTGCAGCCAGCCAGTTTCGGTTGAAAAAAGCTTTTTAGAGATGGCAAATAAGCAAAATAAAAGTATTTTCGGTTTAGAAACCCTAAAAGATCAATTATCTGTTTTTGAAAAAATTCCACAGCGAAAACAAGCAGATATGTTGTTGGAATATATCAAAGATTTTGAAAAAACGCAAGAATCTTTTCAGGCGATGTTGAAAGAGTATAAAGAAGAGAATTTGAATGCTTTAGTAAAATCCTCAGCAAATACCTATTCTACTCGGTATGAGCATTTATTGCTCGATAAAAGGAATAAAAATTGGGTAAAAAAAATACCTAAAATGAGTAGCCAAAAATCAACTTTTTTTGCCGTTGGAGCCGCTCACTTAGCAGGTGAGAAGGGAATTATTAATTTACTTCGTAAAAAGGGCTACACCGTTACAGCAGTTGTAAATGAATAGTTGCCAATTTTAGATTTGACTAAATTCTTTGCATTTTTCTGCCAAAAAATCAATTTGTTCCTCTTCATGCCATGCACTTAATACGATGCGAGTATTGGGTTTTCCTGCTTTTATTGGGTAGGCAAAACTGTAAATAAAAATACCATTTTCGAATAAAAAATCATATAAATCATCTTGCAAAGTATAATATACAGGATAATTGGGTAAAAAACTAAATAGCTGATTATTGGATATTTGTAAGTTAAAACGGTGAATATTTGATTGTAGGTTTTGCAGATTTCTTGCATAAATTTCATCAGCGTACATATAAGCATGCAGATACGCTGGGGCAATAGGCGAACATGAAGCAAAAAAAGCAGTATGCCGCAAGGTTTCAATAAAATCATTATCGCCAAAAACAACGCCACCTGCAATACCCATAGCTTTGTGTAAAGAACTGACTATGACTAATCTGATATTTGGGTTTACCGAAATCTGTTCAAAAATTCCTGAGCCATTTTTGCCTGTTATGCCTAAGCCATGAGAGTCGTCAATAATTAATGTAATTGCCTGATTGTGCGGAACGCCACCAATAGGTAATTGACTCGTCCAGTTAAAATCATAACGACTTAGTTTAAGAGCATCGCAAGAATTGCAAACGATTACTGAATGCAGAGCGTTTTTCTCTAAAATTTCATCTCCGATTGTAGTTGCCCAAGCCTCGAAACTGAGGTTTGGAAGACAAATATTGGGCTCGTGAAAATTGGCTGCGTGGCTGTGTGGGGCATAAAAAAAGGTAGCATTTTGTGTTTTTAAATATTGAGCAACCAATTGTCCAGCCAACATTCCTGATGATACTGTGAGAGATTTTTCTGAACCAACCCAACGAGCCATCTTTTCTTCGGCTTGCTCATAAATATCTAATTGTAAATTGCCATTGCGTGAACTGCCAAACGACATTCCGTAGCGATTCATGCCTTCAATCAAAAGTTTTTTGAAATCTTCGTCTTGGTTCATACCCAAGTAAGAAGTACCGCTAAAAAAATGATATTCTTTGCCTTTAAGCAAAATTTTGTTTGATGGCAATTGGTTGATTATAAACTCGTCAGACATTAGTTTTTTAATAATTTAAAAATAAATATTACCTCTTCATTTCCTTTTCGATACTCTCTTTATAAGTAAAAAAGTCAACTTGAAGTGTATGGCGAGGCGATTGTTTATAGCGTTTAATTAGCTTTTGTTTGTCTTCTTCAATTGATTGAAGCATGGTTTCTTTTGAAGGTAATTTACTTTCGCCTTTAATGATTTTTGCAACCCATTTCGACTGAATTTCTGCCAAAGGCATAATTGCCCCCAAAGGCTGAATCAATGCCATAAAGAACAAATTTTTGTAATCGGGATGAATCACTTTTTTGTACAAACGAATGTCATTTGACTCTTCAACATCAAATTCGACATAATGTTTTAAGAATGGAAAAGTAACTTTATAACCTGTGGCATAAACAATTATATCGAAATCTTGCTCAGTTCCATCTTCAAAAACAACTGTTTTTCCGTTAAATTCTTTAATATTGGGCTTAAATTTTACCAATCCACGCCCCGAAAGGTTCAATAAATCTTGCGAAAGAGTTGGGTGTTCGCTAAGTACGGGGCGATTAGGTTTCGGTACGCCATAATCTTCTTGCTTTCCACGTGCCAGCCATAGCGTTGCACTTAGCAAGGAACGTTGTAACCAAAGGGGGAGTTTTGCTGTGAGAGGGTTTGCCAAATTATCGAAAGGTGTACTCCAGATCCAGTTAGGCGTAATATACGCACCACTTCGAGTCGAAATGACTACTCTACCTGTGTGTAATCGAGCTGCTTCGCAGGCAATATCAACCGCCGAATTTCCGATGCCAACTATCAGCACATCTTTATTTTGAACTTGCTCGGCTTCTCTATAATAGTGTGAATGTAGAACCTCCCCCGTAAACTCCCCTTTAAACTCTGGAGTCGGAAAACGAGGATTCCAATGGTGACCATTTGCTACGATAATATATTGATAATCAAATGTTTGTCTATTATCAAGTGCAACTTTATACGTTCCGTCGGCATTTTTTACTATATCAACAACAGAAGTATTAAAGGTGATATTTTCTCGAAGCTTGAAATGCTCAACATAGTTTTCAAAGTATTCGATGATATTGGAATGATGCGGAAACATGGGAAAATCGTCTGGCATCGGGAAGTCAGAATACGACATTACCACACGGTTAGTGTTGATATGTAAACTTCGGTACGCTGACGATAAACCATTATCATTATTAAATCGCCAGACACCACCAATATTTGAGCCTTTTTCAAAGCAATCAAACGAAATGCCTTTTTCTTTCATGGCTTTTGCCGCAGTAATTCCCGACGACCCAGCACCAATAATACATACTTGCTTCATCTTTTATTTTTAAAATTCTATACAAAAATTAAAACAATCAATCCAGCTCCGTTTGAGCGGTTGGTATGATTAAATCCCGAATCATTCCTCCTGCAATCGAATTTTGGTGCAAATTATCGGGTGTTAGCTGAAAACCATGTTTGGTTGTTATTTCATCCCAAGTTTTGCCTAATAAATAGTGGCTAATTACCGAAAAATTGAGCAGTTTATAAGTTTCTTCAAAACGATGTTTCAAAGGTTTTGGATTTTTGAGTAAAAACTCCTTTTGTTTTTCACGTACAGGAAGATAGCTAACTTGTTTGTCTGTAGCCAATTGCTTTATAAAATCACTATATTTATCAGCTCGGAGATTAGCCTCATGACTCAAATCTTCACCCATCACGGGTAATGACATAATAGCAATTTTTGCCTTTGTTTTTTGTTTGAGTTGATTAATAATTTCAATATAATTTTTCTTGAAATCTTCAAAATTTGGCGAAATAATTTTATCAATTCTGCCTAATTGCTGATAACGTTTTTCAATTTTGAGGTGCATAGTCGAGTTCACATCATTTGTTCCTATCAAAATCGTTATAAAATCAGGTTTGCAAGCTATCACATCATCTATTCGGCGAAGTAAAGTATAAGTCAAATCGGAGTTTATCCCGGCATTAAAAATCTGATAATCAATTAGTTGTGAACTTAAATCATTGACCCAATTATAACTCACATTTCCGTGCGTATTACTATCTCCAAAACAGACAATTACCTTTTTTGTAGGGTCAATTTGCTGACGATTTTTCTCATTTGGGTAATTTTCAGGCATATGTTTAGATACTTTTTGATAAAGCCAAACATAAATAGCTCCCAAAACAAGAAATAAACAAAGAAATATCACTAAAATCATTATTTTTAAGGCTTTGGTTTTGTTGATAATTTGTAAAGTTAGTAAATTGTTTGATGTTAAAAAGTGTTAAATAAGGCATAATTTAGATTTTATGGCGTTAATTTCGTGGAGTAAAAGTATAATCACAAGAAAATGAATTTCCGTAATATTATCATTCTGATGTTGCTTGCTTTGATTGGTCTCATCGCCTTTCAATGGTATTGGATTGAAAATGCTATTTCGGTCAAAAAAGAACAGTTCGACCGTGATGTAAATGATGCCTTGCAAGCCACAGTAAAGCAAATAGAAAAACAAGAGGTAATGTTCTTGGCAAATCAACAGATGAAAGCTCAAGAACAAAAGCGACTTTTGGCGATTACGCAGCATCAAAATCAAAGAAAAAGAGTTCGTAAACCAACAGTTCAAGAACGGAATGCCTCAACAGTGCCGTTGGGTGAAACGTTGATAAATGCCGAGCCACAAGAAAGAGAAAATACTCGTATTGTTCGATTGCCTCAAGGCATTGGTAGTCAGATAGTTACGATTGCTCCATCTGATATTTTTTTAGCCGAACCAAGTTTTGAAATTCCTGCTCGACAGATGGGTTTGATAAGAGAAATGTTGGAAGAACAAAGTTTAGCTTGGGACGAGCTGAATCAACCCACTCGCTCTTTGTTGATGCGTCAGCGGAGTGTTGAAGATTTGATTCAAGCAATCAATCATCAGGTTGTTCAATTGAGTAGAACAAAGCGGAATCGTCCAACAAATAATATGGAGTTGAAGGTTGATAACGAAAATGGCGTACTTACTTATAACTATTACTATGAAAGTAATCTGCCAACCGATTCTCTCAATTTGATTGTGAGAAAAACGAATAAAGTAGATAGAGCAATAGAAATGCCTCGAAAGAGGCAAGAACACAATATCCAAACGAGCTATGAACGCACGAAAAACAAGGCAGAATTAGTGAGAAATGTTTTTAGCGATGTTATTCAAGGAAGTAGAGATATTTATGAACGTCTCGACCGCCAAACATTGGATACTTTATTGAAAAAAGAATTGCATAGTAGAGGTATCACGATTCCATATCAATATGGTGTAAAGAATGGTTCAAATATGATTTTTTCATCATTTGCAGTTAATTATAGCCCAGAATTGCTCAAAAAATCGCATAAAATGCTCCTTTTTCCAAACGATTTGCAGCCACAAAGTCATTTTTTATACGTCTATTTTCCTAACACACAAGATTTCATCTTACGAAATATGTGGACTGTTTTTTTGAGTTCGATACTATTGATTTTAATGATTGGCGGTGTGTTTTATAGTTCGGTTAGTACAATGTTGAAGCAAAAAAAGCTGGCAGATATTAAGAATGATTTCATCAATAATATGACGCACGAATTTAAAACGCCTATCTCGACGATTTCGCTTGCGGTGGAAGTGATGAAAGACAACGAAGTGAAAAAAGATAACTCAAAAATAAGTCGCTACCTTAATATTATTCAAGACGAAAATCGAAGGCTCGGTACGCAAGTAGAGAAAGTTTTGCAAATGGCATTGCTTGATAAAGGTGAAGTAAAACTTCGACTCGGAAGTGTAGATGTACACGAAACAATTGAACAAGTTTTGACTAACTTGAGTGTTCAAATCGAACAAAAAAATGGCATTGTAAACCTCGAATTAGAGGCAGAAAATCCAGAAATTGAAGCAGATGAAGTACATTTGACCAATATTATTTATAACTTGCTCGACAACGCCAATAAATATTCGCCTGAAAATCCAGTAATAACGGTTCGCACCGAAAATGTGGGTAATGCCTTGAAAATTAGCATTTTAGATAAAGGAATTGGCATGACAAAAGAGCAAGTTGTCCGAATTTTCGAACGTTTTTATAGAGTTCCAACAGGAAATTTACATGACGTAAAAGGCTTTGGTTTAGGTTTGAGTTATGTCAAAAAAATGGTAGAATCGCACAACGGGCAAATATTTGTCGAAAGTAAATTAGGCGAAGGAAGTAAGTTTGAAATTACATTTATACGTAGAGATGTACTGCATACCTCTTAAACAAGAAAAAAATGGCAAAAATCCTTTTAACAGAAGACGACCCAAACTTGGGAATGTTGCTACAAGAATATTTGGAAGCAAAAGGTTTCACCACTGATTTGGCTAAAAATGGCGAAGAAGGCATAAAGTTTTTCTTAGAAAAAGGTGGATATGATATGTGTATTTTTGATGTGATGATGCCGAAAAAAGATGGATTTTCGCTGGCAAAAGAAATCCGAATGAAAGATAAAGAGATTCCGATTATTTTTCTGACCGCCAAATCTATGAAAGATGATACGATTCAAGGCTTTAAAGTTGGGGCCGACGATTATATCACGAAGCCATTCAGCATGGAAGAATTGTTGATGCGAATGAAAGCAATTTTACGTAGAATTAGCAAACAAGAGCCTGATAATCAGATACTTAAATTTGAGATTGGGGCTTATAAATTTGATGCCCAAACCAATAGTTTGAGCATCAATTATTCTCAAAATAAACTTACTACCAAAGAATCAGAATTACTAAAACTACTTTGCCAAAATAAAAATCAGTCGGTCAGCAGAAGTTTTGCTTTAAAATTGATTTGGGGTGACGATAGCTATTTCAATGCCCGAAGCATGGATGTTTATATCACAAAACTAAGAAAACACCTCAAAGAAGATCCTAATTTGCAAATAATGAATATGCACGGTGAGGGTTTCAAGCTGATTTGTTAGATTACCTCATTCTATCAGCATCTTTTACTTTTTTCTCGTCGTTACGGATAAGGCGATTGGCTATCCAATTGAAGACCAAAGCTACGAACACACCCCAAAAACTAATACCAAAATTACCTTGGTCTTCGGGAGCAAAAAGTTTATTAGCATCAAACTGAATATGATAAACTGTTGCACCTAATAAACCTGCTCCGATAAGCGAATTTAGAGCCACAAAAAGCATTTGACGAACTCGGTTTTTGTATTGAAAAATAGTAAAAATCGCCAACCCAGCCGAAAGAATTGCCATTAATGCCAAATAATAAACAGGCTTGTTTTCTGCAACTAAGCTGCCTTTCATGTAAGTAAGATAATATGGACTTAGAGAAACCGACTCGCCAACCCCCACTTTATGCCAAGTTTGAGTAGCCAAAAAGAAAACCATGCAAATGGCAACGAGTAATAATAATAAAGATTGAATACGTTGTAACATTCCTATAAAAATTTAATTTTTTTTTTAATAATGTGCAAAAATACTCAATTACCCATTCATTCATTCACTCATTCACAATTTTTTTAATGTGTCAGCATCTCAATAATAGCACGATGTTCAGGAAATTCTTGTAAAAGCGTTTGTTGCTTGGGCATTTCAAAATCATCAAAATCAAATCCTGGGGCAACAGTGCAACCAACCAAAGAATAGCTATTTTCGGAGGTGGGTTTACTTCCAAACCAAACTCCTGCGGGTACAACCGCTTGAAAGACTTCGCCTTTTTCGGGATTGTTTCCGAGCCTAATTATTTGCATAAACCCTTCATTATCAATATAATAGATATTCAACGAATCGCCAGCATAAAAATGCCACATTTCATCAGATTGTATGCGATGAAAGGCCGAAAAATGATGACTTTCCAACAAAAAATAAATGCCCGTGCTGTAATTTCTATTACCCGAAAAGCGTTTAGGAAGAGAGTTTTGTGTAATGATTTCTGTCGAACGATAAGTTTCAGCAAAGTAGCCACCTTCGGGATGGCTTTTCATTTTTAGCTTTTCGACCCAATATTTGGCAGGAAACATAGAAAAATCAAGTATAAGTAAATGTAAAGTCTTATTTTTGAACAAAATTACTGGAAATGCCCTCTTTTAAGCATATAATGAAAAATAAATTTGTCGTAACCCTTCTCGTTATTGGTGGAATTGTGTTGTTGAATGTTTTAGCATCTTTTGTTTTTTTTCGTCTCGACCTCACCGAAGAAAAACGCTATTCGCTTTCTGAAGCAACCAAATCTTTACTCGAAAATCTTTCTGAAAAAGACTCATCTGAGCAGCAAACTGTGGATGTTTTTGTAAAAATTTATTTAGATGGCGATGAACTCCCAAGTGGCTTTGAACGCCTCAAACGTGCCGTTACCGAAACCCTCGAAGAGTTTAAGGTTTATGGTGGAACAAACATTAACTATAAATTTATCAACCCAAATGCCGAAGCTGACACAAAAAAGCGTGAAGAGTTTTATGTGGAATTGGCAAAAAAAGGCATGAATCCAACTCGGGTGGTGGATACTAAAAATGGTCGTCAGGTCGAAAATATTATTTTCCCTTATGCTTTGGTGAGTGTGGCAGGAAAAGAAGTGCCAGTTTTATTGCTAAAAGGCACGCAAGGCAAAACCGCCGAAGAGAAATTGAATCAATCTTATGAAAATGTTGAGTACGAATTGGCAACAGCTATCAGAAAATTGACTTTGAGAGAGCGAAAAAAAATTGGACTTTTAGCAGAGTTTACGAAGTTAAAGCCGCTCAATTTTTCTGACTTAATCGCCTCATTACAAGAGCGTTATGATTTGTTTATCATTGATGCCAAAAGTTCACCAACTTTTCAAGGGCTTGATGCAATGATTTTACCGAAACCCGATTTTCCAGTAGATGACAGCACCAAATATAAAATCGACCAGTTTGTAATGAGCGGCGGACGAATGTTGTTTTTCGTTGATGGATTAAAGGTAGATTCGGTTGGTTTGGAAGGAAATTATGCTCAACCTTTAGACTTGAATTTGACCGATTTGTTGTTCAAATATGGCGTTCGGATAAACTCAAATATCATAAAAGATGCAGGAAGCAGTGCTATGATTCCGATGGTGGTCGGTGACATGGGCGATAAACCAAATATTCAGCCAGTACCATATAGATATTATCCACTTATAAGTAATTTTGGCAAAAGCTTGATAACCAATAATTTAGATTTGGTTTTTAGTCGTTATGTAGCCTCTATCGACACCGTAAGAGCAGATGGAGTTACAAAAACACCATTATTAATGACCACACCTTATACCAAAGTTTTGAACGCTCCCGCTTTTGTAACTTTTAATGAAGCCCGTACCGAAGCCGACCAAGCCGAATACCAAGGAGGTGTGAAAACAATTGCATATTTATTGGAAGGGAAATTTCAGTCATTATATAAAAATCGTTTATTGCCAAACGACCCAAAATTTGCCAATTTTAAGTTCGAAAGTTTACCTACCAAAATTATCGTTTGCTCAGATGGCGATTTGATAGTCAATGAAGTAAGTCAAAAAACGGGTAATCCGATGCCTTTAGGTTATGATAAAATCTCGAAACACACTTTTGGTAATAAAGATTTTATGATGAATGCCATTGACTATTTGATTGATGAAAATGGCGTGATTCAAGCACGTGGAAAAGAAGTGAAACTTCGTCCACTTAACAAACTTCGCACCCGTGACGAGCGAACTTTCTGGCAAATATTAAACATCGGTCTGCCCGTTGGCTTAGTGCTTGTTTTTGGTTTTATTCTGCAATGGTGGAGAAAAAGAGAATATGGCATTTAGTGAGAAATTACGAATTTAGAATTATGATTTACGAGTAATTTATTAATATTTATGATTTTTTCACATTAGACATTTTGAACACTAAATTATTATATTAACGTGCGTTTGTGCGACCTTTGCAAAAAAAAGCGATATGCAATACTTAAAAATACGCCAAAACGAAC
>NZ_JAYWCU010000047.1:0-4456 GCF_043780375.1 Emticicia sp. | reverse complement strand
TAATACACTAAAATTTCTTCCATCGGGCTGCATTTCAGATCATAAAAGTTTTCTTGAAGTTGGGTATAAATAACTTTTCACCAAAATTGACGAAGAACCAATAAGGTTCTTCGTCAATTTTGGTGAAAGCCTAACTTTGACTCGTAATTACCACTCGCTTCCTAAGCAGTTCAAAACTTGCTCGACCATACATTTGTCTCTTAATGTTTTTGAGCCTGTTGACCTGTCCTTCCACAGGTCCGTTACTCCAACTTGAAATAAAACCTTGATAAACAGCTTGAAAATCATTAAGAATTCCTTTAGCGAACCCTTTAATATTTTCATCATCATCATTGATGACTTCATCACACCATGCTGCCAATTTATCTCCTTCTTTTTCTTTCATAAGTCGCCTAAAATCTAAGATTACTTTTCGTACTTTGTTAATTATTGGATTGTCTTTCAATAATTTTTCCAAATATGCCTGTGGCCATTCTTCTGACCAGTCTTTACGGAAAGTACTTAACCAAATACTGAGTTGTTGTGAAGAATAATATTTTATTTTAACAGCTTTTGGTATTGGTTCAAAGTTAGTTTTGGGGTATTGTCTTACCAACTCATATACTATTTTGATGTCATTCTTGAAACCTTGCTCTTTTATCTCTTCAAAAAGGTTTTTTACGTTTTGCTCTCCTTGTTGCCAGCGTTTGATTAGATAATCTTCAAAATCAAGAATATTACTCTTTTTATGGCTTACTTTTGGAAGAAATGAAGTCCTATTCCAATACCTATTAATGGTATTTCTTGACATTTTAAGCATTTTTGCTATTTTGCGTTTACTTACCCCATCATGTTGTAAGGCCTTGGTTTTGAGGAAGTTATCATAGTATTTCCCTGTAATTGAAGTGTCTTTTTTTGAGATTACTGGTGGTACTGGTACTATATTTTCTGACTCATGTTGTTGTTGGCTCAACTCAACAGAAATATCCCTAAGACTTCCTCTCTGGGTATTCAAAAATCGTTCAAATCCCTCAGTTAAATTCTTGAGAATATGCCAACGGTCTGCAATCTGAATAATTTTATCACTTGCTTGTGTTATACCACTGGCATAGGTAGATGAGCGGTCCCGACTAACAGTTTCAACTGAAGAATGTGCTTTAAGCCAATTAGTCAAGGTTACGGCTTCTCTATCCGGTAATAAATCTATTACTTCATTCGTCTCTAAATCAACGATTATTGTACCATATTTCAACCTTTTTTTGAATGCCCAATCATCTACGCCAATTATTTTGGGCAATTTAATGGCTGGAATTGGACACTTAACTATCAATCTTAAAATTGTTGAAGCACTAATTTTTACAAAAGATAATTTACTGATTCTGTGTGCAACATTACCTCCTAATTCTAATCCCATTGATGATAATTGCTCATTTAGGCGTTCAAATCTTCTTCCATAAGAGTTGAGCTGGTGTTTGAATCGCTCAGTAAAAATTTTACGAATACAATTTATATTCTCACAAAAGAACTTTCTTACGTGAAGTTTTAACTGTACAATTTTACCTGAAACAGGTAAATCACCAATCGTTCTTATGTACTTACTATGTATTTTGGTTGTACAAAAAAGGCATAAAGGACAAAAACTGGAAATCTGATTACTTATTACATGGAAATCAACGTGAGTCGAATTATGGTCAAGGTTGAGAAGCGTAAAACTCAACTCATTAGGAATAAACAGGGTTTGATTCATCCATCAAAATTAAAACAAAAATACACCTTTCACCAAAATTGACGAAGAACCAGTTTCGCAGGAATATACAGTCTCCTGCCACCAATAAAGCTACTCTTGCATTTTCGGCTGTTTCATCTTTTTTGAAGCTATTGCCTGTACCAATTCGCCTTTTTGGTAGTATTTCTTTTATCCGACCAGCATCAGGTGAAACTACAATAAGTTGCTCTTTCATAAGTTTTTATTTTTAAGGTTAAGGTTTTTACGATACAATTTAGTTTTACAGGCTGGCGTACAATACTTTTCGCCGGGTCTTAGGGTTTTTCTTCGTTCTGTGTCATTTGGTTTTAGGTCATTTCCACAGTTTTTGCACGTTTCAGTATGGTTTTCTTCTTTTTCAACTCCCAGTTGTATCCCGGTGGGAGTTGTTTCAGCCACAACTTGTGTACTAATGGTGTTAATTGTGCTATTTTCAGCCAAAATCTGATTGACTTCTGCCGATATTCCGAGTACAAAATCAATCGAGCATTGCCATTTGTTTTCACTTATAAGTTCAGCCGCTTCACACTTTACTCGCTCTCCGTGTTGCCCTCGATGCTGGTTTATTATCCAACTTCGCCTGAGCTTTGCAACTGTCTGATGGTTTGGTGGTGGTAACATTGCATTAATCATTTAGTCTGAAATAGTCATTGGCAAAATTGGTTGCTTCATCGGTGGCTGGCTTCTCACCACGCTTTATTCGATTAAAATAATCTCGCAAGGCTTTTTCGTTGAGTGGTTCACCATGCACATTAAATTTTTCAGTCAATTCTTAGTATTGGCAGTTCATAAAATCTTGCTGAAATCTCATCCTATCAATTCTCGACCATCCGAGTTGCATTTTTTCATTGTATGCTTCTCGCCAAGTCTTGTTTTGGTCTTTTTCCATGCGTATTTAGGTCGTTTATTAGTCGTTTTTCATCTTAAAAAAAATATCAGTCAAACACCTGATACTTACCACTATATCTACCATTCTCGAAAGTGCCAAACTCTATTCCATCTTCGTAAAATATGGCTTTTTTTACGGTTGCTATTCTATAATTCAATAGCGTTTTTATAGCCCAAGCCATGTTTGGCAATTTTGTTCTACCTCTTATTGCTATTGGCAACTTATTAGACTGAGTAACAGAACCCTGCTCATGTATAATAAACATCTTAAAAGGAGAATGATATTGAATTTGTTGTGTTGAAAAGTTCATTAGAAATTATTAGAGTTAGATAACCATTGGTTGAAAATTGAAACATGAAACGAGCCGCATCTTTTGGCAATCATTGTTCGGTAATAGCTTGAAATCTGTAATCGAGTAGTGAGGTCTTTGCGGCCTCGTGGCGACTTCTCGAACGTTACACTGTACTTTGCTTTCTGTACATACTCATCTTTTTTGAAACCTTGTAGTTTGTGCTTATCGTCGATTTGCCACTGAAACACCTCGAAGAAAGTACCACGCTTGCCCAAATTCTGAAACGATTTAGAGAAATAGCATTTGGGGTGCAAAAAGCTCGTCCAGTTGTGCTTTTTGGCATAAGCAATGGCTTTATCGACCGCCAAAATGGCATCTGTGTACTTCTGACGGATTCGGTCAATGTCTTCGGTAGCATTTTGGAAGTTCCCGAAGACATCACGCATCACTAAATTTTTGATTTCTTGGTACTGAGCTTGCGACACAAAGAAGTTTTTGTTGAAATCGTTGCTCTGGTAAATGTGAACCAGGGCATAATCAGTAAACTTTTTGACCAACTCCCAAGCCTCTTGCTCGTTTTTTGAACGAGTGATTGATTGTGGGGCAACTTCCGAGGGTATTAGGCTCTCGTTGCCCCCAACGTTCTTTACTCCGTTGCTTTTGTTTTCGAGGTTTTTAACGACCTGTGCGAGTTTTCCACCGAGCAATGTGGATAAGTCGCCATCCGCCGCCAAATTTTCATTTTTTTGCGTAAAATCCTCTTTTATGTCTGTTTTCGATGAAAAACCACTTTCTCTGAAGCTTTTTCTTGAGTAAATATCACTTTCAATCGGTTGGAACTGTGGTGAAGTAGTCTTTGAAACCTCCCAAGTTACTTTCTCCACAGTTTCAACATCCGCATTATTGTTGTTATATATTTCTTGAGTTTCATAAGAACTTATAGGCGGTAAAAAAGGACTTAAAGAAAGGGCGAAGGCTGGGGTTTGGGTTTTGCTTTTCATCACGATATTTGGCAAAATTTCAGCCTCAGAAAGCCAAAAAAACGGATTCAGAAACAACCCAAAGTTATTCTGACGGCCATGTAGTTGCTTAGTTAACACTCCTGCTTCTATCAAAAATTTGATGTGATTGTAGGCTGTTTTTTCGGCACAACCTACCATTTTCGATAGCACTTTACGGTTCATGGGCATTTCTGGAATCTCTCCTTTGGTTTGCCAGTCTTTATTATTCTGATAGTCGTAAATGAAATTTCGGTAGGTATAAACGATACTTCTAAGGGCTGATTTGCGAGTAATACGAATCGTATTTGGCAAATCCTGAGTACCATCGAGCAATATATTGAGGTTGTTATGCGACTCAACAAAGGTTTTTAGCCTATTGTCTATTGCCTTGAATGATAACATTGTTAATTGACCGAGCATTTGAGTTTGAATTAATTTTGAAAATTAATTTAAGTAGCCCCGAATGTTGGATTTATAAGGGTTTTCAATATGTCTTTACCGTATTCTGAGCTACTTTGTACTCCACTGAG
>NZ_JAYWCU010000046.1:0-11952 GCF_043780375.1 Emticicia sp. | reverse complement strand
CACCATGCACACGCCGATACTGAGGAAGACCCACACTCACCGAGCTACTCTAAAGGAATTTTGGACATGATGTGGAAAACCAGAGTTATCTATAATGGTATTTTACATAACCATGATACAGTAGAAGCAAAATTCAAAAAAGGCGTACCCAATTGGAAATTTATGGAATGGCTCGGCGACCGTTGGCTAGTTCGATTAGCTTGGGGGATTTTATATACATTGATTTATATCAAATTTGCTACGGTATGGTGGATGTTTCTGCTTTTGCCTATCCATTATTTAATGGGACCGATTCATGGTGTGATTATTAATTGGTATGCCCACCGCTATGGTTATGTAAATTTCAAAGTTGATGATACTGCCAAGAATCTTTTACCGCTCGATTTGTTGATGATGGGCGAATCGTATCATAATAACCACCATAAATTTGGGGGAAGAGCCAATTTTGGTATTCGTTGGTTTGAACTTGACCCAACTTATCCATTAATAAAACTACTCAATGCTATGAAAATCATTAAGCTTAAACTAAATAACGACCTAAAGTATATGTAGTTATAAGGAAACTTTCAACATTCCCCAATAAAAATAAAACGCTTCGGTGGTGATGCACAAACTTGTGTATCACCATTTTTTTGGTCTGTTTTAAAGTAATTTTTTGTTTACTAACACAATTTTTGTCATTTTGCCGTTAGTGAAGTCGTCATGTCTTAGATTTTCAAAAAAATAGGCCTTACATTTGATAAACATTCATCATTACAACCAAAAAACTAAACCTAAACTAAATGCAAGAAAAAAAATTCTTTGGACACCCCATGGGACTCATGGTGCTATTCCTAACCGAAATGTGGGAACGCTTCTCTTATTATGGTATGCGTGCTATCTTGTTTTTATACTTAACCAAAGCAGCTAATGAAGGAGCGTTGGGGCTTTCTGTAAAAACTGGAGGGGCAATCATGGGGCTTTATATGGCCTCGGTTTATTTGCTTACTTTGCCCGGTGGGTGGATTGCTGATAATATTTTAGGTCAGAAAAAAGCAATTTGGTACGGTGCAATTTGTATCATGGCAGGACATTTGATATTAGCGATTCCTGGCACAAAAGAGATATTCTTTTTGGGATTGGCAACTGTGGCAATTGGTACTGGATTATTGAAGGCAAACATTAGCTCAATTGTTGGTGAGTTATACCCCGAAGGTGGAGCAAAACGTGATGCAGCATTTTCAATTTTTTATTTAGGTATCAACCTTGGTGCATTTTTAGGAATGTTTGTTGTGGGGTATCTGGGCGAGAAAGTAGGTTGGCACTATGGTTTCGGAGCGGCAGCATTCGCAATGCTTTTCGGAGTAATCAATTTTAAAGTAAACGCTAAATACCTCGAAGGTGTAGGCAATCCTCCAGTACAAAAATCTTCATTTACTTATTTGTACGTAGTTATAGCTGCACTTGTTTTGGTTGCTATTTTATTAGTATCGGGCATATTAGATAGTATTTCGCTTGCTCAATATATGAAATACATTATCGTTGCTATAACCATTTTGTATTTTGCCTACATCGGTTTCTTAGATTCTTCTCTTACAGTAATAGAGAAGAAAAGAGTCGGGGTTCTTTTCATTTTATTTATTGCAATCTCAATTTTTTGGTCGGGTTTTGAGCAAGCCTCAACAACCCTAACAATATTTGCAGACCGCCATACCGACCGCAATTTCTTGGGAATGCAACTCCCAGCTTCTTGGCTTCAAAATGCCAATTCGATGTTTATCCTAATTTTCTCAGCACCAATGGGGGTATTGTGGATTTATTTGAATCGTAAAAACTTAAATCCAAGTGTACCAGTCAAATTCGGCTTAGGACTATTACAAATGGGTTTGGGCTTTTTCATTATGTATTTGGCTGCACAAAGAGTATTAGACGGCTCAATGGCAGGTCTTGGCTGGTTAGGAATCACTTATATGTTTCATACACTCGGAGAGCTTTGTATCAGCCCAGTTGGTTTGAGTACATATACTAAGCTTGCTCCTAAAAAATATTACAGCCAGTTGATGGGATTATGGTTTGTAGGAGCTGCTCTAGGAAATCTTATTGCTGGCTTGTTTGCAGGAAACTTCGATGAAAGTAATGTCGCTGCGATGCCTGATTTATTCCATCAAGTGTTTTTGATTGGAACGATTTCTGGTGTCGTTTTGATAGTTTTATACAAACCTATCAAAAATTGGATGGGCGGTATCAAATAAAAACCTTTGTTATTTCCAATAAATACCTTTTTTTTGCTAAATATTTCTTTCTAAAACCTTACAGGATGCAATTCGTCGCACCGTTTCCAATTCTGCAAGGTTTATAGCTTTCAAACCCATAAAAAATGGCAAAATTTAGCACCAATTCAAAAACAGATATTTTTGTACACATTGGCATAATCATTGCCTTGTTTTTGATATTATTCTTTAGTTTTTTCTTTGTTTATTTACCTTGGAGTACCAATCACGGTCAGTCAATCACCGTTCCTGATTTGAAAGGACTCACAATGGATGAAATGGAAAAAGCTCTTGATGACCGTGACCTCGATTATGAAGTGAGCGATTGTACATTTGTGGCAGGAGCAAAACCTCTTTCGATTTTGACACAATATCCAAAATCGGGTTCGAGTGTAAAAGAAGGTCGTAAAATTTACTTGACTATTGTAACCGAAAAAGCTCCAATGGTGAAAGTGCCTGACGTAATAGGACGCTCAACCTCAAGTGCAAAAAACCAATTGCTATCAGCTCAATTAGTTGCAGGACAATCTGAAATCATAGCAGCCTTAGAAGAAAATACGGTATTAAAGATGAAGTTCAACGGGCAAGAAATCAAGCCAGGTACACTTATTCCTAAAGGCTCAACAGTTGTTTTTGTAGTAGGCGATGGTTTAGGCGACCAAATGATTGAAGTTCCAAATTTGGTTGGAATGGCGGCTGATGAAGCCGAGATTTTGGCATCAGGACAAAACCTAGTTTTATCAAAGCGTTATGTTGGTATAGTAGAAGGAAGTGCCGATGGTACAATTGTTAAACAAAGACCATCTGCCGAAGGAAATAAAATTCGTATTGGCGACGTTATTGATGTAGAAATTGCAGGAGATGACCCAGCGGGAACGCCACCAAATTAATGTGCATAAGAATATTTTTAATATGAAAATTTTTCAATCAAACAGACCTGTAAGTATTTGCAGGTCTGTTATTTTATTACTCTTATTTTTTACACAAACTGTTTATAGCCAAACACTTACATTGCCTTTTTTTGATGATTTTTCACAAACAAAAGGAGCATATCCTAATACAAAACTTTGGATAAATGGCGGTGTAAATATCAACAATACTTTTGCACTCAATCAACCAACAGTAAATATTGCTACTTTTGATGGCAAAAATTCGGCAGGTTTGCCCTACGATTTTATCAATAAATTGGCATATGGACGAACCGATTCGCTCACTTCTCGTCCAATTGATTTATCAACTTCTTTACCTGCAGATTCTGTCTATTTTAGCTTTTTTTGGGAAGCTCGTGGCCTAGGAGAATTACCAGATAATGACGATACACTTATGGTTTCTTTTTTGGATAATAGTAATAAATGGATCACGGTCTGGAAACAACAAGGTGTTATTGACAATAATTTTCGTCAAAAAATAATTCCTCTCAAAGCAATTTCTTTCTTCCACAAAAACTTTCAATTTAGATTTGAAGCAAAAGGGCGGCAATCTGGGGCTTTTGATACTTGGCACATTGATTTTGTTTATTTGAACAAAAAACGTAGATTAAAAGATATTTATACGCAAGATGTTGCTTGCCGAACTATCAACAATACCTATCTAAAAAGATATTCGGCAATGCCTATGAGGCAATATTTGGTCAATCCAGCGGCAGAAGTAAACCCAACTATGGATGTTGAAATTAGTAATCTTCAAAAAACGGCTCGAATTGTCAATTTTACTTGGCAAGTGACCGATACGCTTTCAAAAACCATTTATACCAATTTTGTTGGTGGAAATGAGACCATTACAGCACCAACAACCAAAGCCAAAACAAATAAAATTGATCCTATTACAAGCTTCAAACTAAAAAAAGCCGTTCTGAAATTCAAACAATTTATTACATACGAAAAGTCAGACGTCATTAACTTGCCTGATTCGACCAATAACATTCCCGAAAATAACCTTACTGCAAATGATTCTATTTCGACCTATACAATTTTAGATGATTTTTATGCTTACGATGATGGTACAGCCGAAGTTGGAGCCGATTATGACCAAAGTTTGGGCAAAGCCGCCGTACAATATGTTTTGAGCAAAGCAGATACAGTTGGAGCAGTGCGATTTAATTTTAGCCCTTATTTTAAAGATATTTCGGGACAGTTTTTTCTGATACAAATCATGGAAAGTGCTGGCGGAAAACCTGGAAAAATGCTTCATCAACAATCAGCCAAAGTTAAATATTCTCCCGAAGTCAATGGCTTTACTGAATATCAGCTTGATTTGAATGTTGCCGTGAAAGATACTTTTTATGTAGCTTGGACAAAAGTAAATGAAGATGTAGTGGCTATCGGAATTGACAAAAACACACCACAATTTGCCAGTAAAATTTTTTATAATAATGGTAGTGTTTGGACTCAGAATAGCTCATTGAAAGGTAGTTTAATGGTACGTCCTGTAATGGGTTTTCGTAAATCAAGTAATGGGCAAAGTAATGTTCTAACTGCCAATGAAGCCCCTTTTGATAAGCAATTTATCGTTTTTCCTAATCCTACGACGGGCATAATAAAATGGAATTTGGAAAGTATCAAGTCAGTTAATATTTTCGATATTTCGGGAAGAGAGATTTTTTCAAAAATAGTTGATAATCAAGAACTTAACCTTGAAACCCTTCCAGAAAGCACTTATTTTATAAACTTTTCGGACGGAAAAAAGAATTATATTCGGAAGATTGTGGTTGTGCATTAAAAAGGCTGTAAGCCGTACATTTTACAATTTTCTACTATAAAATCAAAAACTGGTACATAAAAACATATAATTATAGCTTAAAGCAAATTAAATATGGACAAAAACTATGACATCACCGTTGAGCAATTGAAGGCATTGCTCCAAAAGGAAGAACAAATCAACTTAATTGATGTTAGAGAAGAACATGAATACGAAGATGATAATTTAGGCGGTATACTTATTCCATTAGGAGAAATTCCCGACCGTTTAGACGAACTCGAAGGTATGAAAGGTCAAGAAATCTATATTCATTGCAGAAGTGGGGCAAGAAGTGCCAGGGCAAAAAGCTTCATTATTTCTCATGGTTTTGAAAATGTACATAATGTTTTAGGGGGAATTATAGCATTCAGAGATCTATAATTTTTGTCCACAACACATCATATAGCAAACCTCAAATATAAACTATGCTCTCAGACTTCGGTATCGTACTTTTGGCAATACTTTTGGCAGCAATGGCAATTACCTTAATTTTGGGTATTTCTTGGTTGCTTCGTCCAAAAAACCCAAATCCAGAAAAACTGACTACTTATGAGTCAGGCGAAGATCCTATTGGCAATGCGAATGTGCAGTTCAATGTTAAATTTTATGTTGTAGCTCTTATTTTCATACTTTTTGATGTTGAATTGGTGTTTTTATTTCCGTGGGCTACCGTATTTGGAAACAAAGAATATATTCAACAAACCAACGGACTTTGGGGTTGGTTTACGCTTGCCGAAATGTTTATTTTTATTATAATATTGGCACTTGGGCTGGCGTATGTTTGGGCAAAAGGATATTTAGATTGGGTAAAACCTGACCTCCGTACGCCAAAATTTAAAAGTAAAGTTCCGATAGAAATGTACGAGCAAGTCAATAAAAAATATGCTGACAAATGAATTTTGACACACTCGAAAAAGAGGCACATATTAAAACTGGCGAAAGTGAGGTAATTTTGACTTCACTTGATGAACTTACTAATTGGGCAAGAGCTAATTCTTTGTGGCCACTTGGATTTGGCTTGGCATGCTGTGCCATCGAAATGATGGCTACATTCGCCTCTAATTATGACTTAGAACGCTTTGGCGTTTTTCCTCGAAATTCGCCACGACAAGCAGATTTAATGATTATTTCGGGAACTGTTACTTTCAAAATGGCAGACAGAATTAAACGTTTATACGAACAAATGCCCGACCCAAAATATGTCATTTCTATGGGAAGTTGCTCCAATTGTGGCGGCCCATATTGGGAGCATGGCTATCATGTTGTCAAGGGCGTTGATAGAATTATTCCTGTTGATGTCTATGTGCCAGGCTGCCCTCCACGCCCTGAGGCTTTGATTGGAGGAATTTTGAAATTGCAAGAAAGAATAAAAACTCAAAAACTTTCGGAGATAGTACAGAATAGTTAAACAACTAACTATCAATAATTTACATAACTGCCTTAAAGACACAAAAATGTAATACACTTTAGAAGTGTGTTACATTTTTTTATGAATGAAATCATAATAATTTGTTAATCCTCGCAAAAGTTTACAAACAAAATAATCAAAAACCGTTATATTGCGAAGCAAATTTAATAAACAAAGCAACAACAACCCATGAAAAAACTACTAAAACATTTAGTCATTGGCTTCATCCTTTTCACTGTTTCATGCTCGAAAAGTGGTACAAAAGCCCTCGAAAAAGGCAATTATTATGAAGCAGTGTTGCAAGCAGTAGAAAAACTAAAAAAAGACACCGACAATAGTAAAGCAATCGAAGTATTGCCTGCTGCCTACAAAAATGCCCAAAGTGAGTTCTTACGAGACATTGACCGCAGTCAAAATGCCAATCAGCAGTTTCGTTGGGAGAGTGTTTTAGATTATTATACCAAGCTCAACAAAATGCAAGATGCGATTGAACATTGCACTGCTTGCCGAAGATTGGTGAGTCCGCAAACGTATTTTAAAGAAGCCGAAGATGCTCGTGATAATGCCGCCGCAGAGCGTTATGCTTTAGGTACAGATTTGCTCAAAGGAAGACCAACAAAAGAAAACGCTCGCATTGCTTATGATAATTTTGAGAAAATTACCATTTTTGCACCTAATTACAAAGATGCACGTAATCGTTTAGAAGATGCTCTTAATATTGGTTCTTATCATGTGGTGGTTGAGCAACCAAAAGTCAATTCTCGCCTTTATCAATATAGCAACGAATATTTTCAAGGAAAAGTAGATGAGTTTTTGCGTACTAATCGCCGAATGAATAAATTTATTCGATTTTACTCTCCAGAAGAAGCAAAAACCGTTAAACTTACACCCGACCAAGTAGTAAGACTCGAATTTATTGATTTTGTGGTGGGAGAAACAAGCATACAAACCGACCGACAAAATGTAACGAGTAAAGACAGCGTAAAAACTGGTGAGGCAACTTTGAATGGCAAAAAAGTGCCTGTTTATGGTAAAGTAAATGCACAAATTATAAAATCTCGCAAAGCTGTACGTTCGAGAGGAATCCTTTCAATGGAGATTTATGATTTCCAAACAAATAAAGTGCTTTCTCGTGAAGAAATTCCTGGCGAATTTACTTGGGTAAACGAATGGGCAAGTTTTAATGGTGATGAAAGAGCCTTGAATAGTATGGAATTGAATATGACTCGAAATCGTGAGCAATTGCCACCACCACCCCAACAATTATTTATCGAGTTTACCAAGCCAATTTACGACCAAGTAACTTCGAGAATCAAACGTTTTTATGAAAAATATTGAGATTAATAGACAATGAATGCAAAATGACAATTCTCAATTTAAAAATCAACCTTAAAACCTTTCAAATAAAATGTTAAATCGTCGGGAAGCTCTCAAATCTTTAGTCATTGGTGGTGCAACTACTTTTTTTTCACCCAATGTTTTGCTGGCAAGTACTGCAAAAAAGAAAGATAAATTAGGTATTGCATTGGTAGGTTTGGGTTATTATAGTACTGATTTACTTGCTCCTGCCCTTCAAATGACCGAAAAATGTTATTTGGCAGGAATCGTAACAGGTACGCCCGAAAAAGCTGAAAAATGGAAACAGAAATACAATATTCCTGATAAAAATATCTATAATTATCAGAATTTTGATACAATTGCTAATAATCCTGACATTGACATTGTGTACATAGTGTTGCCGCCCTCGATGCATAAAGAGTATGTTATCCGTGCCGCAAAAGCAGGAAAGCACGTTTTTTGCGAAAAACCGATGGCTCCGTCGGTCAACGATTGTTTGGCAATGATAAAAGTTTGTAAAGATAATAAAGTAAATCTGGCGATTGGCTACCGTTGTCAGCATGACCCCAATACGCAAGAATATATGCGAATTGGTAAAGAAAAAATGTACGGAAAAGTGCGAATGGTTTCTTGTGGAGCTGGTTATTTTGATGCAAGAACTACACATTGGAAGCAAAATAAAGCTTTAGGCGGCGGAGTAATGGGCGATATGGGCGTATATGCTCTACAAGGTGCAAGGTTAGCAACTGGCGAAGAACCTATTGCGGTAACGGCTCAGTCGAGCACAACTCGCCCCGAAATTTATAAAGAAGTAGAAGAAACAATGATGTTTCAGCTACAATTTCCAAGTGGGGCTTTGGCAGCTTGTCATACGAGTTTTGGAATAAATATGAATTATTTACAAGTAAATTATGAAAAAGGTTGGTTAAAAATGGAGCCTTTCTCAGGCTATTCGGGCAATAAAGGCAGTCATTCTAATGGAATAATTGAATTTCCATTAAAAAATCAACAAGCACGACAAATGGATGAAGATTGTTTAGCACTAATAAACTCGACACAATTAATAGCCCCGGGTGAAGAGGGTTTGCGTGATATTCGAGTGGTTGAAGCAATTTATCAAGCAGCAAAAAATGGCGGGACGGTGAAGATATAATTTATGATTTACGAATAAAAATGGAATCTCGATTTCACTAAGTTCCCGAATTCGTAAATCATATTTCAAACTCAGGCTTCCGTCAATTTTTCTCCCGAAAACTGGTGCTGTGGTTCTTTGAATAAAATATTGAAAGTTGTCATTGAGCCATAGCAACGAGTAATGTATTGTTGAATATTCACTTTTTCTTCGTCGTCTATATTGCTGGCATTTACTCGCTGCTCCAATACTCGCAGGCGGTCACGCATCATAACTATTTTATGAAAAAAAGCATCAATCGGAATCTCTTTCGATTGCAAATCTCTACGCCCTGGCTGTAAAATCATCTTCCCTCCTTTCCAACGGTCGCCCAACGGCAGAATTTCTGTTGCATCCATCCAACGTTGCAAAATCTTTGAGAGATTGCGTTCCACATCAAACAAACTCACCATATCGTGCGATGGTTCGACTGATTCTAAGACCTCAAAAGGATAGTCTATTTTAATGTTTTTCGTGCCAATTTCTACAAAAGTTATGACATAAACATCTGATTTAAAGTTAATTACGACTCCAACACCATATTCAGAGTGCTTTACACGTGAGCCAATTCCAAGTATTATATTTGCCATATTATGTGGAGCGAATTTCCAATTCGCAGTAAAGTAAAATGATTAGATAAAGTTGTTTGTGCAAACAAAATGCCAAATATTTATTTTTAAATATTTAGGCTTATCTAAAAATATATTTAGAATTATTTTGAAATATAATTTTATTCATCAAACTTTGTATCGAAAAATTAAATTACCATGAAAAACATATTTACTAAATCACTCATAATCAGCCTATTAAGTTACTTTTCAGCAAATGCTGGAGAAATACATGGCATCATAATTTGCAAAGACAAAGCTGTGAGTTTTGCAAGTATTACCATTTTAGCAACGAAAATGGGTATTCAAGCAGACGAAAATGGAAAATTTATCATAAAAAATGCACCAAATGGTAAACAAATAATTCAAGTTTCAAGTATTGGCTATAAAACTAAACAACTGACTATAAATGTATTAGAAAGTAAAAAAAACAACTTAAACATCGAAATTGAGGAAGAAAATTCACAACTTAACGAAGTCGTTGTAACAGGAACGATGAAAGAAACGACCATCAACGAATCGCCTGCCCCTATTCAGATTTTAAATCCTACTTTTTTTCGTAAAAATCCCACACCCAATTTATTTGAGTCTCTTTCAATGGTTAATGGGGTGCGTCCGCAACTCAATTGCAATGTTTGTAGCACGGGCGATATTCACATCAATGGGATGGAAGGACCATATACTTTAGTACTGATTGACGGAATGCCCATTGTGTCGGCACTCTCAACGGTTTATGGACTAAGCGGAATTCCGAATTCGATGGTCGAACGAATTGAAGTAATGAAAGGCCCAGCTTCTACGCTTTACGGCTCTGAGGCGGTGGGTGGATTGATAAATGTAATTACAAAAAATCCTGCTAAAGCTCCTAAATTTAACTTCGATTGGAATACAACAAGCTATTTAGAAAATAATTTTGATGCCAGTACAAAAGCTCAATTCGGTAAAGCCAATGTTCTTTTCTCTGGAAATTATTTCGTTTTTGGTAAGCGTTGGGACATCAATAATGATAATTTTACTGATATTACACTTCAAAATAGGGTTTCGTTATTCAATAAATGGTCATTTCAGCGACGAGATAATCGTGTTTTTAATTTAGCGGCTCGCTATGTATACGAAGACCGTTTTGGTGGTGAAATGCAATGGCAAAAAAGAAATCGTGGTGGTGCGGAAATTTATGGAGAATCTATTTATACCAAACGTTGGGAAATGCTTGGAAGTTATCAGTTACCTATTGATAAGCAGAAGGTTACGCTTAATTTTTCGTTCAATCAGCACCAACAAAATTCGTTTTATGGTACAACTGCTTACTTAGCTACGCAACGCATTGGCTTTGGGCAATTGCTTTGGGACAAGAAATTAAGCACGCACCATGATGCCCTTCTGGGTCTTACTCTTCGCAATACTTATTATGACGACAATACGCCCGTAACCCAAAAATCTGACTTACAAAATGCACCTGATTTGGTCTGGTTACCAGGTGTTTTTGCCCAAGATGAAGTAACTCTGAATGCAAAAAACAAAGTTTTATTGGGGTTGCGTTTCGACTATAATTCCAAACACGGTGGTATTGCGTCACCACGATTGAACTGGAAGTTTTCGCCTAATAAAGATAACATTTTTAGATTAAGTTTAGGGAATGGTTATCGAGTTGTAAACTTATTTTCGGAAGACCATGCAGCTTTAACTGGATCTCGAAAAGTATTAATAATGAATAATTTAAAGCCTGAACGATCGTACAATGCAAACCTTGATTATCAAAAATTCTTTACTTTTGAACGAGGCTATGGAAATATTCAACTCAATGGTTTTTATACGTATTTTTCCAATAAAATTATTGCCGATTTTGACCAAAATCCTGAGTTAATTGTATTCGACAATCTAAAAGGTTATGGTATATCCAAAGGAGTTGCACTAAATGCCGAATTTGCTTTTATCTCAAGCCTTAAAATATTTGCAGGAGCAACTTTAATGGATGTTTACCGAAAAGAAAATAACTTAAAAGTTACCCAAATTCAAACGCCACATTTCACAGGAAACTATGCTATAAGTTATTCACTCAACAAAGCACAACTCACTTTCGACCTCACTGGTAATTTGTATAGCCCAATGCGACTGCCCGTGGTGAGGGCTTATGGCGACACTCGCCCAGGATTTTCGCCGTGGTTTGGCATTCATAATATTCAAGCAACTAAACGACTCGCCAATGGTTTACAGATGTATGGCGGAATCAAAAATCTAAGTAATTTTCTTCCAAAAAGCCCTATTTTTAAGCCAGAAGCACCATTCAGCGAACAATTCGACCCAACTTATAACTATGCCCCAATGCAAGGCATCAGAGGATTTTTGGGTTTAAGATGGAGTTTTTTCTAAGGTAACACTTTACTTCTGAGCCTGTGTTGCAAATGCAACAACGATATATTGTTTAGATTGATTCTAAATAAA
>NZ_JAYWCU010000045.1:0-13077 GCF_043780375.1 Emticicia sp. | reverse complement strand
ATAAATTTGTGTAAACCTATTTCAGGACAAGACAAAATCTATCAGGGTGCTAAATTTAGATATTTAGGTGTGCAATAATAGGGGAGGTTAAATGATGCTATTCGATATTTTTTCTTTGAGAAAAAGTTAAGTCTATAAAAAAAGCATCTACCTTTTTTGAAGAGGTAGATGCTTTGGTTTTTTTAGAGAAATATTCCTATAATTCTTTTATGCGAATTTTTTTGAACGAAACTGGATTTCCATGGTCTTGTAAACCAATATGTCCTTTCGGATATTTACCGAACCCTTCCCAACCTTTAAATTTACTATTGGCAACCATATCTTCCCAAACTGCTCCTTCGGTCTTGTACGATACTGCTTTTACTCCATTTTGCCAAACAGTTACTTCGCCTTTATCTTTCATTATTTTTACATGATTCCATTCGCCCGCAGGTTTTGAAACTGATGCTGAGGGAATCATATCATATAACGAACCCGACTTGCGATTGCCATTTTTTCCTGCTTTTGCATCTGGGTGACGCTCATTGTCAAGTACCTGAATTTCGGGACTTGTCAAATATGGAACTTTGTATTTAGCTTCTTCATGAACACCATAAAAAATACCACTATTACCACCCTCTGAGATTTTCCAGTCAAGTTCCAATACAAAATTTTCATATTCTTTGTCCGAAATAAGGTCATCTGATTGTGAGTTACCCTTGCCTTTTGGTACATAGGTTATTGCACCATCTACGATTGCCCATTTGTCTGACATTGGCTGTCCAGCTTTATTATAAACATGCCAATTTGTAAACGTTTTTCCATCAGTTAGCTTTACCCATTTACCTTTCTTTTGGGCATAGCTTGCAGAGGCAAATAATAAACTAAGAACGAGAATTTTTGAGATTATTTTCATTGTAAGATTGAGGTTGAAATTAAATGATTTTGTAGAGATGTAACACCTTTACGTTAGTTATTGATAATAATTGATATAAATATTGTAAGATTTATCACAAGTGTTTTTGTAATAATAGACAAAATTATTATTATTTTCTTCAAATAATAGCCACAATTCGCAATAACAGACGTAAAGGTGTTACGTCTCTACCAATTGACATAATAACGAGATAAAAACTATCAAATTCCTAAGGTTCTGCGATTTACATTTTCGTCAGCACCCGTAGCTGCAAAATCATCAAAAGCACGAGTTGCCACTTCAATAATATGGTTTTTGATGAATGGAGCTCCTTCAGCAGCACCTTGTTCTGATGATTTCACGCAACATTCCCACTCCAAAACTGCCCAAGAATCATAATCATATTGAGAAAGTTTTGAGAAAATTCCTTTGAAATCCACCTGACCATCGCCCAATGAGCGGAAACGTCCTGCACGATTTGCCCAACCAGCGTAGCCACTATAAACACCTTGTTTGCCCGAAGGATTAAACTCAGCATCTTTTACGTGGAAAGCCTTAATTCTATCGTGGTATAAATCTATAAATGCCAGATAATCAAGGCATTGTAATACAAAATGACTTGGGTCGTAGTTGATACAAGCACGAGAATGCCCTTGCAAATAATCTACAAACATCTCGAAAGTTGTACCATCATACAAATCTTCACCTGGATGCAGTTCGTAGCAATAATCTACGCCACATTCGTCATAATAATTCAAAATAGGTTTCCAACGACGAGCCAATTCTTTAAATGCTGTTTCTATCAAACCACTCGGGCGTTGCGGCCAAGGGTACAAAAAAGGCCAAGCCAATGCCCCCGAAAACCCAACTGAAGTTTTTAATCCAAGGTTTTGTGAAGCCTTAGCTGCCCAACGTAATTGTTGTTCTGCCCATACCCTGCGTTCTGGTTCATTTCCATGAACTTCGGCTGGTGCAAAAGCATCATACATGGCATTATAGGTTGGATGCGAAGCTATCAATTGCCCTTGAAGGTGAGTCGATAACTCGGTGATTTCTAAGCCTTTGTCTTTCAATTTGCCTTTTAGTTCATCGCAATAAGTTTTACTTTCGGCTGCTTTTTGTAGGTCAATCACGCGTGAATCCCACGCATTGAGTTGCAGACCTTTATAGCCCAAACCTGCCATATAGTCGGCAATGGTATCTAACGAATTGAATGGTGCTTCATCGCCCATAAATTGAGCAAGAAATATTGCTGGTCCTTTGATTGTTTTCATACCCCTAACCCCTAAAGGGAGATTTTGATTTTTTATAGTGAAAAACTTTGATTAATTATTTTTACCCTTAAATTTAAAAATATTTTTTTAAAACTACCCTTTAGAGGTTAGGGATATCCACTTATCGCTACTCTTCCCAGAAGCTATAACCGTTTCCACAAACTGCATGCCTCTAATTCCGTCTTCTATTGTTGGAAAATCGAGGTCGAGTGCAGTTGGCTCTTCACCGTTCATTCTTTTACGAACTGTTCGTGCAAAGTTTTTGTAAATATTGGCAAATGCTTCTAAATAGCCTTCTGGATGCCCTGCTGGAAGCCGAATGCTGGCTTTAGCTTCTTCACACAACTCACCTACCGATGGGCGATAAGTTTTTGAAAAAGTTTGCGTTCGATGATAAAGCGAGTTAGGCTCCATCTGAAACCATTGTAAACTACCCAATTCGCCCGAAATTCTGATATTCAAATTATTTTCATCACCATTACAAATTTGGCTGCAATGCAAAATTCCTTTTGCTCCATTATCAAAGCGAAGTAAAATATTTGCATCATCGTCAAGCAAACGTCCCTCTACAAACGTACTAACATCGGCACACATTTCGGTAATTTTTAAGCCTGTTATGTATTCTGCTAAGTTTTCGGCGTGTGTACCAATGTCGCCAACTGCACCCGCAATGCCCGAACGTGCAGGGTCGGTTCGCCATTCGGCTTGCTTATAACCTTTCTTTTCTTCCAAAAATGACAGCCAGCCTTGCGGATATTCTACAACTACTTTGCGAATTTTGCCCAAAGCCCCACTTTGCACTAAATGACGGGCTTGTTTCACCATTGGATAACCTGTGTAGTTATGAGTAAGAGCAAAAGTTAAGCCTGTTTTTTCTACAAGTGTCTTCAATTCTTCTGCTTCCGCAAGCGTAAATGTTACGGGTTTATCGCAAATAACATGAAAACCATTTTCTAATGCCATTTTTGCAGGAGCAAAGTGCATATGATTGGGTGTAACAATTGAAATCGCATCCATGCGGTCTTCACGGAGATTTTCTTTTTGAATCATTTCGGTGAAATCGCCATAACAACGGTCAGATGAGATCATCAAATCTTCACCCGATGCTTTTGATTTTTCAGGGGTTGAACTAAATGCCCCACATACTAATTCGATTTCGCCATCAATGGCAGCAGCAGTACGATGAACGGCACCAATAAATGCCCCTCGTCCACCACCCACCATTCCTATTCTGATTTTACGAGCCATAGTTTGATTTAATGATTAATGTTTAATGTTGAATAAATCGGGCAAGTATGCCGACTTTGTGCCTTTGTGTCTTCGTGGCTAATTAATTTGCTAACTATTTTCCTCCAAATTTCTGAAAAAGTGTCGAACCAACAATTAAAAATGAAATTTTCTTTTGGAAAAATTATAATTAACCTATTTTTACACTTCAATCTATTCAAAACCCTCAAACCTCTTTAATAATATGGTCAATCAAAATCGTCTTTTTCTTGGTAGTTGCTTTGCACTTATCACAACTGCCTTTTCATTTAGTATTCGAGCAGGAATTTTACCACAATTAGCTACTGACTTTAATTTATCGGCCGAACAACTTGGATTTATCAATTCAATGTGGTTTTTGGGTTTCCCAATCGCCATGATTATTGGCGGACTTGTTTACCATACTGTTGGACCTAAAAAAATCATGATGATTGCCTTCGCATGTCATGCTTTGGGTATTCTTTTAACAATTTATTCTGGAGGTTACACTGGTCTTTTAATTTCAACTTTTTTGATTGGAATTGGTAATGGCTGTACAGAAGCGGCTTGTAATCCAATGATTGCTGATGCATATTCTGGTTCACAAATGAGCAAAATGTTAAACCGCTTTCACATGTGGTTTCCTGGCGGAATCGTGGTAGGTAGCTTATTGTCAAAATTTATGACTGATGCTAATTTAGGATGGCAACCACAAATCTGGTTGATTTTGATTCCAACCTTAATCTATGCTTATTTGTTTTGGGGACAAGAGTTTCCAAAATCAAATAGTAGTGTTGGAACTGAGGTAAACGCTTCGCTCAAAAAAGCAATGCCATTATTTATTGTTTCAGCAGTTTTAACTCTTGTTCCTTATTTAAGTGGTATTTTAGGATATACTAACTTTTTTACTGAATATAGCCAATATTTTTATTACGGAGGTTTGATATTAGCTCTAATTGGTGTTTATTTATCATTTGGAGTTCTATACTTATTCATGTTCAGTTGCATGGCACTTACAGCAATTTCGGAGTTTGGTCCACAACAATGGACAGGCTTAATTATGAGTAAATCAGGTGCAAGCCCTATGCTTATTTTAGCATTAGTAACTGGCCTAATGGCAGTAATTAGATATTTTGCAGGACCAATTGTTGAAAAGTTTGACCAAACTGGTGTTTTGTTAGGTTCGGCAGTTTTGGCAACTATTGGCGTATATTTGTTTAGTACACAAACAGGGCCGATGGTTTATGTATCTGCTATTTTCTTTGCTTGTGGAGTAGCTCTTTTTTGGCCCAATATGATTGGTTTCATTGCCGAAAAAGTGCCTTTGAGTGGTGCATTAGGAATGTCGATTTTGGGTGGCGTTGGTATGTTTTCAACCTCAATTTTCCAGCCAATTATTGGTCGTTGGATTGATTCTGACAAAGCAGAACAAACTGCACTTGGAAAAGTAGGCGATGAAATGGAATTGGCTGCTGGACAAGCAACCCTAAGTACAATGACTATTTTTCCTGCAATATTAGTTGTAGCTTTTCTTATTCTCTTTTTCTGGCAAAAAAATAATAAACCAGCACAAGCATAATATTTTAAGATTTTTCAGAAAAAGCCTTGTTAATCCATTTTGACAAGGCTTTTTTATTATTTTTACGAGTTCTCTTATCAACAACTATATAAACCCGAATGCTAACCATTTCAACCCCTGGAAGAATTTGTCTTTTTGGCGAACACCAAGATTACCTTGGCTTACCAGTTATTGCAGCAGCCATTTCTCGCCGAGTCGAAATGACAGGAGAGCATCGTACCGACAAGCAAATCATTATTCATTTACCTGATATTAAGTCTAAACTGACAATGGAAGTTTCGGAGAAAAGAATGACTTATGAGCAGAAAAGAGATTATTTTAGAAGTGGCTATAATATATTGATAGATAAGGGTTTAACTTTCTCGAAAGGCTTGGAATGTACTGTTCGAGGGAATATTCCAATTAATTCGGGGACTTCGAGTTCGTCGGCATTATTGGTAACTTGGATACATTTTTTGTCTAAAATGGCGGATATTCCAAGAGATTTTTCAGCAAAGGAATTAGGTGAAATGGCATTTCAAGCAGAAATTGTTGAATTTGATGAGCCAGGTGGCATGATGGATCATCTTTCTACGGCAATCGGCAAAGTAGTTTATCTCGAATTTGACCCAAAAACAACTGCTGAAGCTCTTCAGCCCAATCTTGGAGCATTTGTTTTGGCTGATTCGTGCGAACCAAAAGATACAATTGGCGTATTAAAACGAGCAAAATTCGACCGTTTGTCATTGATTGATAAAATTAGACTTCATCTTCCAACTTTCTCATTACATGATTTTGATTCAAGCGAGAAAGAAAATTTACAAGTCATTTTAAACGAAGACGAGTATACTTTATTGGTCGGAACACTTCGTAACCGAGATATTTTGCGAGAAGCCTTGCAACTTTTCAAAACAAATGAAATGACTGATGAGGTTTTAGGGAAATTATTACTCGAACACCACAGTATTTTGCGAGATGTGCTACAAATTTCAACTCCAAAAATAGAAAGAATGCTTACCGCCGCAATGGATGCAGGTGCTTTAGGAGGAAAAATAAACGGCTCGGGTGGAGGAGGATGTATGTTTGTGTATGCTCCAAAAAATGCCAAAGAAGTTGCCGAAGCTATCGAAAAAGTTGGTGGTAAAAGTTATATCATCGAAATTGACAAAGGCACATATTTTGCGTAAGATGGGTTTGTATCCCGTTTATTTAAAACACTTCAAATTCAAACTAAAAAAAACATGAAAAAATACTTTATTTACTTACTTTTCTTCTCATTTTCTGCTTTTTCTCAAGAAAGCGACTCAGTAGTTATCAAGAAAATCTTTGATGCCGTTTTATCCAAAGGTGAGGCTTATAAAACACTTACTTATCTAACCAAAAGTATTGGGCCAAGACTAAGTGGCTCAGATGGAGCTGCTAAAGCAGTGCAATACACAAAAAAAACAATGGAAGGCTATCAATTCGACAAGGTTTTCTTGCAAGATGTAATGGTGCCACATTGGGTTCGTGGGAAAAAAGAAGAGGCTTATATTGAAAGTGGTAAGCAAAAAATAAAAGTACCAATTGTAGCTTTGGGGGGCTCTGTTGCTACGCCAATTGCTGGAATTAAGGCAGAAATAATTGAAGTAAAAAGTTTTGAAGAACTAAAAACCCTCGGTACTGAAAAAGTAAAAGGAAAGATAGTATTATTTAATCGCCCGATGGATGCTACCAAAACAAATACTTTTGCAGCGTATGCAGGAGCAAACAATCAACGGGGCGGAGGGGCGTCGGAAGCTGCAAAATATGGTGCAGTAGGAGCAATCGTTCGCTCATTGACAACCTTGCAAGACGATAATCCACACACGGGTGGAATGCGTTACGCTACTGGAGTTCCGATGATTCCGACGGCGGCAATTAGCACCAATGGAGCAAATTTATTAAGTAAAATACTTCAAGAAAATCCAAAAACACAGTTTTATTTTAAACAAAATTGCGAAACTTTGCCCGATGCACCTTCTCATAATGTAGTGGGTGAAATTAAAGGAAGTGAAAAGCCAGACGAAATCATTGTGGTGGGCGGACACCTCGACTCGTGGGATTTGGCAGAAGGTGCTCAAGATGATGGTGCTGGTTGTGTGCAGTCAATCGAAGTTTTGCGGGTTTTGAAAGCCTTGGGGATTAAACCGAAACGCACCATTCGGGCAGTAATGTTTATGAATGAGGAAAATGGTCTTCGTGGCGGTACAAAGTATGCCGATTTGGCGAAGCAAAACAACGAAAAACACATTGCAGCCATAGAATCGGATAATGGCGGATTTACACCAAGAGGTTTTGGAATGGTTGGAACAGACGCACAAATTGCTAAAATCACTGTCTATAAAAAGTTACTTGCCGAGTATGGATTGAATGAAATTGGCAGAGGAAGTGGCGGTGCAGATATTGGGCCATTAGGTCAGCAAGGTACTTTATTGATAGGATTCAAACCAGATTCGCAACGATATTTCGATTTTCATCATGCTCAAACCGATAAATTGGAGGCAGTAAACGAAAGAGAACTAAATCTTGGTGCTGCATCAATGGCAGCTTTGATTTATTTGATTGATAAATATGGTTTATAATGCTTTAAACCTTGCAGGTTTTTTGTTAGAGATAGCCTTCCACGCCAAGCCCAAACAAGGCAAAATCATATTTTACAGGGTCGTTTGGGTCGAGTTGCTTTAGGTTTTGAGTCAATTCTACGGCAGTTTGCCAATCAACTTTTGGACGAGTAATCAATCCTAATTTTCGGGCAACACGCTCAACATGAACATCGCAGGGACAAACCAGCTGCGATGTTTTTATTTTGTTCCAAATTCCAAAATCAACACCTTTATTGTCTTTTCTGACCATCCAACGCAAAAACATATTGATACGTTTGCATGAAGAATTTCGGGCAGGCGTAGCCACATGTTTGTGTGTACGAACTGGGTAATCATCCAAACTAAAAAATATTTGCTGAAAATTTTGTAAACCGACTTTAATATTTTGATCATGCGGAACGCCGCCCGCAACTGTTAAGCCTACAAGAAAAGCATTTTCTAAAGAATCGTTTTTAGCATAAAAATCTTTGAAAAACTCAATAAAATAAAGCGTATCGGTAGCGTTGAAAGTACGGTGTTTGAAGGCAAGAAATCGTTTGAGGTCAGAATCTTGGTGATTTTTGATGAAATCGAATGGAGCATTATCCATCAAACCGATTAGCTCATTGCATTTATTAATAATTGTTTTACGTTGTCCCCAAGCGAGTGTTGCAGCGATAAAACCTGTAATTTCGATGTCTTGTTTTTTGCTAAATTGGTGCGGAATACTAATAGGGTCGTGCGGAATAAAATTGGGTTGATTAAACAACTCGTATTTTTCATTGAGCAAATCAACAACTAATTGGGACATTTAAAGTAATTAAAATTTAACGGATAACGGATTTTTAATCCTTTTTTTCTCGACCATAACGGATTACGAAATCCGTTGTATTTATAGTCTATTTTATCTTCTTCAATAAAAAAACCAAAGCATTTGAAATCCATGAAAAAACAGCCAAAATCGCTGTAAATAGAAAACCAAAGACAGTAATAAAAGGATATAAAATGGCGAAAACAACCGTCCAGATTTTTGATTTAGTCTGCATAGACTTTTTTTGATAAATGATTTGATTGATAAAAAAGTAAAACTATCGACTAATTACTTACACTATAACTTAATTCGGCTCTGATTCGTTTGTCTCGGGGAGCTAATTTTTCAAATGCTTTTGGTGAAACTTTGATGATTACATCGCCCGAACTGCTTAATTTTCCAATTACTTTTACCCAAACACTTTGCCCATTGGCTTGATTGGCAACTTTTATAAGTGTACCCACGGGAGCAGTACGGTGTAGAGCCAAAAATTTGTTAGTTGTTGCACCAGCATCAATCACTTCGGCAATGCCCTGCTCTGAAAATTTCTTCCCACCAGGTGCATTTGGCACAGGTGCTTGAGGCTTATTAGTTACAGGTTTATGGATAATTGTTGTACTTTTTTCTTTACCAACATCACCTGCAGGAGCTTGTATCTGTACAGGTTTTGGTTTTAAAGTATCTTTTTTGACTGTTTTTGCTACAAAATTTACGGGTTTTTCTACAATTAATACCTGATTGATGCGTAGAGCGTCAGTTTTAAGATTATTCCACTCTCTAAGTTGCCAAGCTTTCAAACCATAACTTTTGGCAATAGCAAAAAGATTTTCGCCAGACATAACTACATGGTTTTTACCTTTAAGAGGTATTTTTGCAGGAACAACTTTTTTAGGTAAATCTTTCTTTGTTAAGATGGTTTTTGAACTATCAACTGGGTCTGTGGGCAACGGTTGTTTTTGTTCAGTTGGTTCGGTTTCTTTAGGTGTTGCTTCAGGAACATCAACTATTTCAATGCCATTTTGATCTACTGTTCCTTTGGGGCGAGTTTCGGTTGGAGTAGCAGAAATAATTTCTACAACCCTTGGGCGTGGAATACTCTTGGTTTTGCCTTTGATAGGTACTTCAATTACTTGATCAGCACCGATAATATCGCCTTTCTTGAAACTGGTGTTTGCCTCGAAAAAGTCTTTTTCGGAACAGTTATATCGCTTCAAAATTGAGTAAAGCGTTTCGCCTTGCTCAACCTTATGTTGAACAAAGGTTTTTCCATTTTTTTTCTCAATTCCAAGAGAATCAAGAGGTGTACTGAAAGCGTTTGTCAGGAAAAGCACAAAAACTGCCGTTAGGCAAAAATATCTTAACATATTTTAATCAAAAGATTGTGATGAATGCAAAATAGTAATAGCTATATGCTTTGGTCTGGGAGTTTTCATACAAAAAAATATAGAGTCTTTTGCCTAAAACCTATCACTAAACAACAAAATTCATGCAAATTTAATGATTCTGCGACAGATTAACGTATATATTTTTTTTTTCGTGTAAATTCGCCCAATCAACAGCAACAAAACCCATGAAAATTCTTGGAATTATTCCAGCAAGATTCGCTTCGAGTCGCTTTCCAGGCAAGCCATTGGCCGATATTGGGGGCAAAAGTATGATTCAGCGAGTGTATGAACAGGCACTTAAAGCAAAAAACCTTCACAAAGTTGTAGTTGCCACCGACGACGCTCGAATATTGAGCCATGTACTTTCATTTGGAGGTGATGCAGTAATGACTTCCGAAAACCATCCGAGTGGTACTGATCGCTGTTTTGAGGCTTTTCAGAAATCTGGTGGAGGGAGTAAGTATGATTATGTAATCAATATTCAGGGTGATGAACCTTTCATTGAGCCTGAGATTATTGACCAATTAACCATGCTTCTTGATTTTAAAACGGAGGTTGCAACTGCCGTAAAAAAAATCAAAGATTATAAAACACTTTTCGACCCAAATGTGGTAAAAGCAGTACTTACTATGCGAAAACAGTGCTTGTATTTTAGTCGACAAACTGTTCCATATGTGCGTGGCTACGAACCAGAAACATGGCTCGACCATGCCGATTTTTATAAGCATATTGGTATTTATGCTTACCGAAGTGATGTTTTGGAGCAAATTTCACACATACCAACATCTCCTCTAGAAAATACCGAAAAACTGGAACAATTGAGGTGGTTAGGTTATGGGTATAAAGTTTATGCGATTGTAACGGAATATGAAAGTTTTGGCGTGGACACAGTAGAAGATTTAGAAGAATTGAATAAGAATATATAGTTTATTCTGATAGATTTTGCTTAGATCAGCTGTTAGGTATTTGGATAATATTTGTATAAATAAATGAGCATAAATCATTGATATCTAATGATTTATGGCAAATAATTATTCATTGTAAAATTCTTCATTTACAAAAAAAGCAACAAACCCCCCTTTCATCCGTTTAGATGTAAGATATTCAAAACTTACCAAACAAAACTCAATTATTATGCGATATAACATCCTCTGGGCCGACGACGAAATTGATTTATTGAAACCATACATAATTTTTTTACAAGCCAAAGGCTACGACGTTACGCCAGTGCCGAGTGGAGCTGATGCTCTTGATAAGGTCGAAACAGAGAGATTTGATGTTGTATTTTTGGACGAAATGATGCCAGGAATGACAGGTTTAGAAACACTTTCAAAAATTAAGGTTTTGAAGCCAAACTTGCCAGTTGTCATGATTACGAAGTCGGAAGAAGAACGAATAATGGAAGATGCCATTGGCTCTCAAATTGCCGATTATTTGATAAAACCCATCAATCCGAACCAAATTTTGTTGTCGGTAAAGAAGATTTTGGACAATAAACGCCTTATTTCTGAAAAAACGAATTTGGGCTATCAACAAGATTTTCGTAACCTTGCAATGCAATATAATGATAGAATTGGGCATGAAGAATGGTCGGAAATCTATAAAAAATTAATATTTTGGGAGTTACAACTCGACAAGTCGGACGATAAGAGCATGGAAGAGGTTTTTTCGATGCAAAAAGCTGAGGCAAATTCAAATTTCTGCAAATTTGTTGAAGAAAACTATGAAGATTGGCTGTCAGACCCCAAAGCCGATAAGCCCATTCTTTCACATCAGGTAATGAAAACCAAAGTATTTCCTTTGGTTAAAAACGATTCTCCACTTTTCTTTGTATTAATTGATAATCTTCGTTATGACCAATGGAAAGTTATAGAAGAGGTAATTACTGAATATTTTAATGTTGAAGAAGAAAGTAATTATTATGCTATTTTACCAACAGCTACTTCTTATGCCCGCAATGCTATTTTTTCGGGAATGATGCCCTCGGATATGGCGAAATATCACGCCGATATTTGGGTAAATGACGAAGGGGAAAACGAAGATGCGTTGAACAACCACGAAGCCGATTTCTTGAAACGTCAAATTGATAAAAGTCGCTTAAATATCAGTTTTTCGTATAATAAGATTTTAAATACAAATCAAGGTAAAAACTTGGTTGATAATTTCAATAATTTATTGAAAAATCAGTTGAACGTTATCGTCTATAATTTTGTAGATATGCTTTCGCATGCACGAACGGAAATGGGCATGATAAAAGAACTTGCTCCCGATGAATCTGCCTATCGATCGATTACAAAATCTTGGCTGGAACATTCACCTTTATTAGATTTATTGAAGAAAATAGCTGAGAAAAAGGGGCGTTTGGTCATTACAACCGACCATGGAATGATTAAAGTGAAACATCCAAAACGTATTGTAGGTGATAGAAATGTGAATACAAACTTGCGTTATAAACAAGGAAAGAACCTTAATCTCGACGACAAAGCTGACCATATTTTGGTAGTAAGAAAACCCGAAACATTTATGCTTCCAAAGCCAAATATTTCGACAGCCTATTTCTTTACCATGGAAGATTATTTCTTTGCATACCCAAATAATTATAACCATTATGTGAGTCATTACCGTGATACTTTTCAGCATGGAGGTGTTTCTATTGAAGAGATGATTGTTCCGTTTGTTTATTTGACTGCGAAGTAGATTTTTAGGGTTTAAAAAATAGATTTTAGGAGTTAGTTTTGATTTTTTAAATGTTAATTATTACAAAAAATATAAGGCATAAGTACCTGAGTATATTTAGTTTATATTTAACTACTTACAGCCTATTACTTATAGCTAAAGGCTTAGTATGAAAAGAATTATAATCTTGTTTTTATTGGCTAATTTGTTCATTATCAATGTGTTTGCTCAAGAAAAAACGCCAAAATATCTCGAAGACCAGTACTCGTGGTATGTTTCACTCAATCTTGGAAATGCGGTTGGAAAATACCAAACCTTATTAAAAGAGGCTAACAATGCAGGAACAAAAGGTGGTTTGGTATTGGGAGGATTGATGAATCCATATAAAAGGAAAAGAGCTTCAACTGTATTTTATGGGGCAGAAATTGGCTTTCAGTCCGATGGGAGAGATGATGTTACTTTAAATGCTCGGGGCAACTTTTATGTATCAAATAATTCCTTTTGGCTCAATGGGGTAGCTCGTTATCGCCCGATTTTGTGGGGTTCAAAATTAAACCCTTTTGCCGATGCTTTTTTTGGAGCAAAATTGATAAAAACCAATGTGGTAGAGCAGATTAGTCAAGATGAAAC
>NZ_JAYWCU010000044.1:0-8024 GCF_043780375.1 Emticicia sp. | reverse complement strand
CCAGCAATTGCACAGGGGCAATTAGATGGAGCAATGGATCAACTCAAATTTCAATCAGTGTAAGTACGAGTGGCACATACAGTGCAACATGTAGTAATATTTGTGGTGAAAGTGGAGCGAGCAATGCAGTGATTATCAACACAGGCACGAGTCCAGCTGCCCCATTAATCAGCACCAATAGGACGAATTTATGTACCAATGAAACAGCGACATTGATTGCAAGTGGTTGTTCAGGAAATATCAAATGGAACAATGGCTCAACTCAAATTTCAATCAGTGTAACTGCTAGTGGCATATACAGTGCAACCTGTAGTAATATTTGTGGTGAAAGTGGAGCGAGCAATTCAGTGGTTATCAGCACAGGTACGAGTCCAGCCGCCCCCTTAATCAGCACCAATAAGACGAGTTTATGTGCCAATGAAACAGCGACATTGGTTGCAAGTGGTTGTTCAGGAAGCATCAAATGGAGTACAGGAGCAACGAGTGGAAGCATCACAGTCAGCATTAGCGGCATATACAGTGCAACCTGTAGTAATGCTTGTGGCGAAAGTGTAGTGAGCAATTCAGTGGTTATCAGCACAGGTACGAGTCCATCCGCCCCCTTAATCAGCACCAATAAGACGAGTTTATGTGCCAATGAAACAGCGACATTGATAGCAAGTGGTTGTTCAGGAAACATCAAATGGAGCAATGGCTCAACTCAAAATACAATCAGTGTAACTACCAGTGGTACATACAGTGCAACATGTAGCAATACTTGTGGCGAAAGTGTAGTGAGCAATTCAGTGGTTATCAGCACAGGTACGAGTCCAGCCCCCATAATCAGCACCAATAAGACGAGTTTATGTACTAACGAAACAGCGACATTGATTGCAAGTGGTTGTTCAGGAAACATCAAATGGAGCAATGGCTCAACTCAAAATACAATCAGTGTAACTACCAGTGGTGATTATACATCGACATGTACGAATGCTTGTGGTACGAGTGGAGCGAGTAATGTCATTCAAATCAACAAAGGAGCAGCACCAGCCACCCCTTTGATAATTTCAGATAAGACCAATATTTGTGGCAATTCAGTAGCAATATTGACAGCTAGCAACTGCACAGGGGCAATTACATGGAGCAATGGTTCAACTCAAAATTCAATCAGTGTAACTACGAGTGGTGATTATACATCGACATGTACGAATGCTTGTGGTACGAGTGGAGCAAGTAATGTTATTCAAATCAACAAAGGATCAGCATCAGCCGCCCCCTTGATAATTTCAGATAAGACCAATATTTGTGGCAATTCAGTAGCAATACTGACAGCTAGCAACTGCACAGGGGCAATTATATGGAGCAATGGTTCAACTCAAAATCCAATTAGTGTAACTACGAGTGGTGATTATACATCGACATGTACGAATGCTTGTGGTACGAGTGTAGGGAGTAACGCGATAGTTATCAGCACAGTTACGAGTCCAGCTGCTCCATTAATCAGTACCAATAAGACGAGTTTATGTGCCAATGAAGAAGTTATATTAACGGCATCCAATTGCCATGGTACAGTTTTATGGACAACTAATAATCAAACAGGAATAAGTATTAAGGTAAATCCTTTTGTAACGACAACTTACACTGCAAAATGTATAGATGTCTGCGAAAGCCAACTAAGTAGCATAACTGTTACAGTAATAACAAACCCAGAAAAACTAACGATTACAGGTTTAACTGATGTTTATGAAGGGGATGAAGTAACATTGAAAGCAACTGGTTGTGCAGATATTGTTACATGGTCAAATGGAGCAACTGGAACGCAAATAAAGGTAGTAGTTAATGAATCAAAAATATATACAGCTATTTGTGGAACAGTAAAATCATCTTGTGATTTTGCCGAAGGAAATTTAACATTTACCACTTTAGGCGGCTCAACAGGAACTGGAATTATTACTCGATATTTGTTGCTAAATAACACAGGTACGATTTTACAAATAAATAATTCACCAGTATTTGCTAACGTTCTTACGGGAAGTTATAAAGTATCAGCAATTACTTATGCAATAAGCATTGAAGGATTAATTGTAGGAAGTAATATTTCAAATGTAGCAGCAACTTGTATGACTCGCACACAAAAAGATATTTCAGTGTGTAATATAACTGGCTGCCAAGCAACAGGTGAAATAAGAATTAGGGTAACAAAGAAACCAACTGCTCCTGACCGCCCAACTATTGGCATTGCTCTATCAATTTCAGATTCAAGTAGAATTAATAGCAAATGCTACAAAATAACCTACTTGGCACTTGTAAAGAATCTTGGTAATACTAAATTGACAAATGTACAGGTGGCAGATAGTTTAAGTAAAACCTTTGACAATAATGCAAGCTATCAAATGATAGGACAGCCGATATTAGGTCAAAATAGTACATTAAAAGTAAATCCCAACTTCAATGGTAAAGATGACGTTAATTTATTGATTGCTGATTCAACCAGCAAGTTGGGTATAGCACAAATGGATTCAATATTCTTTACTGTAAAAGTGTGCTATAATAGACAAGTAGAAACTTTTGCAAACAATGCTTATGTAAAAGCGATTGATAATGAAAAAATTGTAACAGATATTTCAAATTCTGGAATAGAAATAAGGGTAAACGAAGCATCGTCAACAATCATAGAGTTATCTCTGAATATGGGGGAAGTCATTATACCTGAAGGCTTCTCTCCCAATGAAGATGGAAATAATGATAAGTTTATTATATCAGTACCAACAGGCATTACAGTGGAATCATGTGAATTTTATAACAGATGGGGACAATTGGTCTTTAAAGATACAACTGGTATAATAACAGAACAAGGGTGGGACGGTGTAAGTAATCAAGGTATAAGATTTGGAAATGGAGGTTTACCAGATGGAACTTACTATTATGCTATCAAATTGAGTAATGAAAATGAATATAGAATTCGTTTTATTAGCTTAGTAAGGTAAAAATTGTTTAGGATTATAAAAGATTTCCAAATTAGTGTGAATTTTGTGGTGTCGAATCATAAAAAGCACGTTAAAATGGAAATCTTAGGTAAAAATACGATGGTGCAAAACTTATGGTGCTGGAGTTTTTCTAACTTAAATTGAGGTTAAAGAAAAATTGACAATAATCTATGCGAATAAGGGGTTAAAAATTCATCCAAATACTTATGATAACCTCATTTAAATTCTGCTGATTATTTTCTTCCAACGAAATGCAGAGTATAACATCCTCTTTTTCAATTTTAACCTTTGTAATGTACGTTTTGTATGAAAGATAGCTGACCTGTACTTGGTACTCGCCCGAAGGAATGTTTTTTATTTGAAATGAGCCATCTAAACCTGATGTTGTAGCTATACGGGTATTTTTAAGTAAAATAGTTGCTCCTATTAATGGCTCGCCCGTTTTGATATCATTGATTTGTCCTTTAAGTATGGCAGCAGAAATATGGAAAGGAAGTAAAAAGCCAAAAATAGTAAGATAAATAAAGTTGCGAGCCATAATCTAATGGCAAAAGTAGAGAGTAGCGTTTCAGTAAATTGCTTGTAATTCTGAATTTAATATAAATATAAACTTGAATATTAAATAATGATTAGTTAATAATCAGGCAATCATAAGTTTAAATGATGCGAAATAGGGGAGTGATATTTTGACAAAATAGGCTTCTCATGAAAGGGAAGCCTATTTTTGTACTTTATTTCAACATACTCTCAATTACTTCGCCAGTAGTTTTTTTTTCGCTGGTTGAAGCATTTAAAAAATCAAAACCTAATAGCTTTGCAGCAGTGCGAGCTACTTGATTTTGAAATAATTGTCCTTCGGTTTTTACTTCACCTAAAGGTTTTGTATCTGGTCCAATTGCCGCAATCCAAATCTGGTAGCAGTCCGAAACTCTCTGTCCGTGGCTTGTCCATTGTTTCTTTACTTTATCTCCTCTGCCGTGGTCAGTTAAGAAAATAAAAGTCGTTTTATCTTTATACTGGGGGTGATTTTGGCAGAAATTCCATAAGTCAGCAACGTTTTTATCGAAATTATTGGCAGCAAAAAGATATTCTCGATATTTAGATTCGTGGGCAAATTCATCGGTTTCATCAAAGGATAAAAACATAACTTTGGGCGTATTTTTCTTGACATATTCTTTTGCCAAATGATAGGTTACAAAGTCAAATCTATCGCTTGCCATACTTGGAATATCGGTTTGAATTTGATTTAATAATGCTTCTTTTTCGCTTAAATTTCCTTTTACCGTCTCAACGCCTGCATTGACAGGGATTTTACTTCTATTTTCGTTGATAATAAAAGGGAATACATCCCAAGTACCAAAAGCCGCTACTTTTCCTTTGAACTTTGGTTGGTTATTCAGAAATTCTAAAACAGTCGTATTTTTATTTTGAATTTTATCATTTGAATTGATATTATCGTCGGGATAACCAGTTAAAACCTCGTTATAACCTGGATACGAAAACCAATAGGGATTCAGTACATTTACTTTGTTTCCTGCCCAACGATTGCCATAAAGTTGCCCTTTATTGGCAATGGTACTCCAAAAGAAAGGTAAAAGTTTTTCTCGGCGTTCGGTGGCTGTTTTTGCCCAAAATTTCCCTACGGTTCGAGCCGAATCGGGTGTAAATTCTTTGCTAAAAATTAAAGTAGAGTCCGCTCCACCGAAAAGTTCCTGCCAACGAAAACCATCGGTCATAATGATAAATACATTTTCGGTTTTTGATTGGGCAAAAATTGTTTGGTTTGCCAATAAAATAATAAGGAACAAGAGGGTTTTAGAAAAAGAATTCATGCTTTTGTTTTTTAGGGTGTTGAAGTAAATATTGTTTGCAAATATGCATAAAATATTCTAAATCGGGGATTTTCATGTTTTCTGTTTTTGCTGCTTCATCCCATCTTCTCATTTTTATAATTGTTTCAAAATAGGGATTTTGTTCAAATTTTTTTGCTTCATCTACTGTCATTTTACCACCTTGAAACGTCAAAGTTTTTCTACTCGCCTCCGATAAGTTATCGTAATAGGCTGCATTCGCAAAGCACAAATAACGTTTAGCATTTACGTGGTTTTCTATTAAAACACCAATTTTTTCAGAAAAACCTCGTTTTCGAAGCCAATCTGCGGCAACTGATTCATGGTCTTTTCTTCCATAAACTTCCATCAATTCTTCATTAGAAGCAGCAGGAAGTAAATGTCCAATATCGTGAAGAAATGCAGCAATTTGCACTTCATGGTCGAAGCCTTGCTTTTGTGCTAAAAGAGCCGCTTGGGCTGCGTGTTCAAACTGACTTACGTTTTCGCCGTAATATTCGGCATCTCCTTGATTTTTAAAGAGTTGACGAATTTCAGAAATTATATTTGAAATAGATGTCATGGGTCTGTTTTTTTATAGGAAACATTTAATAGACTTGTTGCAATGGGCGTTTCGATTTATAAAATCAAGTCATTTTTTGCTTGATTGAGGCTTAAATTTGAGTTTGTAGTGAAGCTACAAACTCAAATTTATACGAAGAGCAATCTAAAAGCTGATGCTGTAAAAAAAAGGCTATTTTATCCTGATTAAAGTTTCATCAAATAACACTTCATAAAAAAGTAGCGAAACAAATGCTTCGCTACTTTACAAATTTCTAACCTATGATGAAATAAACTACTTTAATAACCAAATAGTATCATTGATGTCATCTTTACCACCATACTGACTCGAAATTGCCGCTTTGTAGTTATCGGCATTAGTTGTACGCTCCGACAATGGGTATTGCCAACGAACAGCAATACGATTTGAATTGCCATTTCCTACACCTGAATAGAACTTAGGAAAGCCTGTACGTCTCCAGTTGAAATATGATTCCATGCCTGAGTTCATGAAGAATGCAACGTATTTTTGTGTCAAGATTTGCTCTTGTCCTTTAGCTGTTTTACCAGCATATTTTACGCTTGATTGATTGTAATAAGTATCGAAATTAAAATCAATGTTGAATGTTGCTAAATCGGCTGCTTCACGACCGCCACTTCTTGAATACGTCATGGTATTTACACCATTTTTGATTCCGTAAAAATCGAATGAAGCTTGAATTCCTTTCTTATACCAAGTTTCGGCATCGCCCGTTGCCCAACCTAAATGATAAGCCTCAGCAATATTGAAACACATTTCTGAGTATCCTACAACAAAAGTATTCTCGGCAACATAATTGCGGTAATAGCGGTTACGATTTTGGAACGAATAAAGACCTGGAGCAAAACCAGCACCGTTGTTACGACCTGCTTTGTCGCTCATATCTGTTAAATCTTCTGCCGAACTTGCACCTACATACGCACTAAAATCTGATGCTAATTTGCCAGCTTTTAGTTCAGAACCTGCAGGCTCGCAAGTAATCATTACACGTGGGTCTTTCATTAATGACAATGGCTCAACGTAAGCCTTTGACATATTTTGACGGGTAGCATCAAAGCCAAAGTTGTCAGGATTTGATGGATATTTGTTAAAATTGTTGTAACGATATTCTAAGTTATCCGACAAATTTCCCAACACTGGAAATTTAGTTGGATTACTCATCATTTCTGCAAAACGAGTTTTTAAGTTCAAATCTGCATCCATATCTTTTTTGCTCAGTGAAATCAGGACTCTTAGTTTGTAAGCATTCACCGCTTTTTGCCATTTGCGAACATCGCCACCGTAATAAAAATCACCCGTTACAGAAGTTTCTCCTTTGGCGATTAGAGCTGCCATATCATTGTTTGCTTCATCGAGCCATTTTAAGATTTGTACATAAACTGCTTTTTGAGAATCATATTTTGGCGTTACGTTTGTGATTCCTAAAAGAGCTTCGGTCATAGGCAAATCACCTACACGAGTAGTCATTTGCTCAAAGAAAAATGCACGAAAGAATTTACCCAATGCACTATAACCATTTATGTCTGCCAAACCAGCACGCTTAGCTTCTCCTTCCATCTTGATTACGTTTTTAAGCGTATTATAGTGGTTAGGTGTTTGGGTCCAAGTATATTCGTTGGTTGCGTAATAGTTATAATTTGAGCAGAAAAATTGATTCCAACGCATTTCGGCACTAAACGGACGACCTGTATTATTGAACATATCAGACTCAACACCTTGTAATACCAACGAAGCTGGTACGTTTACTGGTCTATTTGGGTCTTTTTCGAGTTCCTCGAAAGATTTTTCGCAACTGCTCAACATTAAAGCACCTACTGCGAAAATTGAAGTGAATATTTTATTTATTTTCATTTTATTATTTGATTAATTTACTTCATTCCGCTTTGCTCGACCCCTCTCCATCAAGGAGAGGGGGGTGGCATTTCTGACGTTAGGAACAAATGACGGGGTGAGGTGTATTTGGATTTTCTTAGAAAGTAAAGTTTAAATTTACACCATATCTTCTTGTCGATGGTGTTTGTAAACCTGAGCCACCATCACCGATGTATTGGTTTAGGTCAATGTCTTTTTTCTCGGCAAAGTAAAGTAAGTTTCTGCCAACAACTGAGATAGAAGCATTTTTGATTGTGTTTCCAAACCATTTTTGAGGCATATTATAACCAACAACTACTTCACGCAGCATTCCGAATGAACGGCTCATCAAGTTTCCTTCGTCAGAATTGTAGTAACGGCTTACCCAGTCTTGCACAAACTGTTTGGTTGCATTTGGAGCATACTTTAATTCTGCGTAGTTGGTGATTTTTCCTTCAGTGTCATATTTAATGGCAACACCGTTTGAAACTTGAACACCTTCACCTACATAGGTTTTTACTCCCAAATAATCTTGGTAACGAGCCACGCCCATTTCGCCTTCGATTATTCCTATGTGGCGACCACCACGATAAGTTTGTTTCTGAATGTAGTTAGAGATAACGCCACCGATACGACCATCAAATTGGAAACTCAAATTGATGTTTTTATAATTAAATTTATTGTTGATACCAAACACAAACTTAGGGTTAATATGACCCAAGAATTGGTTAACTGGAGCATAAATTGGGCGACCAGAAGCATCATTAATTATCTGCC
>NZ_JAYWCU010000043.1:0-5380 GCF_043780375.1 Emticicia sp. | reverse complement strand
GTTTCATGAATTTGATTAGATTTTGGTAAAATTGACAGTTTTTTGTAAATTTAAGCAGATATCACTACATAAAAGTTAATCTTGCGTAACTTAAGTTACAAATATATAATTCGATTATAAAGAAAATTAATTTTGATTATATTTATGACAAAATATTCTAACTATCAGTAAAAATGGATAAAAACAAACTTTCGTATTACGCCAGTTATGTGGCAATTGCATGTGGTATTTTAATTTTATTAATGCGTTTAATTGTTAAAAATGTTTCAACAATTAATACTTTTATGGGCGTACTTTTTTTGGCAATTGGTGCTGCTGGGCTAAGAAAATTTCGCAATCAATAAGAAAAGTATTAACATTATGTTATTAAATTTATGAATCAATACTTCAATGAACAAACAAAAAGCAATATACTACATTTTATTATTACTCACGATTGAAACCGCTAATGCTCAAACGTTTACCTATTTACGACCTGAAAGGATTTTTGATGGAGAGAAAATAATTGAAAAACAAGGTGTGTTAATCAAAGATAATAAAATTGAGAAGATTGATAATCAATTAGTTATTGAGAAAAATCTACCAAATGATACAAAGATAATTGATTTAAAGAATTGCACACTTTTGCCAGGCTTAATTGAAGGGCATACGCATCTTTTCTTGCATCCTTACAACGAAACTCCGTGGGAAGACCAAGTGTTGAAAGAAGCTCGTTCGTACCGTACTTCTCGTGCGGTGGTTCATGCCGAGCGAACTTTAAAAGCAGGCTTTACCACTGCCCGAGATTTGGGTACAGAAGGAGCAGAGTTTGATGATGTTGGGCTAAAAAGAGCTATCAATGATGGAATTATTTTAGGACCAAGATTGCTTATTGCCACCAAAGCATTGATTGCAACAGGAAGTTATGCACCTAAAGGTTTTTCACCCGATTTTCAAGTGCCACAAGGTGCTGAGGAAGCTGACGGACATGATGATTTGATTAAAAAAGTAAGAAATCAGATAGGACACGGAGCTGATTTGATAAAAATATATGCCGATTATCGTTGGGGACTACGTGCCGAAGCGGCTCCAACTTTTTCGATTGATGAAATAAAATTGATTGTAGAAACTGCTAAAAGTGCAGGCCGCCCAACGGTTGCTCATGCTTCGACTGCCGAAGGAATGCGACGTGCGATTTTAGGTGGTGTTGAAACTATTGAACATGGAGATAATGGAACACCTGACATTTGGAAATTAATGGTTGAAAAAAATGTATGCCTCTGTCCAACGCTTGCTGCAGGCGATGCGATTAGTCAATATAGAGGTTGGAAAAAAGATACTGATGCTGACCCTGAGCGTATAAAAAAGAAAAAAGAAATCTTTCGCCAAGCACTTGATGCAGGAGTAAAAATTTGTTTTGGTGGCGATGTTGGCGTATTTCCTCATGGCGATAATGCTCGAGAATTGGAGTTGTTGGTAGCTTACGGCATGAAACCAATTGATGCTCTGAAATCTGCCACAAGTATCAACAGCGATGCTTTTCATGTTGATGATCAAGTTGGTAGAATAAAAACTGGACTTTTAGCTGATATTTTGGTCGTTGAAGGAAATCCTATGCAAACTATTTCAAATATTAGAAAAATAAAGTTAGTGATGAAAGACGGGAAGATAGTGCAGATTCAATAAATTTGAGGTAATCGAACGAAGTCTAAATTATTTATAACAATCTAAAAACCGAAATTCCCGAGTGTTTTTTTATTTTGTTGAGATAATCGGCAAGAGGCTCTTGAGATATCATTATTTTTTTTTGATCATAAGAGGCATGAAGTAAATAGATTCGTCCATTTTTTTGAATCGCAAAACCTTCGTGATTAAAGTCCAATCCTTCAACTGTTGAGGTGATAGCAATAATATCTCCATCTTGTATTTGACTTTCTGTTTTTTCTACTTTTCCTTTCGGAATAAAGTAGAAATCATACTCATTTAAGTGTTTTTGACCATTTTTTACTTCTCCGAAAGCCACTTCGTCTTTTAGCGTTGGATAAAGTTCACGGTGTTTAGTCATGAAATTTATTTCTTTTTTATTAATAATTCCACCAATAAGGTTGGTTATATCTTGACCAATCTTATTTTCTTCACTTTGAATCATCCACTCTCTAAAATAATGTAAACGAGAAGCATAGCCCTTTACTTCACCATTACGATAACGAAGATTTTTTAGCTGTGTATTAAAATTTTCGTAAGTCGGTTTTTTGCTATACTTTGTTAAAGTCATTGCGGTTACGCTTTCTACAAAAGTCGAACAATCAAAGTCTCGAAGATTACAAACCAATTGCTCTTTTGGGTTTCCTTCCAATGTGGCTGCTTTGTAGGGTTGTCCAATAAAGCTTTTGGCAATTATCAAAGCAGTTTTTGCTTTTGATTCGCCATTAGGTAATTTCATTTTTTGCATAAAAATCATTTCGTCAGCACTTTGAGCAAAAATTGAGTGAGAAATGAATATTATGAAACCGATTAAAATTATTGAATTGAAGTGTGTGTTTTTCATACGAATAATTTGTAATTTCTTGTCTTTTTAAACGGTGTTTTTAAATTTAAATTGTTGTTTTTAATATTTTAAAAGTCTATCATCAAACGAGAAATTTTCGATTTTTAGAACTTTAATCTGTTGAAAATCAATGTGAAGAGGGTTTATTAAATAATTAAATTCACCTTCAACTACTACAGAAGGCACTCTTAGAGCTAAATGTTCATTATGTAATAGCCATTTAGTTGCTATTTTTTTAGTGGAATCGCTTGGTTCGATGCTTTTCCAGTCGTCTGGAAGAGACTTTGTAGAAAGTTCGATAATTGAATTATCAGGAATATAAATGCTTATCAATTGATAATTTAAAGGCAAAAAAGCATTGGTTAAATGCACCAAAACTTCTACCAAAGCTAATGCACGACTACCAGAAGTATATAAAACTGCCTCACCTTTTTGATTCCAACGCCCACCGTGAAGCTTTGCACCAGTGCCTGACAGATCATTGGCATATTTTGCAGTAGATAGCCTAAAAACTTCCATTATGCTAAAATCCCATGTTCGATTCGACCGATTTCGTCTAAAACCATTTCAAAACCAAAACCAGTATCTAACATTTCAAGGGGTGTTTTTGAGCTGATAAACGGATTTGGATGTCGCATCCAACCTTTAAATCTTTCTAAATCGCCCCAAACTTCTTTGCCTCTTTCGTAGAGTTTTGCCAACTGAATGGCTTTTTCAGAAGCAATTTTCTCTAATTTTTTATTGTCAGGATACCTTTGAAGCGTTCTTTCAGAAAGATTTATAATTATTGCCAGTTCTTTTCCAGAGAATGACAATTGTTTTGCCATCTTAACAACGGCATTTTTAGGAATCCCAGTGCGAGCTAATTCCACCAATTCAGATTGATTTTTGAGCGTTTTATTGAATAGTAAAAACATAATTTCAGACATTTGACGTAAATTAAACGAAAATTGTCGTATTGTGCAAGTTTTATTTTAAAATATTTGTGATTGAGTGATTTGCGATTTTACAAGACTTTTTAAGTCACTAATTCACCCAATCACAAATCAATCATTAAATTTCATTAATTTTTCCACTTCTTTAATCTCAATCGGAATATCAGCCATCAAGTCAATATTTCCAGTGTCAGTTATTAAAATATCATTTTCGAGACGGATGCCGAGTTTTTCTTCGGGAATATAGATGCCCGGCTCACAAGTAAAAACCATTCCTGCTTTAAAAACTTCATAACGACTGCCCACATCATGCACATCAAGTCCTAAATGATGCGAAATACCATGCGGGAAATATTTTTTATACAAATGAGCATCTTCCGATTGTTTGTCAACTTCATGAGCGTTCAATAAACCAAGTTCAATCAATTCCAATTCCATGATTTTTCCGACTTCTTTTCGGAGATTTTCCATAGTATTTCCTGCAATAAGCATTGATTTTGCAGCTTTCATTACTCGCAAAACTGCTTCATAAACTTGCTTTTGTCTTGCCGAAAACTCTCCATTTACAGGCAAGCATCGGGTAATATCTGCATTATAATTGGCATATTCTGCCCCAAAATCCATCAAAATTACTTCATCACTATTACACAAATTATTATTTGTTACATAATGAAGCACGCACGCACTTTTGCCCGATGCTAAAATAGGGGCGAAGGCGTGACCTCTTGAGCGATTCATCAAAAACTCGTGCGTGAGTTCTGCTTCTAATTCATATTCTGCAATATTTGGTTTCAAGTATCTTGATAATCTTGCAAAACCTTTTCCACTTATTTCGATGGCTTTTTTAATTAATTCAATTTCAATTGGTTGTTTTATCACTCGTAATTGGTGCATCAAAGGGGCCAATCTTTCGATTTTATGTAGAGGAAACTTGTGTTTAAATTCTGAAATAAACCTTCGTTCTCGACTTTCAAAATGCCAATCTCCGCCATCGTGCTCATTAATATTGAGATAAACTTGATCTGCTTCAAAAACCAATTTTCGTAGAGTAGCATCAAAATTATTTGTCCAAACTATTTTCTGTATTCCCGAAACTTCACTTGCTTGTTGTTTGCTAAGTTTTTCGCCTTCCCAAACTTTAATATGCTCGCTTGTTTCACGCACCAAAAGGATTTCTCGAAATTTTTCATCAGGAAAATCTGGAAAAAGTACTAAAATAGATTCTTCTTGGTCGATACCAGTCAAGTAAAAAATATCGTTATTTTGTCGAAAACCCAAAGCCCCATCGGCATTGCTTGGAATTATATCGTTCGACTGAACAATAACGATTGATTTTGGCTTTAGTAAAGCTCTTAATCTTTCACGATTTGAAATAAATAGTTGCGAATCAATTTTTTCGTAACGCATCTTCTTTTTTTGATAGTTTTTTTGGAATATTTGCGAAATTATAAATTATAGCACTCGAATGACACGAATCAGACGAATTTTCATGAATTTAATTTTTATTACTTTATTTTCATTAAATGTAAATGCTCAACAAACTAAATATTGGCTTTTTTTTACTGATAAAGATTTATTTACTCAAGCTTTAGTTTCCGATAAATGTAAAGAAAATCGCCGAAATTTAAGACTTCCAGAATCTCAAATCTCAGATTTACCAGTCAATAAAAGCTATCTTTCTGTGTTGCAAAGCCTTGATATTCACCCGATTGTCAAATCAAAATGGTTGAATGCTATTTCGGCAAATCTTAATGCCAATCAAATTGCTGAAGTTAAAAAATTATATTTCATCAAAGAAATCACTCCAATTGACAGTAAAGTATGCGAATTACGGGTTAATACTTGCATTATTTTTATTTTTAGTATAACAAAAAAACTAAACTATCAGTTTTTCCATTAGAATTGAAGTAACATTAAA
>NZ_JAYWCU010000042.1:0-9184 GCF_043780375.1 Emticicia sp. | reverse complement strand
TCCACAAAACGCCTGACAATAAGATATTAGCACATAGAATCTATTTCAAAATTTATAGCCGACCTGCGACGGTTTATGTACTTTCTTTTAATTTTACCCCAATACGTCGGCAACGCTTTATTTGCCAGCAAAAGCAATCAGTCAAGTAAAAGAAAGTGGTAAAAACCTTACGCCAAGCAATGGGATTAGTAATTTAACGCTCGAAAATGGTCAAGTAAAAATGACTTTGGCTTCGGGACAATATTCATTTGAGATAAAAGATTAATATTTTTTTGTTGATTAAGCAGCTATCAAGTTTTCACAAATTTGATAGCTGCTTTTTTTATGTCTTAAAATACAGATAACCACTTTTTGAATATTATTGCAATTTATGAAAAAACATAAATCCACTCATTTGCTTCAAAATAACTCTAAAACTCTTTTGTTTTTCTTCATAATCAGAAAATAGAATACATTTTTTAGTACAAATAAAAATGACAAAAATCATATTGATTGATTTTGAATCATATTGGCGTTTTTTTGATTCACAACTTTATTAATTTAATCTGAAATTTGTACTACTAATTAATAAAATAATACCAAACCTATTTCACTGATGAGAAAAACACTAATTTGGTCGGTACTAATACTGACTTTTATTTCTACTGCTCTTTTTGCTCAGAATAGCAAAATTTCCGGAAAAATCAACGATGCTAAAAACGATGCCTTAGCAGGAGCTTCTGTTGTAATAAAAGGTACAACGAAAGGTACAATCACCAACGCCAATGGTGAGTTTTCGATTGAAAACGTAGCAGATGGTGCTTACAAATTAAGTATTTCATTTTTGGGTTATTCTTCACAAGAAATTTCGGTAAACGTACCACAAACTGGTAGTTTGGTGATTTCATTGCAAGAAGACCAAGCCGCTCTCGACGAAGTGGTAGTAACGGGGGTTTTTGACAAACGTACAAAAATGAACGCTTCGGTGGCAATTTCAACCTTGAACCTCAAACAAATTGAGGCAGTTGTACCAAATAGCTCGGCCGATTTGCTCAAAAATTTGCCTGGGGTTTATGTAAATACTTCAAAAGGTGAGGTTGGAAATTCAGTTTATACAAGAGGCTTGAACTATAACGGCGGCTTTTTCTATGTTTCGATGCAAGAAGACGGCTTGCCAGTTGTTGGTATTTCTGGACTCGTTCAGCCTGATGCGTATCTAAGAGCCGATGCTACTATCAGTAGAGTGGAGTCGGTAAGAGGCGGAACTGCAACTATCTTAGGACCAAATGCTCCTGGTGGTTTGTTTAATTATGTGTCAAAAACTGGTGGACAAACACTTTCTGCGGAGGTTCGTGCAAGATTGGGCTTAGAAGGAAATGGTCAGAATCCTTACTATCGTGCTGATTTTAATGTGGGTGGACCACTTTCAAAAGACAAAACCGTAACCTTTAATGTAGGTGGATTTTATAGAAATGCCAATGGTCCAAAATACCCAGGCTATAAATTGAGCTACGGTGGACAAGTAAAAGCCAATATCATTAAAAACTATAAATCAGGTTCGATTAAATTGTATACAAAAATATTAGATGATAATACCGCACCATTTGAGTTTACGCCTTCGGTAGACTTCGCAAATCCGCAACCAGCAGGGAGCTTTACGAATACAAGTTCAACCTTGATTCAATCGCAACAATTTACTGTTCCAAAGGCATTATCGGGAGCTTCAAAAGATATTAATTATGATACTCGTAAAGTAGGCTCTTACAACGAAAAAGCGATTGGCTTAAACTGGGAACAAAATATTGGCGAAGGCTGGACTTTCAACAATAATTTCAAGATTTCTAATAAAGATAACATCAACCAAACTACTGCCGTTGTATTTCCTTTTAGGGTTGACCAACTTACATTTTACGCTGTAGGTGGCAATGTAGGGCGTATGGGAACTTATGAGTTTTACAACCCAACCACTGGTGTAAGTTATGGAACAGTACAGCAACTGCCACCAACTGCACCGGGTCCTCCAAGATTAATTGCTGGTAAATTAAATTTGCCAGGAGGTGATGTTTTACCAAATGCGGTTTTTTATAATCCAAACCCTTATAGCGAAATAGGTATGAACGATGTAATTGACCAAGCTACGATTACAAAAAAACTGAAAAACATGACCTTCACAGGTGGTTTGTATTATGCTGCCACAAAAGCAAATCGTTTCTCGATGATTCCAGCGGGACAAAGTTTTGCTACCATTGAAGACCAACCGCAGACTGTTGCAATCAGATATACAAATTTAGCAGGAGCAAAATTTGACCTGACAAACGCCAACGGTATCACAAATTTTGGTGGAAGTGGCGTTTATGAAAACGAAGCAACTATCAAGCAAACGGCTTTGTTTTTAGGTCATAACTGGGATATTACCGATAAATTGAACTTAGATTGGGGAATTCGTGCTGAAAACTTCAATATCAAATCAAGTTTTACTACGCCTAAGCGTATCACACCCGATAGCCCAACTGGTATAGATGGCAATGCTTCAACGCTCTATGATGGTCGAATGTTTACAACAAATCCTACGCAAAGTTTTGAGAAAACTCTATCATTCAAAGATGTTGTTTCTTACTCATTGGGTTTGAATTATAGAGTAAATGATGGTTTTGCGGTATATGGTCGTTATTCGCAAGGTCGCAAAACGCCTGATTTGAGTTATTTCATGGATATTGCTAATCAGCAACTTACATCAGGCATTTCGGTTGAAGCACAGGATATTAAAATGGCTGAATTGGGTTTGAAATATCGCAGCAGAAACTTGAGTTTGTTTGCAACTCCTTTCTATACTTTGGCAAGCAATATTCCTAACTTTCAGATTTTTCAAAATGCTGACGCTACTTATTATGCTCCTGCCCGTGTTTATCAGAAAATCGAAACAAAAGGTTTAGAGTTAGAAGGTAATTATGCTTTCAACAAAAATTTTAGTTTGCGTGCGGTAGGTATTTTACAAACATCGGTTGCCAAAGAATTTAGTGTTTGGTTAGCCAAAACCAATGGACCTGCCGATGATGAAAAGGTAACTTATGATGGCGGTATAAATGATAATATCGGTAATATGTTTACTGTTACGCCTACATATAGTAATGAAAAATTGACTACCTCAATTAACTGGCAATATATGGGTAAACGTTGGGCAAATGTGGGCAATGCCTTCCAATTGCCATCATTCAATGCTTTTGATTTTAATGCTTCTTATAAAATTACGAAGAAGATTCAAGCAAATTTATCAATCAATAATGTGTTGAATAAATATGGCATTATGGGTTGGGCTGCCCCAGGTGGTTTTCCAGCGGCACTCGATACGCAAGGTTTTACAAAAGCGATGCTCGAAGCTAATAAGCAAGCTGTTTATGCAACTTTGCCAATTATGCCACGTGCATATTACTTGACTTTGAGTTATAAGTTTTAATTGTAGGTTGAATATTAGGTGCAAACGGGGTAGATGATTTTCTATCCCGTTTTTAAGTATTATTTTCTGATTGATTTAGCATAGTTTTTCTGAGTTTATGTCAATTTTTGCTAAAATATAATTATTAAATTTGTGCAAATTATTATTGAAACTTTACAAAAATGTAAATATCAAAACTATGAAAAAAATAATTTTCGGAATCTTAACTTTTGGCATTTTAAACGCCACTTTTGCTCAATTTTCGCAGCGAAATCCGACTCCAAACGACACTTTACAATCTATTCAAATTTTGAATGATGGTAAAGTGAAGTTCAGTATTTACGCTCCAAAAGCATCGGAAGTAACTGTAATGGGCGACTACGCTCCAAAATTTGGTGCTGATAAACTCGCCAAAAGTGAAATTGGTGTTTGGTCGTTTACAACCGATTATGCCGTAAAACCAAGTCTTTATACTTACGATTTTTCGGTAGATGGTTTAAAGATTTTCGACCCAAAAAATGCTCAATACAAAGAAAGCAATAGCGGTTTCTCGAATCTTTTTGAAGTAAAAGGAGCAGAAAATGACTATCAGAGTTTGAAGAATGTGCCGCACGGAAAAATAGAAAAAGTGCTTTATTCTTCGACTTCTTTGGGCGGAATTACTCGACGTTTACACGTTTATCTACCCCCAAATTATGACCAAATCAGCAAAAAAGAGAAACTGCCAGTGCTTTATTTGTTTCACGGTGGCGGCGATAATGATGCTTCTTGGACAACCGCAGGTCGTGCAAATTTGATTTTTGATAACCTCTATGCCGAAGGAAAACTCAAACCTATGATTGTTGTGATGTCGGCAGGGCATACGCCAGTCAAAGGAAATGCAATGGGAGCAGGCCCTGAAGCTGACCCTTTCAGCAAAGATTTTCTACAAGATATTATTCCTTTCGTCGAAAAAACTTATCCAGTTTCTACCAAGTGTGAGCATCGTGCCATTGCAGGGCTTTCGATGGGCGGAATTCAGACCTTAAATATTGCTTTGTGGAATCCGACATTGTTTGCTTATGTGTTTCCGATGAGTACAGGTTATTTTCCGAATCTTATCAAAGAATTAGAAGAAAAATACACGGCAGTTTTGGCTAATAAGTCAATCAACGAATTTAAGAAATTTAAGATTTATATGGGTGGCGAGGCTGATATTGCCTACAAAAACAACATCAATACAATGGCTCTTTTCGATAAAAGTGGCATAAAATATACCTACGAAAACATCGAAGGCGGGCATACATTTCTGACTTGGCGTAAGAATTTACAAGATTTTGCTCCATTATTATTCAAATAAAATACCCTTTAAAATATTCATAAAATGACAAAAATATTGTGTTCGCTCGCATTAATTGTTTTTTCAGTTTTTCATTCATTCGCTCAAAAAAAAGAGCCATTCCTTTGGGGAGTAGCAACTTGTGCTTACCAAGTTGAGGGAGCATATCAAACCGATGGAAAAGGAGAATCGAAATGGGATTTTCTGACCAATACGGTAAGAATTACCGAAAAAGTAATTGGGCAAAATCATACGGGAAATGTGTCGATAAATATGTACGACCGCACCCAATATTTGAAAGATATTGCCTTAATGAAAGAGTTGGGCATCAATTCTTACAGAATGTCGCTCGATTGGAGTAGAATTATTCCCGATGGAACTGGTGCGGTAAATGAAGTTGCCTTAAAACACTACGATGTGTTGATTGATGATTTATTGGCGGCAGGAATTGAGCCGTTCGTAACACTTTACCACTTTGATTATCCTGCGGTTTTACTCAAAAAAGGCGGTTGGGCAAATCCAGAAATGCCAAATTGGTATTATAATTATGCTTCGGTAGTTTTAAAGCGTTATGGACAAAAAGTGAAACATTTTATCACTTTCAATGAGCCTTATATAGAGTTTTTTTTAGTCGAGAATCTACTTTCTGGCGAAAATCCAGCCAGTATTTCAAAAGAAAAGTACATGAGCCAAATGCAAAAAGCCCATGCTCAGATGGTAGTAAACGCTCGAGTGATAAAATTATACCACGATTTAAAACTCAAAGGAGAAATCGGTATTGTACTCAATGTAAATCCTGCTGCTGCGTGGGATGAGAAAAATGCTGCCGACATAAAAACTGCCGAATTTCAAGATATTTTGATAAATGGCTTATTTCTCGACCCACTTTACAAAGGACGTTACCCCAAAATGGCCTTGGATTCGTTGGCAAAATACAATCCGACTTTCAAGCCAAGTGCCGAAGACATGGCACTTATTGCAGCTCAAAAACCTGATTTTCTTGGAATTAATTTTTATGCTCCTGCCATCGTAAAAGGCGAAGATACTGCCATGTCGTTGAAATGGTTGGATAATAATCCCGATGCCATCAAATCAAACGTGGGTCCAGTACGACCAGAATATTTGTATAAAATCTTGATGCGTTTGAAAAATGACTACGAAAATCCGAAAGTTTATATCACTGAAAACGGCACAGGTTATGTATCTGAAGACGTAAAAGTTGATGGCAAAATCAAAGACCCAATGCGTGCCGATTATATCAAACGCCACATTGAATGGTCATTAAAAGCCAAAAAAGAAGGTGCTAACCTCAATGGATATATGGTTTGGTCAGGCTGGGATAATTTTGAATGGGTGTCGGGCTATACCAAGCGTTTGGGCTTGATTTACGTTGATTTTGAAACCCAAGAACGTACCCCAAAGCAGAGCTTTTATGAGTATCAGCAGATAATCAAGAATACTAAGTTTTAATAAGCTTTGTGGCTTTAAAATATTGATAATAAGGTAATTAAATAAAGATGTTAATAAAAGAAACAATAAGAATAATTTTATTCAGCCTAATCCACTTGACGTATTTACACGCCCAAGATCATGGTGGTTCTGCCCTTAAAAGCCCAGCTATTCCCGTTGAAATATTTATGGGAAATCATGCCGTAAATGTGCAGTTGGTGGTGTCAAAGCATTTCAACGAAAAAAGTAAATGGGGTTATTTCAATGTAACGAGTTTTAACGGGGATTATAAAAACGACCTCACTAAAAATGAGTTTTTTACTCAATTACGAACTTTTTAAAGGCTTCTCATTGACTGCTGGTTTTGCATTAAACCAAAAAACAGGATTTAGGAAAGTGGCTGGTTTTCAATATGTATTCGCCAACAAAAAGTGGCTTTTTATTGCCGTTCCAACAGTCGATTTGAGCGATAATCATAACCTCGAAACGTTTAATTTATTGGAATTTAAACCAAAGCTGACCGAAAAAGTTGAATTTTACACCAGATTTCAAAGTTTATACATTCTAAATCCAGAAGATAATAGCCACCAACGAAGCTATGTAAACCTAAGATTTGGTTTAGCCATAAAAAATTATCAGTTTGGTATTGGTGCAGACTCAAATTGGTATGGACCACACAAAGTAAATACCGATAATGTGGGGCTTTTTGCACGAATCCAACTGAACTAAAAAAATGAAAAAAATAGAGTCAGACCTTATCGTAATCGCCGCAGGAGCAGCAGGACTTTCGGCCGCTGTTGCAGCCGCTCAATGTGGACTGTCTGTCATTATTTTTGAGAAAAATGCTATTACGGGCGGAACTGCAAACAAAGGCATGGGGCCTTTGGGCATCGAAAGTCGTCATACAAGAGCGAGGTTGCTACAACCGACCAAAGATGAAGCATTTAGGGTGTTCATGGATTATACACATTGGCGAGTTGATGCCAAATTGGTACGTGCTTTTTTGAATAAATCGGGTGATACCATTCATTGGCTCGAAGCCTTGGGCGTTGAGTTTGTAGAGCCTGCCACATACTTTACAGGTTCGTATTCTACTTGGCATTTGGTGAAGCCAGAAACTGGCCCTCCCGGACCGGGTGGAGCTGCTACCATGATGAAGATTTTGACCCAAAAAGCGATTGATTTAGGCGTGGTTTTTTATTTGGAAAGTGCTGTTAATCAGATAATTAAAGAAAATGATGCTGTTGTTGGCGTAAAAGCAAACGATAAAGAAGGCAATGCAATAGAGGCTCGTGCAAATGCCGTAATCGTTGCTACGGGTGGCTTTGGAAATAGCCCAGAAATGATAAAAGAACACGCTGGTTTTGAGGTTGATAAAGATATTTTTCCATTCCGAATTCAAGGCATTACAGGCGATGGCATCAGAATGGCGTGGGAAGTGGGTGCTAAAAAAACTGAGATGTCAATGGAGTTGGTCTATGGTATGACCGACCCTCTGAATGTGCCTCCACAATTGCACGAAGCCTGCCGACAACCACATTTATTTGTCAATTATTTGGGTGAAAGATTTATGAATGAGGCCATTATGGCAAATGTAACTTTCACCGGAAATGCTCTTACGCTTCAAAAAGATAAAACAGGTTTTTTGATTTTTGATGAAGGTATTTTAAAAGAAATGGAACAAGATTTTGATACCCGAAACCGAGTTTTTCCAAAAACAAATTTTGAAAATTCTCAATCAATAATAGAGGTTTATTTGAAATCGGGTAGGGGTAATTTTTATGTAGCTGATAGCCTCGAAGACCTTGCTTCACAAACAGGAATTGAGTTAGAAAACTTAAAAGAGACCATCGAAAATTATAATGCTTATTGCCAAAATGGCTATGATGAGCAGTTTAATAAAGAACGAAAATACCTTCGACCGCTCACTGGTGGAAAATGGTACGCAGGGCGACATTTTCCGAGTGCTTATGGCAGTGCAGGAGGTATAAAAATCAACGAAAAAGCCGAAGTTATAGGGCAAGATTGGAAGTCAATCAAAGGCTTTTATGCCGCAGGGACAGACGCTTGTTCGATTTATGACGATAGTTATCCATTTATTTTTCCAGGTACTTCAATGGGTTTTGCAATAAATACTGGCCGAATTGCTGTGGAAAATATTATGAAATTCATAAGCGAAAAAAATAAGCTATTTTACCCTAAACATAAATAAAATAATGAAAAAAAGACTTTTTTTCTACGAAAATGGCATAGTAATACTCATGGCACTAACGTTTGGCTGTTTATTCTTCGACCGCCTCGCACTCAATTTTTTAATGCCGTACGTGGCAAAAGACTTAAATTTGAATAATACCCAAATCGGACTTTTGGCAGGGGCATTATCGTTGGCGTGGGCAGTTTCAAGCTTTTTTTCTACTGCTTGGGCCGAAAATAATAATAAGAAGAAATTGGTTTTTGTGGTAGCCGTTTTTGTGTTTTCAGTTTGTTCGTTTGGTTCGGGTTTGGCTACCTCATTTATTACGCTATTGCTTGCTCGCATGATCATGGGTTTTGCCGAAGGCCCAGTTATTCCTTTGGCACAAAACTTTGTCGAGCGAGAATCCTCACCTAACCGAATGGGCCTAAATGCGGGGATTTTGCAAGGTGTTGGTTCGGCACTTTTTGGTTCTATCTTAGCCCCTGTATTGTTGGTTAAAATTGCCGAAAACATGGGTTGGCGAAATGCTTTCTTAGTGGCAGGTGCACCAGGTTTAATTTTGGGTTTATTGGCGTGGAAATTTCTAAGAAAATCGACCGTCGAAAGTATTGCCCAAATCAACGAAAAATCAGCTCTAAATATCTCCGAATTGCTCGAATACAACAATATTAAATACGGCATCGGAGCAGCTTGTTGTGTGTTTGGTTGGTGGTTTTCTACGCTGCCTTTTATTTCAACCTATTTTGTGCAAAACCAAGGCATGACTCCCGACGAAATGGGCAAAACTATGGGTTTGCTCGGCGTAGCT
>NZ_JAYWCU010000041.1:0-4574 GCF_043780375.1 Emticicia sp. | reverse complement strand
GTGAGGGTATTTTGATTGAAATATAAAAAGAAAATTGTTCCTACAATGCCAACCCAAAAGAAAAGTCGAGAGTTGATGCGTTGAATTTGTCTGAGATTTCGCTCTTCATAATTTTGCTGTGTTTTATCTTTAAAATTATTTCCTGCAAAAATACTTGTGGGATGAATGTTTTGCCGAAAATTGCCACTGGCAAACAAAAATAATGACAAAGCAACTCCCATCAGGCGAGGTTGGTCATTTTCGAGGTCATTGAGCAAATAATAAAACAAAATAATACCCAAAGCTGCCAAATATGACGACCAAATCAAACGGATGCGTTTGTCACTTCTAATCAGAAGTTCGGCATTTGGTTTTTGGCTATCCAAATATTGCATCAAAAGTGGAAAAATATAGAAAAAACTCACCGCCACAGTATATATATAGATGCTATTTTGGAGATTTAGCTTTGTTTCTTCACTCCAATAGATACCTAAATAAACAAATGGTGAAAGAATAATCGCAATGATGCACAGCTCGAAAGGGATGTGTTTTTTCATCGAATTTGTTATTTAATGGTAGAACAAGTTTTTCAACTTGTCAATTTCAATGAAATATCACTATTAACAAGTCTGAAACTTGTTTTACTTATTTATTTGCAAGCGAATACGAGGTTTTTCGGTTTGAACAGCAGGCTTAAACTGCATAAACCAAACCATAATTTCATCCATTACAGTCAAATTGAGCGAATAAAGGACAAATTGACCTTTTTTTACAGAAGCCACCAAATCAGCTTGACGAAGTAAGTCCAAATGATGCGAAACACTTGGTTTGCTCATATCAAAATGGTCAGCAATATCGCCAGCGGTCATGTCACCATCTTTCAAAATCTCTAATATTTCACGACGAGTAGCATCGTTCAATGCACGAAAAAGGATATTCATTGTAGGTTAGAATTAACATTTATTTAAGCAAAAATGCACAATTTATACATACGTGTCAAGTATTTTGTTAAATAATTAGATAAGCCTCTAATTATTAATTTTTTTTATGACCATGTTCTTAGAAAAACACAATTCTACCATCAAAATTCTTACTTTGGTATATAAATTATTATATTTGCAACACCCCCCGCCCCTAATGGGGGGCTTTTTGAAGAATCTAAATTTTATCTCCCCTTTAGGGGTGGGGAGTGTTGGTTTTTATGAAAGTATTAAAATTCGGAGGAACTTCGGTCGGAACAGTTGAAAGTATTAAGCAAGTCATTCAGATTTTGCAGGAAAATCTTAACGAAGGGCGAAAAATTGCCGTTGTTTATTCAGCAATGGGTGGAGTAACCAATCGTTTAATTGAAATTGGTAAGCTGGCTTCAGAATCTGATTTGACTTATTTAGAACAGCTAAAATTGCTTGAAGAACGCCATTTTAATGCTGTTAGAGGATTGATTGATATAAAAAATCAGAGTGGAAGTATTGCCAAAATAAAAGGACTTTTCAACGAATTGGAAGATTTATTGAGAGGTGTTTTTTTGATAAAAGAGCTTTCGTCACGTACCAATGATTTTATTGTGAGTTTTGGTGAAAGACTTTCGACAACGATTATAACCGAAGCATTAAAAAATAGAGGCATTGAAGCAGAATATTTGGATACGCGGAAAGTTATCAAAACCGACGACCATTTTGGCTATGCCGATGTTAATTTCGATTTGACCAATGAACTTATTCGCAAATATTTTGCTCAAACTAATAAATTGCAGTGCATCACGGGCTTTATTGCCTCAACCATTAATGGCGTAACAACTACGCTTGGTCGTGGTGGCTCTGATTATACCGCTTCAATTTTTGGTGCCGCACTCAACGCATCGGTTATCGAAATTTGGACAGATGTGGATGGAATGCTCACTTCTGACCCTCGAAAAGTGAAAAATGCCTTCACCATTCCGACTATAACTTATGCCGAAGCAATGGAATTATCGCATTTTGGTGCGAAAGTTATATATCCGCCGAGTTTAACGCCTGCTTTCAAGAAAAACATCCCTTTAAAAATACTAAATACATTTAACCACCATCATGCAGGAACGCTCATCAACAAAACTGCTGAAACCAAGGAGTACTCTATCACTGGAATTTCTTCGATTGATGACATCGCTTTGGTAAATGTGCAAGGTGGTGGCATGATGGGAGTTGCAGGCGTTTCTGCAAAACTATTTTCTATACTTGCAGCCAATAAAATCAGTGTGATTTTGATTTCTCAAGCCTCGTCCGAACATTCGATTTGCTTTGCCGTTGACCCAAAATCGGCTTATGGTGTAAAAGAAATTTTGGAAGAGGGTTTTGCCTTAGAAATTTCGCAAGGTTTGGTTGATAATATTGCCATCGAACAAAACTTGTCGGTGATTGCCGTTGTGGGCGAAGGTATGAAGTCAAGCACAGGAATTTCGGGGAAATTATTTACTGTTTTAGGCAAAAACGGTATCAATGTAGTGGCAACGGCACAAGGTTCGTCGGAGTTGAATATTTCGGTAGTTATTTATAAAAAAGACATCAGAAAAGCCCTCAATGCTATCCATGAAGTGTTTTTTCAAGTTGATGGCTTAACACTAAACTTATATTTAGTGGGTGCAACAGGCTTGATTGGCAGTACACTTTTACGCCAAATCAAAGAGCAAGAAACATATTTGAAACAACATAAAAATCTCAATATCAGGCTCGTAGGTATGATAAACACCAAGAAAATGCTATTGAATGAAGGTGGAATTAGCTTAGATAATTGGAAAGAAGAACTGCTCGAAAATGGCGAAATTGCCAGTATCGGTGAGTTCGTTTCGGATGTTCAGGACTTGAATTTACCATACAGCGTTTTTGTAGATTGCACTGCCGATAAGAATATTGTGCAGTATTATCATGCACTTTTGAACAGCAGTGTGTCAATAGTTACGCCAAATAAAGTTGCCAATTCGGGCCAATACGAGCAGTATTTTATGCTCCAAAAAGCAGCACAAAAACACGGTGCGAAGTTTTTGTACGAAACTAATGTGGGTGCAGGTTTACCAATTATTAATACTTTGCAAGGTTTGATTACGAGTGGAGATAAAATCAATAAAATTGAAGCGGTTTTGTCGGGAACTTTGGCTTACATATTCAATAATTTTAAGGCTGGGGATAGTTTTGTGGAGGTAGTGCGAGCTGCCAAAGCACAAGGCTATACTGAGCCAGACCCAAGAGATGATTTGAGTGGCATGGATGTTGCCCGAAAAATTTTGATTTTATCTCGTGAAGCAGGCTTGAAACTCGAACCAGAAGAGGTAAAAATCGTCAATTTATTGAATGATGCGTGTTTGAATGCCCTAAGTGTTGAAGCGTTTTTTGAGGAATTAGAAAAAGACAATGAGCGTTTTGAGAATCTTTTAAAAGAAGCCGAATCCAATGACGAAGTTTTAAGGTTTATTGCCACTTTAGATGATAACAAAGCAAGCATTGGTCTAAAAACTGTGGGACGAAGCCACCCGTTTTTTAACTTGGCAGGTTCAGAAAACATTGTTTCGTTTACCACCGAACGCTATAAATATAACCCATTAGTAATCAAAGGGCCGGGAGCAGGAGCCGAGGTTACAGCTTCGGGGGTTTTTGCCGATATTATGAGTATTAGTGCTAATGTTGGTCAGTAGTTATTTGGTGTAGAGTGAATATCATTTTATAGTACGTAGATTTGTCTATGCCAACATCATTAGAAATACTCACGCAGGAATATGAAGAACTATGTAAAAACTTCATAGATATAGATAAACATCATCTATATTTAATTTCGCACCATTCAACTGCGATTGAAGGAAGTACATTGACTGCTTTAGAAACTGAGATATTTCTTGACAAAGGTTTAACAGTAAAAGGCAAGCCTTTGGAGCATCATTTGATGGTAAAAGACCATTTTGCAGCATTGGGATTTATTACAAAATCGGCTACTGAAAAAAAGAAAATAGATACAAAGTTTATTCAGAGTATCAATGCCGCCGTCATGCACAGCACAGGTACTGTTTATAATACTGCATTAGGAAGTTTCGATGCTTTCAAAGGTGATTTGAGATTGTTGAATGTACGAGCAGGAATGACTGGCGAAAGCGACATGAATTATGACAAAGTGCCATTGTATCTTAAAAAACTGTGCGAAGACCTCAAAGAAAAGATAAATACCGTAAAAACGCTTGAAGAAATTAATGAATTGGCGTTTTTAGCTCATTATCAATTAGATATGATTCATCCTTTCGATGATGGCAATGGTCGGACTTCGAGACTATTGATGAATTATATACAATCTTACCATAAAAAGCCTTTGTCTATTGTTTTTTCAGAAGATAGACAAGCATATATTGAAAGTTTGATTGCCACAAGAGAACAGGAAGATATTCAGGTCTTCTTGGAATTTATGCATAACCAACATACAAAGTATCTGCAAGAAGAAATCAAGCGTTTAACTACAAAGCAAGAACCAAAACAAAAAAATATTAAGTAAAAGAGTAAAAGTTTTCGAGTATTAGAGTATAGCTAGTTATCTTTGTTGAATGAGAACGAAAATATATATACATCTAAGTGCGGAAGAGC
>NZ_JAYWCU010000040.1:0-3017 GCF_043780375.1 Emticicia sp. | reverse complement strand
ATTTACATGGATGCTTTGCAAGCAATGGGTTTGCGAGGTGGTTGGCCGCTCAATGTTTTTTTGATGCCCGATGCCAAACCTTTTTATGGTGGAACGTATTTTCCTGCGGAAAACTGGGCAAATTTGGTCGAAAGTATCAGTAACGCATTCAAAAATGAGCGTGAAAAACTACAAAAATCGGCTGATGGTTTCACCCAAAATATGGTTGTTAAAGAAAGTGAAAAATATCAAATGAATATTGGGGATGAGGAATTGAAAGTTTCTGAGCAAGAGTTGATTACAATATTTAATCGTTTACACAAAGATTTTGATTTTGAAAAAGGCGGAATGAATCGCAGTCCAAAATTTCCGATGCCAAGCATTTGGAAGTTTTTGTTACGGTATTATGCTGTTACGAAAGACCAGCGAGCTTTGGAGCATTTGAAACTGACGCTTGATAGAATTGCACTGGGTGGCATTTATGATACACTCGGTGGTGGTTGGACTCGCTATTCGACCGATGAAGATTGGAAAGTGCCGCATTTTGAAAAAATGTTGTATGACAATGGTCAGCTAACTTCCTTATATGCAGAGGCTTATGCACTAACTCGTGATAATCTCTACAAAGAAAAAGTGACGGAAACTATCGACTGGCTCGAACGAGAAATGATGAGTGACGAAGGTGGTTTTTACTCAGCTCTCGATGCTGATAGTGAAGGTGAAGAAGGAAAGTTTTATGTTTGGACAAAAGCAGAAATTGAAGCAATTTTAGGAAAAGATGCCGACTCATTTTGTAAAACCTTTGATTTTTCACAAAAAGGAAACTGGGAGCATGGAAACAATGTGGTGCATTTGGAAAGTCGAGATTTTATGAAGCATGGTTTCCCTTTAACAAATGAAATTAAACAAAAATTATTTGATTATCGCAGTAAAAGAGTTCGCCCAGGGTTGGATGATAAAATTCTTTGTTCGTGGAATGGCTTAATGCTCAAAGGATTAATTGACGCTTATCGCTACATTGGTACACAAAAATTCTTAGATTTGGCTTTGCAAAATGCTCATTTTTTGCTCGAAAAAATGACAATCAAAGTAACTACTGAAGATGGAAGTAAGGGTAGGGGGCTTTGGCATAATTATAAAAATGGGAAGGCGAATTTAATAGCTTATTTGGAAGATTACGCCAGCGTAATAGATTCATATATAGCACTTTATCAAGTAACTTTCGATGAAAAATGGTTGCAAGAAGCTGAAATGCTAACTGATTATGTGATTGCTAATTTTTACGATGCTGAAGATGAGTTTTTCTATTTCACTGACATTCAAGGCGAAGAATTGATTGCTCGTAAAAAAGAGATTTTTGATAATGTAATTCCTGCCTCAAACTCTATGATGGGAATCAATTTGTATAATCTCGGATTGATTTTGGGTGATTCGACATCTCGAAGAAATGACTTTATCGAAATTAGTAATTTGATGTTGGCAAAAATGAAACGAATTATATTGACCGACCCGCAGTGGGTTACTCAGTGGGCTTGTTTGGCTACTCAACACGCAACACCTACGGCAGAAATAGCAATTGTAGGTGATAATTTGTTAAATATCAGGTCTTTAATTGATGCTCAATATTTGCCAAATACAGTTTTTGTAGGAACTAAAACAAATTCCGATGAGTTGTGTTCTGCTCTACCATTATTAAAAAATAGAACCGCTATCAGCGGTGAAACTACGATTTACGTCTGCTTCAATAAAACCTGTCAACTACCGACTTCTGATGTTCAAAAAGCATTAGATTTATTACAAGAATAATAAAAACAAACATCTATAAATCATGAAAAGAAATTACTTTTTAGTTGCCCTATTATTTATTTTATTTGGTGCTAATGCCCAAAAGATAAACGGTTCGGCGTTCCGAAAATTGCCTGAATATAGTTTGTCTAAAAATGAAATTGAAGCACACATTCGTTTCATTGCATCTGATGAAATGCTGGGTCGTCGAACTGGTGAAATTACAAATAATGTTATAGCTCGATACATTGCCGAACAGTTTCGTTTACATGGTTTGAAAACACCTAATAACCAAAAAGACTATTTGCAACCAGTGCCTTTTGAAAATATTAAGCCTAACAAAAATGGAGAAGTTTATGTTGGAAATGATACGCTACGATGGACCAAAGATTTTATAATGATGTCTGGAAAATCAACTAAATTAGTTAATCTTCCAGTAGTTTTTGTGGGTTATGGTTGGGTTGATGAAAAACAAAATGATTACAAAGACCTTGATGTAAAAGGAAAAATCGTTATCGCTCAATTTGGCGTTCCAAATAGCGATGACCCTTACGAAAATATCATAGGCTCTGGTAAAAAAGGTGAATTTGCAGCTAAAAATGGTGCAGCGGCTTTTGTTCAATTATATAATTTAAAATTTCCGTGGGGAGCAATTACTAATTTTATGGGTGGCGAAAAACTAAGTTTAGCCCCTGATAATCAAGTAAATGTAGACATGCCACATATCTGGGTGAGTAATACTCATTTGAAAAAGTTTTCTAAAGAATCACTTACAAACTTGAGCCTAAACGTAAGCGAAGTTTTAAAGAAGCCCGTATTGTCGTATAACGTTTTGGGAGTTTTGGAAGGAACAGACCCTGTTCTGAAAAATGAATATATTGTTTTAACGGCACATTTTGATCATGTAGGAACTGGCAAAAAAGGTGGAAAAGTAACAGAAAGTGATACCATTTTCAACGGTGCAAGAGATAATGCTTTTGGGACAACCGCAATTTTGTCGGCAGTAAAGGCTTTTACGCAAAAAAGAACGAAACGGTCAATCCTTTTTATTGCTTATACAGGTGAAGAAATTGGTTTATTGGGTAGTAAATATTATGCCGAACATCCGCTTATCCCTTTGAAACAATGTGTTTATAGCCTCGATTGTGATGGAGCAGGTTATAATGATACGACAAAAGTTACAGTTATCGGACTTGATCGAACCGATGCACAACCACAAATTGAAGAAGGTGCAATGGCTTTTGGTTTGACAG
>NZ_JAYWCU010000039.1:0-6502 GCF_043780375.1 Emticicia sp. | reverse complement strand
CTAAAAATCTTCAAATTGTAGAAGATTTGGGGCTTTAATTTTGATAAACCTAGCTTTCGGATGAAAAAACGTAATTTAATTATTCTTATTATAATTTGCTCATCAGTTATAATATTTGTTTTGGGTAGAATTTTAGGTATTTTTTTGCTTTTGACAATCAAAACAGCATCAAACTACCCTAATCTTAAACCGCATGATTTAATATTGACTTCAAATTTGTTAACTCCCCAAAATGGAGATATTATTTGTTATCAGCAACCGATTAGGACTGAGTTTGATAATTCTTATGCAACTCACCGCATGATGGCAAATGAGGGCGATGTTTTAGAAATTAGAAATGGTGTATGTTATGTAAATGGAAAGGCGATAGATGAAAACTTAGATTTAGTATTCCCATATTTGACTTTAGTAAAAAATCAATCATTTTTTAATCAGAATTATCCTCTTTTGAATGATTTTCCTTCAAATAGTGACAGCCTGGCCGTAATTTATATTTCTTTTTCAGAAGCAAAAAAGCTACCTAATGATATAAAAATCGAAAGAATAACTTATAAAGTTGGTGAAAAAGAGGTACTCCAACCTCAACTTTTTGGCGACAAAAATAATGAATTCAATGTAGATAATTTTGGACCTATAAAAATACCAAAAGATTCATGCTTTGTAATTGGCGATAATCGACACCAATCAGATGATTCGAGGTTTTGGGGATTTGTGGCAAAAGATAATATTAAAGGAGTATTTGTAACTAAGATTGGAGGTTTGAGTTGGTTAAATAATATTTTTTGAATTTAGAATAAAGCTCCTTCACTCAGTGAAGGAGCTTTATAATTCTATCGTTCGTCAGTTTGATTATTTTTTTAAGTCCAATCTTGCTACATTTTCTACATGGTGTGTATGAGGAAACATATCTACTGGCTGTACTGCTGAAATTTCATATTTTTCACTTAAAATTGCCAAATCTCTTGCCTGAGTAGCTGGATTACAGCTTACATAAATAATTCGATTTGGTTCGGCTTCCATCAAAGTTTTCACTACGGGTTCGTCCATGCCAGCACGTGGTGGGTCGGTAATGACCACATCAGGTTTGCCTTTTTGAGAAATAAAGTCATTTGTTAAAAATTTACGCATATCTCCTGCAAAAAACTCGGTATTTGTAATATTATTGACCGACGAATTTATTTTCGCATCTTCAACTGCATCAGCCACATATTCAATTCCGATAACGTGTTTGGCTTGTTTTGCTACAAAATTGGCAATTGTACCAGTGCCAGTATATAAATCATAAACTAGTTCATTGCCTGTCAAACCAGCTAAATTTCTGGTGATTTTATATAATTCGTAAGCTTGTTCCGAATTTGTTTGGTAGAAAGATTTCACGCCGATTCTAAAAATTAAATCTTCCATGCGTTCTTCAATATAAGGTTTCCCATAAAAAGTATTTACTTCTAAATCAAAAAAAGTATCGTTACGCTTTTGATTCAAGATATAATTCAGAGAAGTTATTTGTGGGAAATTTATTTTCAAATGTTCCATCACCGCCAAAATATCATCTTCGTTGTTTTGAGCAAACTGAACCATTACCATTATTTCGCCAGTCGAAGTTGTACGAATCATTACGTTTCTCAAAAAACCTTCATGAGCAATATGGTCATAATAAGTATATTGATTTTTGTTCGCAAAATCTCGCAAGGTCAACCTAATATCATTCGATGGATCGGCTTGCAGATAGCATTTTTCGATAGGTAATACTTTCTCAAAACGCTTAGGTACATGGAAACCTAATGCGTTTTTGCTCATGTCTAAGTCAGCACTACTTATTTCTTCTTTGGTAAACCAACGACAATTTGAAAAAGTATATTCTAATTTATTTCTATAATATTGCGTATTTGCAGAGGGTATAATTGGCTGAATATCAGGCAATTGCAATTTTCCGATTCTTGTTAATTGGTCATTAACTTGCTGCCATTTCAAGGCTAACTGTTTTTCGTATGGAACGTGTTGCCACTTGCAACCGCCACAAACACCAAAATGCTGACAAAAAGGTTCGATACGTAGGGGAGAGGCTTCAAGTATTTCCAAAACGTTTGCTTCGGCATAGTTTTTCTTACGATTATTTACAAATAATTTTACTTTATCACCAGGATGAACATTACTCCCTTCAATAAAAATTACTTGTCCGTCGTGTTTAGCGATACATTTTCCCTCAGCAGCAAAACTCTCTACTTCAATTGATTCTATTACGAATGATTTTATTTTAGCCATTGTTTGGGTCTTCTACTAATAAGTAGAATGAATATGAAGAGATTTATATAATTTCTGCACAAAAGTATTTAACTTAGCTTTAAGTTCAAAATCCAACCTTTGATTAAAAAATTACGTCTATATAAATAAATAATTTATACCCGAACCGACTATGAAAAAAAATTTACTTACTTTCTTAGTTTTACTTACTTCTATTGGTTCTTTTGCCTCTCATATTGTTGGGGGAGAAATTGAACTTGTGCCATTGAAAAACCCTGTTGCGGGCAATTCTACCCACCAGATTACACTAAATTTATATTTTGATGCCATCAATGGACGTGCTCAAGCCGAGGAATTGTCTATTAGAATACAAATTTATCGTAAAAAGGATTTGGCATTTATGGGTGATGTTACTTGTCCTCAAGTTTATCGCCAATTAATTAAATACGTTGACCCTTCCTGTGCAAAAGGTGATTTATCTACACTTTCAATGAAATATAGCAGCCCGATTAATCTTTCGGACGATAAGTTTTCAGATCCTGAAGGCTATATCGCAGTCTATGAAAGGTGTTGTCGTAATGTAATTATAACTAACATTCAAAATCCAAGCTCTGTCGGAATGGTATTTTACTTAGAGTTTGCTTCAAATAAGACACCCAATACTACACCGCATTTTAGAGAACTAATCGCAGATTATATTTGTATAAATCAAAATTTTGAAATGGATTTTAGTGCCGTTGATGCTGATGGCGATAGCTTAACCTATACAATGAGTGTACCTTGGATTGGTAATTCTTCAACAAATAATCCAAATTATTCTGGAACAGGAAGCACAAGTTATCGAGAAGCAACTTTTGTTACTGGAATTAATGTAAATAATATGATTCCTGGCAGTTTTCCACTGGAAATTGACCCTGAAACAGGAGTATTGTTCGTTAAACCTAATAAATTAGGACTTTATGTCTTTTCTGTAACCGTTAATGAATTTAGAAAGGGAGTTCGAATAGGTCGTGTAAAAAGAGATTTTCAGCTAAAAGTGATTGACTGTGTTATCAATAATCCCCCACAAATATTTGTAAGAAGCCAAAATTCTAAGAAAAACTTTCAAGATGGCGAAACTATTCAATTGAAAAAAGGAGAAAAAAAATGCTTTGATATTCTATATTTCGATCAAGATATTAGCCAAAAACTAACAATTACCGCCAAAGGAATCAATTTTGATACAAAGAAAATAAGTATTCCTGCCATTTCTAATGTTGTAGTTGTTTCAAAAGATACGCTTAGAACATCTTTTTGTTTGGATGATTGTATCATCACCAAAAACAATGTTCCTGCCGAATTCTTTGTTAACATTAGTGATAATGGTTGCCCAGTTCCACAAAATCGTGGCTACCGTATGAAAGTGGTGTTCGACGAAAATCAAAATAGTAAACCTACTGTTACAACTTCGTTAGCAAATGGTGCTGTCCCATTAGTTTCTTATGGCGATACCCTCAAATTTAATGTCATAGGAAATGATATAGATGTTGATACCTTGTTTTTGACAGGAACAGGTCGAAATGTCAATCTTAATAACCTTGGATTTACGTTCCCTTCCAAACAAGGATTAGGAAGTGTGAACTCTACTTTGCTGTTTATTCCTAACTGCGAAGCCCTCAAACAAAAGCAAGTTTTGCTCGATTTTGTTGCACGAGACCTTCGTTGTGGTGTAAGTTCACAAACCCTGCTATCTGTGCCAGTCAATATTCAAGCAAAGCCGAATAATGCCCCAAGCGTAACTACGTCATTAACAAATAATACTGTTGAAGTGGTTTTAGTCTCTTCGCAAAACAATGAAATTAAATTTAATGTTAACGGACAAGACATTGATAATGAGAAAGTTACACTCACAGGAACTCCCAAAGGTTTTGATTTTAAAAATGCCATAATGTCTTTTGAAAACAAAGAAGGTAACGGAAAAGTGAGTAGCATATTTACTTGGAAACCAACTTGTTTTATGTTGGCGGGGAAGGATACAAAAGAGTTTGTTGTCAGTTTCAAAACACAAGACAATAATTGTCTTCAAAAAATTGACTCTGTCAATGTGAAGTTTATTCTGAAAGACAATGTCGTGTCAGACAATCCAATTAAGCCATATAATACATTTACGCCCAACGGTGACGGGAAAAATGATTCTTTTAATCTTGGGTCAATTCCAGGAGATAATTGCAAAAGACAATTTGTGAAATTTGAAATTTTTAATCGATGGGGAAAAGAAATATTTTCTACTGCCGAACGAGAGTTTATTTGGACAGGTGATGAAGAGCCAACTGGCGAGTATTTTTATACTTTACGTTTTTCCGATGATATTTTTAAAGGAGTTATTCATTTGGTGAGGTAGTTCGAAAAAAGATATAGAGGTACAAAGTGGAATAGGATCAGAGTAAAAACTGTACTTGTCATTTTGTGCTTTTGTGTATGTTTCTTTCTTGTGCCTATATGTTTACGTGAATATTTACTTTATGTCTAAGAGGTTCTTTTCCTTTTTTTATCTCACCAACCAAACATCGCTCTCTTTCAAATAACAAAACCTCCCTTCCCACAAAACCTGATACCAAATATCATCGGCTTTAACAACATTTAGGCGATTACCTTCACCAATATCACCCACAATCGGGGAAGCGGAAGAAGGATAATCTCGTAAATAGACCTTTTCGTTTTTGATAATTACCGAGCGATAATTGTTAGGTAAATTTATCAGCACCGCTAAAAAAGTGAGATATACAAAAAATATAATTTTATGTCTTACTGGTGAAAACTGTTTATTCTTCTTTTTTAATAAAAGTACAATAAAAATATAGACTCCCAGAGCTAAAAAACTTCCCCAAACATAATTTGAATATCGACGGTAATAAAAGAGAAAATAATTCAAATCATTTTTTTCGTAGCCGTTAAAACCGTTTTCTGTTGCTACATTATACATTTTTTCAAAAACTTTTTCGTTGGGATTCTTGAAAAAAAACAAATTCAAATAGTAAAGTTCTTTTACAAATTCACCCTTTGTTTCATAAATATTTGCAAGCTTGAGATAAATTTTTGGATTAGGGTTTGGCGAGGTTTTTGCGATTTGCTCATAAAATATCTTAGCCTCATCAATTTTTTTTTCAACAAATAAAGAATCTGCTTTTTTATATATGGTCCTTTGTGCCTGACTATCAGGTACTTGTAAAAAAACAGAAAAAGATAAAGTAATTATTTTCAGAAATTTCAAAAAGTATGTTTGCATCGTAAAAATAAAGTAGTAATTTTGCACCACGATTTAAGAAAAGGGTTACAACGAATATCGTTTCAAAATACAAATTTAGTAAATTTTTTCACTAAATTTCTGTAATCAAAAATCACTAATCAAAAAGATTCCGTAGCTCAGTTGGTAGAGCAATACACTTTTAATGTATGGGTCCTGGGTTCGAATCCCAGCGGGATCACGAAGATTACCAGTGGTAATTTTCCTCTCGTGTCAGATGACACATTTAATATATACAAATACAGTCGTAAGATTTTATTTGATGATTCCGTAGCTCAGTTGGTAGAGCAATACACTTTTAATGTATGGGTCCTGGGTTCGAATCCCAGCGGGATCACAAAATTGCCTCTTATTTTTGAGGCTTTTTTTTTGAATTATAGGAATAAATATTTTTGTTTTCTATTTTTGTAAAACTAATGGCGAGGTGGTGAAATTGGTAGACACGCTACTTTGAGGTGGTAGTGGGCGAAAGCCTATGAGAGTTCGAATCTCTTCTTCGTCACAAAACCCTCAATACGTGCGTTAAACGCACTTTTGAGGAAATTGCTACAACAATTGCTACAAATTTTGACAAATCGACTATGGAGAATGAACAATATAGTGAAGCTGTATTGAAAAATAGAAATAGCGATTTGTCGAAAGGTGGTATGTAGAATTTTATTGCCTTAATGCTACTTCTGGCAAGCTACAACGATATCCTAATAGTTTTTTTTTAGTAATACGTGTAAACAAATTCATCCATGAAGCTAATTGAAGACATCGTAAAAAAAAGAATTTTGGAATTGAAAATCAGTTCAGCAAAATTTTCAAGACAGTGTGGTTTTCAGCCTACATATCTGAATAAAATATATAGGTTGAACAGCACGAGCATTGACACTTTAGAAAAAATGGCAAAGGTGCTTGGAATCAATGTTGGCAATTTTTTTGAACCTGTTTCAAAAGATGAAGAGCCTTCTTCCGATTATACAATCATAAAAA
>NZ_JAYWCU010000038.1:0-6248 GCF_043780375.1 Emticicia sp. | reverse complement strand
ATTATTGGTAACCCATCGAAAAAAATACAATCTGTTGATAATCAACATATTAGAAATCAATATTCCCAAAATATGAGTAACTCCTTTAATGAGTCATTTAATAGTTTTAAAAGACAAACGTGGCAAAGCAAAAATGTAAAGCCAATCGATATTTTGTTTATGTTTGTGAGCGATGCATCTGGTACATTTCTTGAAATTGTTGATAAAAATCTGACTCCCGTTGAAGTAAATTACCAAGCCTACACAGGCGAAGTACGCAATATTTTACGTCAAATTGATAGCATTAAAGAGCGAAGTGCCTTTGTGATTGAATGGGGAAAAGAACAAGGAAGTTTATACTTAGCAGAACATGAACACCTGTTTTATGCCCTAAAGAACACTGATTTATTGGTAAATGAAAAAGGTGAAAAATTAAAGTTTGCCGAGGGTGAATATCAAGTTTTTTTTGATATTCAACCAGTAGAAAACAAAGGAAAAAAGCTTTCTATCAAGCCTGTTTTAATGGTAAACCACCAAGCTATTGATGCTCTTTTACCTATTTCCGAAGGCTTTGTAATGGTAGACCACACGATCTACGAAATTACTCCTTTAGGGCATAATTTTAGTCGTTTAAACGCTTTTAGTTCTGAAATTGATGCGATAGATTTAGAGAAGTTTTTATCATTATTATTCTCTTATCTTGATAATTTCCAAGTACAATACAAACAATATAAGGTTGAAGAGTTACGAGAAACACGAGGCACAGAGCCTGCCTTAGTTTTCGAAAAAATAGATACTGACAATGCTCTGCATCTCCGAATTACGCAAGTTTTACAAGGGTTTGATGTTGAGTTTTTGGAACAATTTGACCTTCATCGTTGCGTTGAAATAAGCGAATTGGAGCAAATTATTCGAGTAGTTTATATAGAGCAAAAACCTATTGAGGAACTTTGTGAAATCATTTCAAAATTGCTAAAAAAGCATATTCCTAAGGAAGGAAAGAAAAAAACATCTGAAATTTATCAAGAAGAAAACCTTTTTGTAGTACCTCAAGAAGTAGCTAATGGCTTTATTTACAATGAGTTATCTACACTTTTGCTCAGTTGGAAACTCTTTGGTGCTGAAAAACTCAAAACCTATAAAATTAACACTTCACAACCTCGATTGGATGTAAGCCTATCATCAGGCATCGATTTCTTGGAAGGCAATGCAACGCTTGATTTTGATGGTGAAAAAATTTCACTTTGGGAAGCACTCATGCAGTATAAACAAAAACGGTATGTCGAGCTTTCAGATGGTTCTCATGCTTTGCTCAATGAGTCGTATGTACAGAAATTACAACGTTTGTTTAAGAAGAAAAAAGATAAAATTGAGATTTCATTTTTCGATTTACCCTTAGTTGAAGAGTTGATTGACGAACGAAACAAGTCTGCCGTTTTCCAAAAATCGAAAGCAATTTTTGAAGGCTTTAATGAACTTAAAAAAAATACCAAAAAAATACCAAAAATAAATGCAAAACTCAGACCTTACCAAGAATACGGCTATCAGTGGTTGAGTTACTTACAGCAACAAAAATTGGGCGGTTGTTTGGCAGATGACATGGGTCTTGGAAAAACTATTCAAACTATCACTTTGCTCACCGAAATTTATCCAAAACAAACAAAACCGACTTTGGTCGTAATGCCTAAAAGTTTATTATTCAACTGGAAAAATGAAGTTATAAAATTCAGTCCTACCATTACGACTTATACGTATTATGCCGAAAACAGAAAAATTGAAGATGCCGTAAAATCGAACCTTATTTTTACGACTTATGCCATGCTTCGAAACGACATTGAGATTTTCAAGGAAGTTGATTTTTATTATGTGATTTTAGATGAGTCTCAAAACATCAAAAATATGCAATCTCAAACCACAAGGGCGGCACTTTTACTTAAATCTCAGCATAAATTGGCATTAAGTGGTACACCCATCGAAAATAATTTGGGTGAACTTTACTCACTTTTTAGATTTTTGAATCCTGCCATGTTTGGTTCTGCACAAAATTTCAATGATAATTATTTGATTCCTATTCAAAAAAATCGTGATACCGATGCCATTCTCGAATTACGAAAAAAAATATATCCATTTATTCTCCGAAGACTAAAATCTGAGGTTTTGACCGAACTTCCAGATAAAATTGAACAAACTCTTTATGTAGAAATGTCGGAGCCGCAAGCCAAACTTTACGAACAACGACGTTTGTTTTATCAGGAAGCAATCAAACAACAAATCACGACTTCGAGCATCGAAAAAAGTCAGTTTTTCATCTTCCAAGCATTTAACGAATTACGACAAATTGCCTCGCTTCCCGAAACTAAATCGGATGGTAAAATAAGCTCGCCCAAATTAGAATTATTGACCGAACAAATGATTGATGCCATAGCAAATGGGCATAAAGTACTTGTATTTGTTAATTATTTAGCAGCAATTGAGCTTATTGAGGGTGTTTTAGAAAATGCAGGAATTGATTTTGTAAGTATGACTGGCTCTACTCGTGACCGCCAAAAATTAGTTGATAGGTTCCAAAATGACACTAATTGCAAGGCGTTTGTAATGACCCTGAAAACAGGTGGAACTGGTTTAAACCTAACCGCTGCCGACATGGTTTTCATCTTCGACCCATGGTGGAATGTGGCTGCTGAAACTCAAGCGATTGACCGTACACACCGTATCGGACAAACCCGCAAAGTAACAAGTTATAAACTCATTGCTCAAAACACAATCGAAGAAAAAATATTACTTTTGCAAGAGAAAAAGAAGCAATTATTTGATGATATTATTTCGGCAGATGCCGCTTCGGTGAAGAGCTTGAGCGAAGAAGATATAAATTATCTACTTAAGTAAAACAATATTCCAAATTGTAAAATTGATCAACTAAAAAAGTTGTTTTACAAAAAATTATGGCAAAAGAACGTGATTTAAATAAAATTTTTGATGATTATGATGCTTTTTTATCATCAATGGGTTTGGGCGGGAATAGAGAAAAAAATACGCCAAAACCTTCGGTTTTTGGTGAAAAAAAAGAAGAACTTAATCAATTAGCTAAAGAATTGGACAAAAGCTCTTTAAAGCGAGAAAATTTGCAGGCATATCGAAAAACTGTACTGGAGATGTATGTTTCAAATACGCCGCTGATGGTACAAAATGGCTTTGATGAAGGAGAAATAAGGGAGTTGAAAACAAATTATAGTAAACTTACTAAGTTAGATTATTGCCATATTGTTTCAAAATTATTTAGAAATAATGAAATCTATCAATTTTTTCTGTCATCTTTAAATATCGATATCAAGAAAGTTTTCGATACGATGGTGTGGAATGAAACCCTTACAGAAGAAGAAGTTTTAAAGGAAACAGGCATAGAAATTTTCTTTCAAATTGAAAAGAAAACCTATACTAACAAAACTTATTTTGAAAAAGATTTTCGCAAGGAATTCATGGTTTTTGCCGTAGAAACTCAATCAGAATATAACTATCATTCAAGCTCTTACATAAAAAACTTTTTCATAGAAATTCCTATTGAACTTCGCAAAATTTTGATAGAATACTACGAAAAGCCACTACATTACAACTTAGTTCCTTTAACAGAAACACCCAATACCGAGTATATTGCTTGTAATGAAACGGAGATTTTTACAACCTTACCCAATTTGATTAATTATAATCAACAAGGTAATATTAAAACTTCGACAAATGGAAAAGTCATGTCTAATACACTTGGAAAAATTCGTAAAACACTTAATATCAACGAATTATATCCAGAATCAGCCCCAAAAGATTTACAACAACTAAAATCCTATCTCTTGGCTTCTCTGGTTGTTTGTCAAGACAAACCCAAAAAAGACGAAATTTTTCTTGGCTTACTAAAAAGCTATTTTGATATTACATATATCAAAAAATACCTTAGTCATATTCATCTTTTAACACATTTAAAAGGGGGACATAATCTTTATCAAGTTCAAGATGTAGAAAGCACTTTTGTGGAAATTTTAAAAATGCTTCCTGAAAATAAATGGATAAGCACACAAAATATTCTTGACTTTACTTCCCTCAGAAATTATGATTTCAAAATGGCAAGTATCGTACAAATGTGTCAGTATTTGACTTACGAAATTGAAGGAAAATATGGAAAAGACAAAAAATCTCTCACTAAAGCAAATTATAAAAATTTCACTATTGAACCATTTATCAAAGGAAGTTTGATGCTTTGGGCATGCTACGGATTGTTGGATATTGCTTATGATAATATTGATACGACCGAATTAGGAAAAACTTATTATTCTAATTATGATGGAATAAAAGCGGTTAGACTTACAAATTTGGGGGCGTATCTTTTGGGTAAAACTGCTGTATATGAAGTTCCAGAAGTCGAAAAAAGCTTTGAACTAATATTTTCGACCGACAACCTAATGATTTTGGTAGAAGGCGAAACCAACATTACCGATAATCTTTTGGCAAATTATGCCGATAAAGTTGGTTCAAACCGATATGCCGTTTCAAATGAGTCTTTTTTGAAAAACGTAGCCAATAAAAAAGACCTCAAAATGAAAATTGATATTTTCAAGCAAGTCGTTAGCAATAAATTACCACCCAATTGGAAAAATTTCTTTGAAGACCTCGACCGAAAAATACATCCTTTGAAACAAATTGATGAAGTGTTGGTTTTCAAGATTCCAAACGACGACCCCGAATTGATAAAGCTTTTAATACAAAATCAATCTATCAAAAAGCTACTCATCAAAGCCGAGGATTACCAAATAATTGTTCTTAAAAAAGATTATCCAACCTTACGTACTAAGTTGAAAACGTATGGATATTTACTCAATTAATTCGTAGTGCACCGTTTAGAATCTATTAACTCTACACTTGCACTTTACACTCTGAACTAAAAAAAATGCCCGCTTGGCTTTCACGCTCCGAATTATTAGTTGGAAAAGAAGGAATTGACAAACTTCAATGTTCCCATGTTTTGGTTGTAGGTTTGGGAGGCGTTGGCTCTTTTGCCGCCGAATATATTTGTCGCTCTGGTGTAGGTGAAATGACCATTGTTGATGGTGACGTGGTTGACCCATCTAATAGAAACCGACAATTGCCTGCTTTGGCAACAAATCATGGCGAATTAAAAGCTGAAATTATGGCAGAACGACTTATGGCAATCAATCCCGAATTAAAACTGCACGTGGTAAAAGAATTTCTTTCACCCCAAAAATGCCGTGAAATTTTGGAAACCAAGTTCGATTATATCATGGATTGCATTGATAGCGTTACACCAAAACTCATTTTACTATCGACTGCTTACGAAAAACAACAACGTATAGTTAGCTCAATGGGTGCTGGAGGGAAAATTGACCCCACAAAAAATAGAGTGGCTGATTTATTTGACACCTATCAGTGTTTATTTGCACAATATGTCCGAAAAAGAATAAAGAAATTAGGTGTTGATACTGGAATCAAAGCCGTTTTTTCGACCGAACCCTTCATGCGAGACTCTTTGATTCTGACTGATGGAAACAATTTTAAACGCTCGGCTTATGGTACAATTTCTTATTTACCAGCTGCTTTTGGAGGGGTTTGTGCATCGATCGTAATTCGAGATTTATTAGGTTATCCCATAGAATTAGAAAAACGACCAGGTATTATCAAGAAGAAAATGAAGATTAAAGTAAAAGAATTATAAATCAATAATCACAATTCTCCTTTGGGGTTATGGATATAAATGCAGCAATCGACCTCGGAAATACTTATGCTAAAATAGGATTTTTCGCAGGAAACGAATTATTAGAAGTGCAAAAAGGCTTGTCAATCAATGAGTTGGAAGAAGCTATTTCCTTAAAAAACGTTAAAAATCTTATTATTTCTTCAGTTACACGAAGTCAAATTGAGTTAGAAGACATTTTCAAGAATTATAATTTTTACAAGATATTCTTAAATGCTACAACTCCATTACCTATAAAAAAAGATTATGAAACGCCCCAAACCCTCGGTTCTGATCGAATTGCTGGAGCAGTTGGAGCAAATTTTTTATATCCAACGCAAAACGTTCTCATTATAGACATGGGTACGGCAATTAAATATGACTATGTTTCTGCCGATGCAACATTTCAGGGAGGCATAATTTCCCCAGGTAAGCGAATACGATTTGAGGCACTTCATACGTTTACTAAAAGGCTGCCTTTAGTCGAAGCAAAAGAAATTCCTGATTTAATTGGAAAAAGTACAATTAGTTGTAT
>NZ_JAYWCU010000037.1:0-8893 GCF_043780375.1 Emticicia sp. | reverse complement strand
AATTGCCGAAGATTCAGCCAAAGCTAAACAACAATTTTTGTCGAATATGAGTCACGAAATCCGTACACCGATGAATGCCATAGTGGGATTTACGAATGTGATTTTAAAAACAGAATTAAATGATCCCCAAAAACAATATCTCAATGCTATAAAGGTATCTGGAGATGCTTTGATTATGTTGATAAATGATATACTCGACCTTGCCAAAGTAGATTCAGGAAAAATAAGTTTTGAACAAATTCCCTTCGATTTATATGATTCTGTTGCCTCGACAGTACAACTCTTTGAAATAAAAGTACAGGAGAAAAATTTAGAATTGATTACAGAATTTGATGAGAGCATTCCTCAGATATTAGAAGGCGATCCAATTCGTTTACGTCAAATAATCTTAAATTTATTAAGTAATGCTGTAAAGTTTACCAACAAAGGAGATATAAAATTACAAATTTTATTAGTAAAAGAGGATGTAAATAGTGTACTGATTGAGTTTACAATAACTGATACGGGTATCGGAATTCCAGAAGATAGACTGGAACATATTTTTAAAAACTTTGAACAAGTACACCAAAACAGCAATAATTATTATGGAGGTACAGGATTGGGGCTTGCCATCGTTAAACAATTAGTTGAAGTTCAGGGGGGCATAATTACTGTAAAAAGTGAACTTGATAAGGGTACGGAATTCAATTTTAGTTTATGGTTTAAAAAAACAGATATAAAAATGGAACACGAATTAGAAATTGAATATAAAACAAAAATAGAAAATGTAAAAATATTGGTTGTTGAAGATATGGAACTCAACCAACTTTTAATTAAAATAATAGTAATTGATTTTGGATTTGAGGTAGATGTAGCAGATAATGGACTAATTGCGATTGAAAAATTGCGAGAAAATAAATATGATATTATTTTGATGGATTTGCAAATGCCAGAGTTGGATGGTTTTGAAACCACAGAGTATATTCGTAAGGAAATGAATTCTCAAATTCCGATAATTGCCCTCACTGCCGATGTTACTACGGTAGATTTAGAAAAATGTATCGCTGCTGGAATGGATGATTATATATCCAAACCAATTGATGAAAAATTGCTTTATTTAAAAATATTAAAATCGTTAAATAAACATGAATAAATGATATTGGGAATTCAAAACCGTACACAAAATTGTATGGCTGAAAATCGGTTTTGCTCTTTTCTTTTAAGCATATTTGCGGCAAATTCGCTCAATTACTTTGTACATATTATAATTTATGTGCGGTTTTGAAAATATTAATTGAAAACATCCGATTTAATCATAAATCGGATGTTTTTTTTGGATTAGAACCGAAATAAATACCACAAAGCCGCTTTAGAATTTACCATTTTGTTTCCATCATGGGCTACATTTGGTACAACGTCAATTTGATGGTTTTTCTTTTTATTCGAGAAAAGCTGAATATATTCATAAAAAAACTGTCCTCGTTCTAAACGAAAACGACCTTGAAGATTTCCTCCGCAAGACTTATCTAAACTACTATCATTCATATTGACATCTTTCTCGCCAAGAATAAAAACAATGTCTCGATTCAAAAATTGTTGCTTTATGGTTTCGACACCAATCTTTAAAGCATAAGGATTTAGCTTTTCCATTCCTCTTGGATAATCATTGAAACTACCGCAACCAGTCGTATCAGGTTTCACAAAAGTTAAGGTAGAACCCGTTTTTAAAGGTCGGCGGTCATCTAAATACATATAGCTTGATGGATTCATAATGATAAAATTAAATTTATATTTTGTCAATACATTTGGCATGGGTGTCATGCCTACATAACGTGACACAAACTGCCCACCCGCAGAATGACCAATTATTGTAATTTTTTTTAGTTTTGGAAAAAGGGCTTTGTTACAAACTTGAGCAATAATAGAATCTACCAAACTAAAGCTGCTGAAAGATTCATCCATTTTACGCTTTTTACTCGATACGGATTCATCGCCTACACGCCAATTATTATTCGCCCAAAACAAATGGTTGGAGTCGTGTTTGTGGTCTTCTAAATCTTTTTCTGAGGTAAATTGTGGTGAAATAAACAAGGTTTCCTCGTTTTTATTGGCTTTATTGACCGCTTTTCTCCCCATTCGTAATAGTCCAAACCATTTCGTCTTGCCCCATGAATATAAATAACTAAATGTCTGATTTTTTTATTTTGCTCGTCAATTGGATGGTTACTGGCAAATCGAAAGGAATATGTTTTATTGTTTTTATTAAAAGAAAAAATATTTGGGCATGCCCTTTCGATAGCTTCTGGCTTTTCATCTTGGGCGTTTCCAAATTTTGGAATAAAAAAACTGAGGAGCAGAATTAGTGAAAAAACTTTCATGTTATTGGTTTTTATTCAAAATCCTTCAAGAATATGAAAACTTGAAGGACTTTGATTGATGTATTTGATTAAGACAGGTTTATCTAAAAATCAAGGTTATTTATTCACCTCTGTGACTTGATAAATATCAGGAATCGGTTTGGGCATAAATGGATTTGCATTGATTTCGGATTGAGCATAAATCAACCGTTCGGGATATTTGGTTGCAATGGGTGTATTGAAGGGAATCGGAGGACGAACATCTGACTCAGATTTTGCTAATCTTCTAAAATCATTAAATGGCAATATCTGGCCATAAAGTGATACATATCTTTCTTCAATAATTTCACGTAAAAGTGCTCTTTCTTGAGTAAAATTTGACTTGTTTTCGATGCCACCTACTAAAAAATCGGCATCCACATAAGGGTCATATTTCACCGTGTCAGTAGTAGCTAAAGGCGTAAATGCGTTACCCTTTACATTCAAATAAGCTCTTAGCTTGTTTAATTGTAATAAGCCCTCTGTAACGCCCTTTGTTCTCAATCCACTTTCTGCAAGATTCAATAGGTTTTCTTCAAAAATCACAAGTGGCATAGGTGCTTTTTGAGCAGCCACTCCTCTTTCGGTTGTTGAACTTGTACCCGGAATTGCATAGTATTTTGAACGAGCATCTTCAATCGTTTTGGTATTATTACGTGAGCCAGCAGCGTTGGTTCTGCCCAATATACGAGTCAAATAAGTAGTTCCAGTACTAAAATATCCACCACGATTGGCAATCATCATATTCATTAAGTTACCATCACCAATGGCTGTTCCTGGCGGAATAAATTTCAAAGAATTTGCTCCTGACGAAATACCAGTTAATGAAGCAGTATAGGCTTTATCGTACTCTTTTGTTTCCATATAATACCTTCCTTTTAGCGTATAAGCTACCTCAATCCACTTAGAATAGGCACCTTTAAAAAGCAAATCACTCGCTACGGTTCGAGTGCCAGTTATTTTTTTCAAATCAACAATCGCTTCATTGAGCATAGTTTGAATACCGTCATAGACTGAACGTTGACTTTCAAATTTTGGATTGGGAAATTTTTCGTCTTGGGCAATTTCGCTGAAAGGAATATCGCCATACACCGCTGCTAAACTACCAAGTGCATGAGCCTCCATTATTTTCCCTACACCTTGGTAGAATGGGTCGTCTTTTAGGCCTTCACGCATAATGCGAGATTGTTTTACAACACTTTGGTAGGTTAAATTCCATGCTTCGTTCGACTCAACAGCAGAAATATTATACTCATGAAGCGAAAGATAAAGTAATTGAACTCCTCGGTATTGCCCAGTCCACATTCCTAAAATCCTTTGAGTTTGTCCCAATTGTACTTCAATATCAGCCAATTGAATTCCCTTTAATAATCCATCTGGATTGACAGCAGTTGGAGCATCAGGGTCGATGTTTTTTCCTTCGTAAAAGTTACAACCAGCTATACCAATAGCCAGAAATAAAAAGACAATAAATGATTTAATATTTTTCATTTTGAAATTCATTTTTAATATTGTTGAACTATCGTCAGTTTTAGTAGTTTATTTTTAATGAAAACAATACTGAGCGTGTACTTGGATTCGTAAAATATTCAATACCAAAACCACTATTTACACCTGCTTGATTGATCTCAGGGTCAAAACCTTTGATAGGTGTCCACAAAAAGAGGTTTCGCCCAGTTATACCCAATTGTATTGATGAGAGTTTGGTTGCTTTTCTAAATTTTTCACCTGAAATATTATAAAGAAGTGAAAGTTCTCTTAATCGTGTCCAAGAAGCATCTTCAACAAAAAACTCACGAATTGCCGAAGCACCTAAACCAGCCCCACGGGTTGTGTACCAAGTTTCGTCTAAAATTACATCTCCATTACCGAAATTGCCTATATTTCCTCTCACAACAGCACCTGCAGGATATACTTTTCCAGCTACATTTTTCATTTCTTTGGTAAGTGTTACTTCATTTCCAACGTCAGCATGTGTTCCAAAGTTATACATCACAGACTTTGTTCCTTGCGAAATAACGCCACCTTGTGATGTTTCAAATAAGACATTAAAATCTAAATTTTTATAACTAGCACTGAAACCCATTCCACCTCTCCAATTTGGGTTTGGGTTACCTAAAACTCCTTGCACTACATCAACTTGTGGGTAGCCGTTGGCATCATTAATAAAATTACCATTGTCATCACGCAATGCTCTTGGCCCCCAAAGTGTACCCAATGGATAACCTACCACAGCCCTTGAGCTAACGGCTTGCCCTGTCAAATCAACGGTAAGATTTCCTTTTAAGTCAACTACTTTATTTACATTCTGATTAATATTTCCATAGACATTTAGAGTCAAATCGCCTTTCTTATAGAATTCGAGATTGGCTTCTGTTTCCCAACCTTTATTGGTCATCAAGCCTGCATTGGCATATTGACTTGTGAAACCAGAAGAAGGTGTACGACCCACGTCTAATAAAATATCATCAATTTTATTATTGTAATACGACGCAGAGAAAGACAACCTGTTTTCAAGGAATCTCCAATCGGTTCCTACTTCCCATTCTGTTTTTATTTCTGGACGTAAATCATTATTGCCTTTTGAATTATCAAGACGGTATCCACCTCCAAAAAATGCAGGGTCGAGTGGGTCATCATAAGTTTGATAAGCAACTGACTCATAAACGGTGGTAAATCGGTAAGCACTCGGACGAACTCCTACCTTACCAAATGAGGCACGTATTTTAGCTAAAGACAACCATTTTATATCTTTAAAATACTTCAATTTATTGAATCTCCATGAAGCATCAACCGATGGATAAAAAAAGTTGCCACGAATAGTTGAAGCCGCCTCTACAGCTCCCGAAGCATTGAGTGACAATTGGTTTTTAAAATCAAGAGATGTCGTGGCATATGCTCTATTTGAACCTGTTTTTAAAGTAGAATTTGATGCACTCGTTGAGCCTGCGTTGATAAAGTTTTTAAGGTTGGTGTTGACTATAAAGTTTCGTGATTGCCCATAAAGATTTGTACGTTTACGATCATTTAGGTTATACCCAACTATTAAAGTACCGTTCAAATCCTTTGATAAGCGACGTTGGAGGCGACCGATAACATCTAAGTTTTTTTCAACATCAGTAATAGTTTCATGTTGATACGAGCCATTTACACGGTCTGCACCTGCCGAACCGATTGGAAAAAAATATTGACGTGTATCAAAACTTCCATCAGTACCTGCTCTAACCGTTACATCGAACCAACTTGTTGGGAAAATAACAAATTCGGAAGAAATTACAAATCTGTGAACTTGGTCGGGAGCTTCTTGCTCTCTAATTGTCCATTCTGGATTGTTGAATTGAGGATTAATATCACTTCCTAAATAACGTCTATAGCTTCGATGACGACCCAATGATGGAGCACCGGTTGCATCATAGTAAGTACCTATATAATCAGTATTATCAAAATCTGATGGAGTTCTCAGTAAGCCTAAGTATAAACCTGAAACATTTGAATTCTGTTGAATACGATTAGAATTTGTCAAAATATAGGATGCTTTGGTCGAAAGTTTAATATGTTCTCCTATAAAATCATTGTTTAATCGAATTGAACTACGACGATAATCACTATTTTTTCTAATAATACCTTTTTGGTTCAAATCTGCAAAACTGAAAAAAGTTCTTGATTTTTCTGAACCTGCACTTAATGTTAGGGTGTTTTCCAAAAATGAACCATTACCAAAAATAGCATCATAGTTTTGGTCGGTAAAAGTTGATTTATCATTTTTAGCAAATATGCCATTGGCACGACGAGCGATTGGGTAATAAATTCTTCCCGAAACATCGCTTACAAAACGTTCGTTTCCTACAATGACACTATCTGCCGCACCACTTCTGTTTGCAATTTTATCTCCCCAAGAATTTGTTGCTGTTGGGTTGAAAACTCCACCTGAGCCTTGACCATAAGTATTTTGAAATGGATGTTTCACGTTGATTTGGTCAACAGAATAATTCATTCCATACGAAACTTGCAATCTGCCTGATTTTCCCTTTTTAGTAGTAATTACCAAAACGCCATTGGCTGCCCTCGACCCCCACATTGCAGCAGCAGCAGCACCTTTCAAAACTTGCATCGTTTCAATGTCATTTGGGTTAATGTCATTAAGCCTTGATTGTTGAGCAACTCCCACGCCCGTTGCAGTTGCTCCAAAACCAACAGAGCTTGCATTTGAAATAGGAATCCCATCTAAAATAATCAAGGGTTGAGATGCCCCAGTGATGGTATTTGCTCCCCTGATTTGGATATTTGAACCAGCTCCTGGGTCGCCAGTGGAGCGAGTTATACGTACACCGGAAGCTTTTCCAGCCAAACCTTGTAACAAGCCACTCTCGCCCGAGCGAATGACACTTTTAGGATCAACTTTAGCACTTGAACTTCCCTGTTTATCACGATTTTCGGTGAAACCTAAGGCTGTTACTACTACAGTTTCAAGAATTTTGGCTTCATCTTTTAGTTCAACATCAATTATAGAACGTGTTCCCACCTTTTCTTTGATTGTTTCCATTCCGACTGCCGTAAAAACAAGCACATCATTTGCTCCAGATACATTTATTTGGTAATTACCCTTCATATCTGTTGAAGTTCCTTTGGTTGTTCCTTCAATGACAATCGTTACGCCAGGAATCCCTTCTTTATTTATGTCCCGAACTATACCTTTTACAGATTGTTCAAATACATACTCTTTTTTTCTTGATGATAATATTTTCACTGGTTCAGCAACAGTTTGCTTCGGCTTTGATTTTACCACCAACATAGTTTCTGTTACTTTTTCAACTGAAAGATTTACCTCATCAAGCACCTTTTTAAGTACACTTTCAAGGTTTGCATCAATGAAAATAGGGTAAGATTCTATTGATAAATCTTTGACGAGTTGTGTCTCGTAGGCAATTTTCACATTGTAATGATTACTGATATCTGACAAAACAGTTTTTAAAGCAAAGTTTTTGGAAACCTGAAAAAACTTCTTTGAACTGTTTGAGGCCAAGATTGCATTGCCTTGTGCGGCAGCAATTGGTAAACATCCAATGCTAAACAAAAGCAAAAAAACCAGCTTTTTGCCGAAATTTGCTCGTTGTTTTGATTGGAAAAAGTGAGTAAAATTCTTAATGCTCATAAAGTTATTTAGGTTTGTGATAGTTTGTAATAAATTTTAGTTTTTATTCTCGAAGATGATTTCGCTGTTGCTTTGTTGTGTTTTTATATTAAAAATTTGGCATATTACTTTTACTAAAACATCTACATCATCGTCGGGAATTGAGGCTGTAAGGCGTTTGTTTTTTAATGATTCTTCTTTAAAACCGTAGGTGTTTTCGACCAAAAGAGCCACTTCAGAAAGTGGCGTATTGTCAAATTCAAAATGCTGTTTAGTCCATGCTTGATAAACCTCTATTTTCTTAATTTGAGAAATACGAACCACTACTCCATTATCTATCTGTGCAATTTCGTTAGGTTCTATGGCTATACTTTCTTGTTCGGGATGCTTGGTTAAATGCAATTGAATAATTCCTTCATAAAGAGCAACTTTACATTTCTCGGCACGGCTCATCAAATTAAACCTTGTACCAATTACTTCAATATTGACACCTTTTGTATTGACAATAAACTTTTGAGCCGCTCCTTGTGGTAAATCATAATGCTTCACCGAAAACTCTGCTTCGCCATCAAGCCAAACTATTCTATCTGCTGATTTAGACCAATTTTTAGAAAAACGTAATGCGGAGTTAGCATTTAAAAGCACCGTTGAGCCATCAGGAAGAATGATTTTTTGGGTTTTCCCAAAAGGGGTTTTAATAATGCTTTCTTCATTTTCAGCAATAATCGGAATGGTCAAAACATTTTCAGATTTGTTGTTCGATTTATCAAATATTTGAGCGGAGAAATTTGTTTCTTTTGTTAAAATATCTTTCTTCAATAGAAAGAAAGTGGCCATAAATATTGCAATACTCGCAGCAGCAGCCAATAGCCACTTATAATTAATACCTTTGAAAGGTATTAAAGTCGGTTTGTTGAACTTATTTTTTAAAGAATCATCGTCAATACGATAATACAGTTTTTGCCATTCTTCATTGATAGCATTATCAGAGAGCGAAAGGTTTACTCCAGCAGCAAGCAAATGTACCAGCTTTTCAGCCTCATCAATAGCCTCTTTTTTTTCTCGATTTTCACTTATCCAAGCCGTCCAAAAAATAATATCAGAAGGAGATTTTCGCAACACATAATTCCGAAAGCTTTCATCATCTATAAAATCATTGACAGTGAAATTGTAATAATTTTTCATTGTAAATATCTTGTTTATAGTAAAGACGATGAACTTGTGCCTTTTTACTGCTTTTTTTGAATATTTTTTCAAAAACAAGACTGCATCGGGAAAAGCAGTCTTGTTGGGTAGGTTGTCTAATGTGTTAATAAGCTCTTTCATATTTTGAATGCTTTTTGTTTTCTAACTACCTGATTATCAAAGAGTTGTTTTTGTTTCCATT
>NZ_JAYWCU010000036.1:0-6727 GCF_043780375.1 Emticicia sp. | reverse complement strand
CGAAAAACGCTATTGTCAAATTCAAAAGTAACATTACAAACATCGGTCGCACCCGCAATCGGAGCCGCACTTGCATAATCGGGCGTACAACTAAGCGGAATATGTCCTTCGCTCGCAAAAAGCCCCGATGTTGGGTCGAGACCAACCCAACCTGCACCCGGCACGTAGGCTTCTACCCATGCGTGTAAATCGGTAAAGTCTTTTTCGGGGCCTGATGGGCCATCTAAAGATTTTACATCGGATGTAAGTTGTACCAAATATCCGGAAACAAATCTAGTAGCTAAGCCAAAACTGCGTAAAACTTGAACCAACAACCAAGCAAAATCTCGGCACGAACCGCTCATGATGGTTAGTGTTTCTTCGCAACTTTGCACACCTGTTTCTAAACGAATATTATACCCAAGTGACCTAAATACTTGCTGATTGGCATAAACCAAAAAGTCAACCGTATTGATTCCATCTTTTATGGTCATTTGATTGATAAACTGGGCAGATTTTTCACCAATATCTTTTACTTCTAAATAAGGCGATAATTCTTTTTGAAGGTTTCCCTCGTACTGAAAAGGAAATTTTTCGGCGTATTCTTCTACAAAAAAATCGAAAGGATTGATTACCTGTAATTTGGCAATAACTTCGACTTCGATGCGTAACTCGGTAGTTTTATCGGGAAAAACAACCCGTGCCTGATAATTGCCGAAAGGGTCTTGTTGCCAATTAATAAAATGATTTTCGGGAAAAACTTTGAATGAATAGCCTTCAACTTGCGTGCGAGAATGGGCCGCAGGTCTTAACCGAAAGATATGAGGTGATAAACTAACACTTCTATCAAATTTGTAGGCTGTTTTATGCGAAATAGCAACTTTTATTGGCATAGTATATTTTTGTGACTTAGAATCAACTATGTAAATATTAAGAAAAAAACAGAATTTTTATAGTAGTTTTCAAGAAAATCACCAAAAACCTAGAAAAGTAATATTTTTGGATAAATTAGTGCAAGAAAATAATATTTAGGTCCCTTTTTTATCATTTAAATCTATCATCATCCCAGTTTGATGGATTATTGGCAATATAATTTTGAATTCTGTCAAATGATTCTGTGTCACGAATAATATGGTCGTGAAAACGGGTTTGCCATTTAAAATCAATATTGCCTATTTTACGTGCGTATGTTGTAACCGATGATTTAAACCCACGTGCAATTGATGCCAAATTTTTTGATTGTGGGGCAAATTTATTGCCATTATTGGCGGTTTTGACGATTGTAGAGACGCAATGCATTGCGTCTCTACGGTGCGTATCATTATTTTGTGACGAATTATATTCATTTTCACCAATGATAATAATGGTATGAAAATGGTTAGGCATTACAACAAATTCGCCTAATTCTAATTTCATGTCTGGTCTTAATTCTACTGTTTTCAACCATTCTATCTCGGCAACTTTTCCAATATCTGACAATTACATGGTGCCTTTTACAATTTCACCGAAAAAATGTTCTCTATTTTTGGTACAAATTGTAATGAAATATGAACCCATTGCACCATAATTCCATTTCTGTAATCGAGCAGATAGTATTCGGAATTTGTTTTTAAATTTATCCATTTTTGTGTGGTTTGATGGATTTATAAATGGTTGTGGTTTTACGATTGTAGAGACGCAATGCATTGCGTCTCCAACACGACGAACAGACGCAATGCATTGCGTCTCTACCGTTGACGTTGAATATATTAGATTTTAATTTTAAAATCACGCCCCCACTGCCTTCGCTACTGAAACCTTCATTTTTTCGAGACCGATTTTGGCAGCATCTAAAGGGTTCATTTTCCAGTATTCTTCGTTGAAAACCTCTAAAGAAAGGACAATTGGTGTATTTTTTTTGTTTAAAATCTGAAATATTTTATCCAGCGGAGCAACGCCATCGCCCGGGAAAACTCGATGGCTATCATTGATTTTTTCTCGCATTAAATTAGCTGGATAATCATTCACATGGAACATCTGAATGCACTCACCACTAAGCATTTTCAAGGCATTGAAATCAGAGCCACCTTTAAATAAATGATAAACGTCCGACAAAACGACTGCTTTTGGATGTCCACTTTCGGAAGCTACAAACAAGGCTTCACCAAAAAGATGTAAGTTTGCCGAAAACCCCCACATTTCTAATTGTGGTAAAACACCCATTTCATCACCCAAATCAAGCATTTGACGGTATCTTGCTGCCGCTTTTTGTAGATCAATTCCCGATTTGTTGGTTGCTCCAAAAGGTGGAGCAGCAATGCGTTTACAGCCAATTTCTGCCAACATTCCCATTTCTCGTTTGGTTTGGTCGAGAGCTTTAGCTCGTTGGTTTGGGTCGTCAACTATCCAAGTTGCAAAACCTATCGCATCTTCAATCGTAATGCCCAAATCTTGGGCTTTTTGTTTGACATCTTTCAAGCTTCCACCTTTTGCTGCGTACTCTTCTAAGGTATTTATCCAAATTTCGATGGCATCGTAGCCGGCCTTTGCCGCCGTTTCTATTTCTGCCATCAAACCGATTTTTTGCTTACGGATGGTGCTGGTATTTAAACAAAAAGTAAAATTATGTTTGGCTGCATTTTGTGGTTTGGCGATGGCATTTTCGACACCAAGAACCAAACCAGCCCCAACGGTCAATGATGATTTAAGAAGATTTCTACGAGAAATATTGGAAGATTCCATGAGGTTTAAATGAGATTTAAGATTTAGAATATGAGATTTGAAAATAAAAAAGAATAGTATTTAAACTCCTTTCACTTTCATTTTAAGTGTATAAACAGACTTTGAAGCTGTGATAAATAGTGTTTGTCGGTCTTTCCCGCCAAAAGTAATATTGGCAGTCCAAGGCTCATTTACATCAATGTGTTCAATTTGATTGCCGTTTTTGTCAAAAACTGTTACACCTTTACCTACCAAATAAACATTACCCTTACGGTCAACCGTCATACCGTCCGAACCCATTGCCGTAAATAGTTTTCTGTTGCTCAAGGTGCCATCAGTATTGATTTGGTAGGAATAAGTTTTTTTGTCGCCAATATCGGCTACATATAAAGTTTTTCCATTGGCAGTGCCAATAATGCCGTTGGGCATTACCAATTCTCTTGCGGCAATCGTCACTGTTTTTTTGTCAGGCGATAAATAATAAACCCGTTTTTCGGGCAATTCCATTGTTGTGCGAGTCCAGTATTTTCTTGGATAAAAAGGGTCGGTGAAATAAACTCCACCATTTGGTGCAATCCAAAGGTCATTTGGTCCATTAAATTTCTTTCCTTCAAAATCATTTACCAGCACTGTAACTTTTTGATTTTTATCTATTTTCCAAAGCTGATTTTCCAAATCAGCACACGAAAGCAGATTACCCTCACGGTCGAAATAAAGTCCATTCGAGCGACCAGTTTTGTCCATATAGAGCGAAATCATACCATCATTTGCTGTCCATTTGTAGATTTTATCGTTGGGTTGGTCAGTAAAAAAAACATTTCCTTGGGCATCAACGGCAGGTCCTTCGGTGAAAGCATACTCGCCCGAAAGTTTAGTTAATATTGCTCCTTTGGCAATGATTTTGCTTTTTGTTTGTTGTGCAAAACCATTCACAACAAAGAGAAAAAGCATAAGAATGCTTGTTGTAGTTTTTTTCATAGGGGGGATAGAGATGATAATAAACACGAAAAAGGTTATTTCGCATTGCAAAATAACCTTTTTTCAAACAAGCCACAAATAAGATTACTAAAAGCTAAAAAGCATCGACCATTTTAACTTAAACGAAGAGGTAAAGATCGTAAAGCTTTACCAGACAAATCTAAAATTGCTCCTGCAATAGCTGGTGCAATAGGAGAGAGTGGAGGCTCACCTACGCCATAAGGAATATCATCACCTTCGAGGATAAACGTTTGAATTTCAGGAACATCTGAGAGCATTGCTAATGGATATTGACTAAAATAACCTTGTTCTATTTGTCCATCTTTTACGGTTAATTCTTCATAAAGTGCCGCACCGATTCCCATCATAACACAACCTTCTATTTGTGCTTTTATGCCTTCTGGGTTTATACTTACGCCCACATCCATTACGTGCGTAACTTTCTTGACTTTTATTTTATTATCAACAATTTCTACCTCAATAGCTGCCGCAGCAATGGTTTTTCGGTCATTACAAATGGCAACTCCTCTACCAATTCCTGCCGCTTTTGGTGTTTTCCAAGCACTTTTTTCGATGAGTGTTTCTAAAACTTTTTTGCTACGTTCTATAATTTTATCATTTGTGTCGGTAAACAAGCCTAAGCGGAAATCAATTGGGTCTTTTGCCGTTTTGTGAGCTAACTCATTGATGAAGCTTTCAATAGCAAAAGTATTGGCAAACATTCCTACTGCACGCCAAATACTTATCGGAACTGGCACATCGGTATTCCAAACAGATGTTGCTTTATTAGGAATATTATACATGATACTAGCTCCATGTCCTGCTGAAATAAAATCTGACCCCAATAATTTTAAAGCAATATCATTTCCTTTGAGCAATGTTTTCAGAATCATGTCTGGCGTAGCTTGGTCGTGCAAAATAGCTTCAATTGTACCATTTTCATTGATTTTTGCTTGTAAAACATGGTGTGTATTGGGGCGATAAACTCCGTTTTGAAATTCTTGTTGACGACTATTAAAGACTTTTACAGGTTTGCCAACAGCTTTCGATATCAAGGCTGCTTCCACGAAATTGCCTTTAAACGCTTTTCTTCCGAAACCACCACCGAGCAAGGGCGTATGTATATCAACCTTTTCTTTGTCAAGATTAAGAACTTTTGCCACCAAGTCTCGCACTTGACCAGGCCCTTGCGTACCAGTAATTATTGTTGCTTTGTCGGCTTCTACATGGGCAATCGCAGCATTTACTTCCATTTGAGCATGAGTCGCCATTGGTGTGCGATATTCTTGCTTGAAAACATCAGTTATATTATCCTCAATAATGCTTCGAGCTTTGCCTACTTTCTGCACATTTACTTCTTTGCCATTGCCCACTGTAACCAATTTTATCAAATCAGCTTGCTGGGTTTTATTTGGCGTGTTCCATGTAACCACAATTTTCTTTAAGGCACTGTCGGCTGCAAAGAAAGTTTTGGCAACTACAGCAACTAATTCTCCTTCGTGAATGACCTTTACTACACCAGCCGATTTATTCGCTTCACCCACATCAATGGTTTTGATAGTGCCGTCAATATATGGTGATTGTAGCAAAACCGCATACAGCATATCGGGCAATTCGCTGTCCATGGTGTATTTGGCAGTACCCATTACTTTGGGCTTCAAATCTATTCGTTTTACTTCTTTACCTACATATTTAAATGCCGATTTTGGTTTTAAAGCTGGGTTTTTTGGAACTTTCCATTCTTTAGTAGAATTTGCTATTTCGGCATAAGTTGCTTTATTATTTCCCGAAGTTAAAACGCCATTTTCTACTTTAATATCGCTTGTTTTTATACCCCATTTGCTTGCAGCTGCTTCTTTAAGCATTTCTCTCATGGTGGCTGCCACTTCTCGAATCGACTCATAAAGGCTTGCTGTTGAAGTACTTCCGCCTGTATTTATATTGTCAATCAGTCCGCTACTGGTACTGGCGTGTTCAACTTTTATTTGTTCCAATGGTACTTCGAGTTCTTCGGCTGCGAGCATGGCGAAGCCTGTCCAAACTCCTTGACCCATTTCTATTTTTGGCGATTTTAATAAAATAGTATTATCGGCTAATACTTCAAACCAAAAATCAGGTTGAAATGAAGAAATAGAAGCAGGAAAGTCCATTCCTTCAACTTTTTGAGCCGTATAACGACGCATTGGCGAACAACCCAAATAACTTGCTACAACCGAACCACCCAAAACGATTGCTCCTCTTTGTAAGAATTTTCTACGAGAAAAAGCCTTTTTCTTTTGCGGAATGCCGCCTACTTGAATATCTGCTGACATGGGTTTTAGTTTTTAGAATGTTGAAGTTCGGCTGCTCTTTTAATTGCTTTAATGATGCGTGGATGTGTGCCACAACGACAAATGTTTGTAATGCCATTCTTTATATCGTCATCGCTCGGATTTGGAATATCTTTGATTAGCTTGGCAGCAGCCATCATAAATCCAGACTGGCAGTATCCACATTGGGGTACTTGCTCTTCCAACCACGCTTGCTGAATCGGGTGGAGCTTCTCCTCACTTTCTGATAAGCCTTCAAGTGTAGTTATTTCTTTTCCGGCAACTGATTCGATTGGAATTGAACATGAGCGAACTGCCTCCCCATCAATGTGAAGTGTACATGCCCCGCACATAGCCATTCCGCAGCCAAATTTTGTGCCTGTCAATTTGAGTTCATCTCTTACAACCCAAAGCAAAGGCATGGCTGGGTCAACATCAATGCTTGTTGGCTTACCATTTATTTTGAAATCTATTTTCATTTTTTTTATGATTATAGTTGTAAAGTATTGATAGACAAGTGTTTATGCATTAAAGTTTACTCATTGCCAAAATATCTTTTACTTCAAGAATTTGTTTAGAATAACCTTTTATTGACGAATTAATCATAGCTAAACTTAACTCAGCCAATGTGCTAAAATAATTAGGAAATAAACGATGCCCTATTGGGTAGGTTGTCTAATGTGTTAATAAGCTCTTTCATATTTTGAATGCTTTTTGTTTTCTAACTACCTGATTATCAAAGAGTTGTTTTTGTTTCCATT
>NZ_JAYWCU010000035.1:0-4883 GCF_043780375.1 Emticicia sp. | reverse complement strand
TATCAATGAATGCCTTAAAAGCCGCTTGGAAAAAACTCCAAGTTATTAAAGCTGATAATACTCTACTAAATCAGTGTGCGTAACTAAAGTTAGTAAGATTTGAATTTTCTGAGCGGTCAAAAATTGGGCGTCATTGCATTTTATCGTATTCTCAGTTTTTTTCGTAAAATTATTAAAAAAATAAAAGTTTGAAAAGCGTCAATGATTGATTTCACTAAAGAATATGTGAATGATATAAGTTTTTTAGAAAATTATGTAATACAATTCGATTTAGAATTAACCAATTTTGTATGTTATTCCATGGATATCAATCTATGAGTTGTGGTTATTTTTCATTCACGTTACTAAATTTAAAAATTCTGACTATGTTACGCAAAAACTATATCCAACGCTTAAAAACGAAAATAGTGTGGAAAAACATTATTCATGCAAAAACACTATTTCAAACGAATGTTTTTCCCTCTGAACAACAACCATCAGCACAAAATTTATCCGATAGTAATCAACCACGCATCAATGAAAACGAACTTTTTTCATTATTTACTGCCGACGTTAGTGGCAAAAACTTAGTTTATTTTAGGTAATTAATGATTGTGAAACAATAGTCCATAACTTTCTTCTGTTAATATATCTTTCCATTGTTCAATCAGCAATTTGTATGCTTCACCAACTGGAGTTATATTTCTGTCTAAATCGTATAAGCCAAGTTCATTTACATTCCCTGCATCGTCTCTTAAGGCCGAATCCCAATCAACCTGATGCAATAAACTATACCAAGTGAAGCCAATTAGCGGTATGCCGTCTTGTTTTAAGCGATGAACATTTGCCCATTGTTTATACAACCACTCTTTACATGCGGGCATTCTTATATTCGTTTCGGTGTGCATGATGGGTAATTTATACCGATTGTAATATTGATTTGTAATGACATAATAACCAAATATTTCGCCCGAAGCCTGCGTTGAGCCATCAGGATGCACCAAATGTTCATTAGTCACATAATAATCATTGCCCATAATGCAACGTGCTCTTACTTGATTTTGCGAAAACCATTTGTATTCTTTCTTGGTCATTCCATTTTCAAGTAAGTACTCATACATGGTTACATTTATAGGAAAACCATAAGTAAGGTCTAACGAAATGAATCTTTTATAATTGAGAAAACGGGCTAATGGCAGTGCTTGTGGTTGAGTGGCATGAAAATATTCGGTCGATTCGCTTTGAATAAAATTAGCTTCTGGCTGGATTTCAAGAATGGCGTGCATTGCCATCACATTTGCTTTGCAAAGGTGTTTTAAGGCAGTTACGAAAGTTGTATCCGAACTTAATCGTTCATTCCACCAGCCATATTGAGCCGAAAACATGGCGGTAATAAATATTTCATTGATTGGAGTATAAAACTGCAAATTAGGAAAACGGGTGGCGAAGGCTTTGGCATATTCGGCAAAATAAAAAGGAAAATCTGGATTCTGAAAATCTCCTAACCAATCAGGCAGTCCGAAATGACATAAATCTACAATCGGAGTTATGTTTAATTCCTCCATTCGATTAAATGTTAAATCTGTAAATTCCCAGTCATATATTCCTGGAGCAAGGTGAGTTTTATAATAAGGTGGGCCATAACGCAAAAATTCGATTCCCATTTCTTTCACTAAGTCGAAATCTTTTTCCCAATGCGTGTAATGCCCTGTTTTTTCCATTTCATCTACTCGCTTTACAGTACCATTTGGCAATAAAATGGTAGGATAACTGTTTTCAATTCCAGTGGCAAACATAAATTTACTTCCAGTCATAATTTCCGAATTTAAATATCATTCTCTTATTAAAAATAGTCGAGTAATCTATGTTGAAAAACTGAGCCTTAAATGGGTTCATCCCCTCAAGGATTGGTGTTTTCACTTGTTTTCTCCCTCGATTGAGGGTTATTCAAGCGGTTGGCAGCCGCTGTTAAACACTTTCAGTGTTTTTAACACGATTTTTATCCGTTATTCGCATTATTCAATAAAATGCTTTTGTTGTAAATAGTTTTGGGCTTTCAATAAAGCATCTGAAGTCGGAATATGAAGACTTCGTTGTTGATTTAAATCGACATCCCATAACCCAGCTAAATGCCAATTTGTTACATTATCCCAATCTGGGCGGTCGATAATCGGATACCAGCAGATGCCCCACAGCGGAACCCCCGCTGTTATTGCCAACGCACATTCTTTTGCAATTTTCTTCACCCAAAGTGGACGATCCTCTTTAGGATGACTGGTTTCGGTTAAAACCATCGGACGTTTATAACGTTTATAGGCTTTTAATAACAAGCGATTAGGCGGAATAAATCTATTATCACGACTATTGTTTTTCCAATCCAAAAATTCGTTTGTACCTAAAACCCATTGATTGTTGTAATAATAATTATACCCTAAAATATCAAGATATTCAGGTTTTCCTCTTAATTCTGGGCAAATTCGACCACATAAAATATCTGTAATTTGAAACTGGTCATTATGCACCGAGGCAGCTATCTGAATTTCTTTCAGGCTTGCATTTTGGTGCGGCACTATGTTTACTAAGGGTTCGGTTGTTAAAATACGAACAGATGAATCTATTTCTTTTATGGCTTCAATGCCTTCAATATAAGCTTTCATTATTCTGTATTTTACTTCCCACCCTTGGTTGATACAAAAAGGCGAAGTACCTCGTACATCTCCTCCCAACCACGATAAAAAACTTACTTCGTTGAACGGTGTTATAATTAATGTACTATCTGTATCGAGGCTGCGATAAAAAGTAACAAAAGCTCTACAAAGCGAAGCAAATCTTCGGGCAAACATAGGATGAAGCGGCGTAAGGTCGTCAGGAAAACCAAAATGACATAAATCCCAAACTTGCTGAATGTTATTTGTTTTCCCCGCTGCGATCATGCTTGCTACTACCGACCAGTCATATTGATAAGGTTTTTTTTCTACTTGACTCCACCTAATTCCCTCTCTTACCGTACGAATTTTGTAAGGCGACAAGCTTTTATAATCTTGGTCAATCATTTTTAAATGTCCTGTGAGGTCTAAAAAGTCAACTCTATCGCCAAAAGCATTTAGCTGGTCAGTACATTCATAGCCCGCCATCCAAAAGGATTGAAAAGGATTTGTTTTATTATGTAATTTTATATGTTGGTCCTGCATACTCACAAGCTTATACAGTAGTAAGTTTATGACCATTTATTGGCACTTCGTTTTCTAATTGGTGTTGCATTATTTTTTTGAAAAGTGATAACGATTGTGCCACAACTTGGTCCATATTGTAATACTTATAAGTGCCTAATCTACCAGTAAAAAGCGTATTTGCTTCTTTGGCAGCCAAAGCTTTGTACTTATTATATATTTCCATGTTTTCAGGGCGTGGTATCGGATAGTATGGGTCTCCTTCTGCCGTTGGATACTCATACACTATAGTGGTTTTGTCATGCTTTTGCCCAGTTAAATGCTTAAATTCAGTAATGCGAGTATAAGGCTGACTCATCGGAAAGTTAACTGTTCCTGTTGGTTGAAAATTTTCTTTATCAAGGGTTTGAAACTTGAAATCAATAGACCGATAAGGAAGTTTTCCGAAACAATAATCAAAGTAAGCGTCAATGGGTCCTGTATAAATTAATCTTTTAAAATCAATCGCATCTAAAACATCTTTATAATCAGTATTTAATAAGATATTGATATTAGGATGATCCAACATTCGCTGAAACATTTTAGTATATCCATGCAAAGGCATCGCCTGAAACGTATCTGTAAAATAACGGTTATCCTTATTGGTTCTGGTTGGTACTCGTGCCGTCACCGAAGCATCTAATTCAGAAGGGTCGAGGTTCCACTGTTTAAGGGTATAATGTTTAAAAAACTTTTCATACAGTTCTCTCCCAACAACATTTACAACGACATCTTCCGAAGTACGAATTACATCTTTTTTTTCTGCTTTGGAGTCAAAGAAATTCTGTACTTGTTCAGAAGAAAGATTTAATCCATACAAAGAATTTATGGTATTTTGATTAATCGGAATTGGCACTAATTGACCATCAACACTACCCAGTACATGGTGCTCATAAGGACGCCAATCTGTAAAATTGCCTAAATAATCAAAGACATCTTTCGAATTAGTATGAAAAATATGAGGCCCATATTTGTGTACCAAAATGCCATCATTATTATAATAATCATAGGTGTTTCCACCGATGTGATTTCTTTTGTCGAGCAACAAAACTTTCATATTGCCTTTTTTTGCTAATCTTTCTGCTAAGACAGCTCCCGCAAGACCTGCTCCTACAATTATATAATCATACATAAGTCTTGCTGTTTTTAAGTATAAAAATTCCTTTAGTTCTTAATTTTTTATTTATTAATTCCATCATGTTAGTCCAAGTAATTTCCCAAGATATTGTTTTGAGATATTCATCTACTTTTTCCAACCACTTACCTTTATCAATTATACTTAATTCTTTTTCTGCTGCATTTATGAATTCCGTAGCATTTTCTACAATATGAACCAAGTCATTTACACCATAAGGATTTACTACATCGGTAATAGGTGAAGAAATGACAGGTTTACCCGCTGCTAAATATTCGGGCGTTTTTGTTGGGCTGATAAATTTAGTAGATTCATTTATGGCAAAGGGAATCAAGGCAATATCCCAGCCGCTTAAATAAGAAGGCAATTCACTGTAAGTTTTAGCACCTAAATAATGAATATTTTTATTCCGTGGTAAAGTATCAGGATTTATTTTAACTACTGGTCCAATTAACACAAACTGCCAAGCTGGCTTCAAATCTGCCACTTGTTTAATCAAATCAATGTCAAAACGCTCATCAATTACGCCGTAAAACCCCAGTCGAGGATAAGGAATGGAC
>NZ_JAYWCU010000034.1:0-27802 GCF_043780375.1 Emticicia sp. | reverse complement strand
TTTTATTACTTTAACAAGTAATTTATTAGAAAAACAAGGTGGTAATAAATCCATCCTAAGAGAAAAATTGACTAAAAACTGGAAGTTAATACCAGCAATATTTAAGTAACCTTTTTTTTTATGAACAAACCCTGAATTTGTTATATAAACTATGACAAATTTACAATAAAACCCTAATGATGAACTTTCACAAGGCTTTTTTCCTTTTAGGAATATTATCTTTTAATGCTTTTTCTCAATCAAAAACCGAGTTCAAATTCGATTTTGGTTCCGGCAAAACAGCAAAGGGTTATACGCAAGTTTCTGCTGAAAGTTACTATTCTAAGCAAAAAGGCTTTGGATTTATGTCTAACTCCAAAGTTGAAAGCATCAATCACAAAGGTAAAAATGCCTTAACTTCCGATTTCTGCACGAGCAATCAGCCTTTCTTTTTTACAGTTGATATTCTCGAAGGGAATTACAACGTAAAAGTTATTTTGGGCGATATTGAAGGTGAATCTACGACAACTGTAAAAGTAGAAAATCGTCGTTTGATGTTGGAGAAAGTAACTACTGCAAAAGGCGAATTTCTTACAAAAAACTTTACGGTCAATGTTAGAAATGCCCAAATAAATGCTACCGAAAAAGTAAAGCTCAAAATCCGTGAACTCAATTATTTGCATTGGGACAATCAACTGACTTTTGAGTTTAGTGATGCTTTACCTAAAATTTGTGGACTTGAAATCACGAAAACTGCCGATGACGTAATCACCGTTTTTTTAGCGGGAAATTCAACCGTTGTGGACCAAGCCCAAGAACCTTATGCCGCTTGGGGACAGATGATTCCGAGGTTTTTTAAAGCAGAAAAAGTAGTTTTTGCCAATCATGCCGAATCGGGCGAAACCATCAAAAGTTTTGTTTCAGAAAAAAGATTAGAAAAAATAATGAGCCAAATCAAAGCTGGTGATTACTTTTTCATTGAGTTTGCCCACAACGACCAAAAAGCTAATAGCGGCTTGGAAGCACATACGACTTACAAGGAGTATTTAAAAAGCTATATTCAGCAAATCAAAGCGAAAGGTGCTACGCCAGTTTTGATAACATCCATGCACCGTCGAAACTTTGATGCTGCGGGAAAAATAATCAATACTCTCGGCGATTTTCCCGAAGCCATGCGGCAAATTGCCATTGAGCAAAACGTAGCGTTGATAGACTTAAATGCCATGAGCAAAACACTTTTTGAAACTATGGGGCAAGAAAATTCAAAAAAAGCCTTTGTTCATTATGCCGCCAATACTTTTCCAGGTCAAGAAAAAGGAATCCATGACGACACGCATTTTAGCAATTATGGGGCGTATCAATTGGCAAAGTGTATCGTTGAAAGCATAAAAAACACTAAATTAAATATCTCGAAATACATTATTGACGAGTTTCTAACTTATGACCCAGCCAAACCCGATTCGTTGGAAAGTTGGAATTTTCCACATAGTCCATTAGTCAATGTTATAAAACCTGATGGAAATTAAAATATTCAATCAACCTAACTCAATGAAAAACCTTTACAAAATTACATTCTTTCTGTTTCTGACAATTCAACTACAAGCCCAACGCTTTGTCGAAAATCTCAATCGTGGTGTAGTGGCGGTCAGAACCAGCACCGAACAAGTGTATGTCGGCTGGCGATTATTAGGTACAGAGCCTTCTACAATAGCTTTTAATATTTATCGAGATGGTAAAAGATTAAATCCTACGCCTTTGGCGACAACGACCAATTATATTGATAATTATGTTGGTGGCGGTACATATACTGTTCGTGCAGTAATAAATAATAAAGAACAAAAAGACTCGGAAAAAGCAAAAATTTGGGAACAACAATTTCTGGATATTCCGCTGAAAGCACCCGAAGGAGGCACAACTCCCGATGGCGTAATTTATACATATACCGCCAATGATTGTAGCGTAGGTGATGTAGATGGTGATGGAGAATATGAAATAATCTTGAAATGGGAACCAACGAATGCCAAAGACAATTCGCAAAATGGCTATACAGGAAATGTATATTTAGATGCCCTAAAAATGGACGGCACGCAATTATGGCGAATCAATTTGGGGCGAAATATTCGTGCAGGAGCTCATTACACACAATTGATGGTCTATGATTTTGACTCTGATGGTAAAGCTGAGGTAGCCTGCAAAACCGCCGATGGTACAATTGACGGCAAAGGAAAAGTGATTGGCGATGCAAAAGCTGACTATCGCACGACGGCAGGTTATGTGCTTTCTGGTCCTGAGTTTTTGACTATTTTTAATGGGCAAACGGGCGAGTCAATGGCAACAACCAACTATTTGCCAGCCCGAGGAACAGTAGAAAGTTGGGGTGATAATTATGGAAATAGAGTTGACCGATATATTGCCGCCGTTGCATACTTAGACGGTCAGCGACCAAGCTTAGTAATGGGGCGTGGTTATTATACTCGTTTGGTAAGAGCCGCATGGGACTGGCGTGATGGAAAATTGACTTCTCGTTGGGTTTTTGATAGTGATAATGACAACAAAAACTATGAATATCAGGGAAATCACCAAATGACGGTGGGCGATATTGATGGCGATGGAAAAGATGAAATATTAAATGGTAGCAGTGCCATTGATGATAACGGAAAAGGCTTGTACGAAAATCATTTGGGGCATGGTGATGCTCTCCACATGACCGACATGGACCCAGACCGTGAAGGACAAGAACTTTGGCAACCGCATGAAAGTCCGTCAAAATACGGGGCTTATGGACTTGAATTTAGAGATGCTAAAACAGGCAAACCTCTTTGGGGCGTAGATGGCGAAAATAAAGATGTTGGGCGAGCTTTGGCAATCGACATTGACCCTCGTTACAAAGGTTACGAATGTTGGGGAGCAGTTGGCAATTTATACGATTGCAAAGGAAATCAAATTGGTACAGCAAAGCCTTCAATGAATTTTGCTGTTTGGTGGGATGCCGATCTTTCTCGTGAATTATTAGACGGAAACCACATTGATAAATGGGATTATTTGAATGCCAAAACTAATCGAATTTTAACGGCAACCGATTGCTCATCAAACAATAGCACAAAAGCTACACCTAATCTTAGTGCTGATATTTTTGGCGATTGGCGAGAAGAAGTAATTTTAAGAAAAACCGATAATACGGCATTAAGAATTTTTACGACAATTATTCCTGCAACCAATCGTATCTATACGCTCATGCACGACCCTCAATATCGTGTGGCAATTGCTTGGCAAAACTCGGCTTATAATCAACCCCCGCACCCAAGTTATTATTTAGGCGATGGCATGAAAGAGTTGCAAAAGCCTAATATTCAATTAGTTAGTAGAGAAACGACTGAGCTTATCAATGACACAGAAGATAAAAATACACACAAAGCGGTAATATATCCGAACCCTTCGAAAAATTCGTTTCAACTAAAATTAGAAGGAAAGTTTAGCTATACAATCATTGATATGAATGGCAAAAAAATCGAAAATGATTCTTGTACAGACGAGTGTGAAATAGGAGCAAAACTTCCTTCAGGGATGTATATTGTCAAAGTAAAAACTAAAAACAGCACAGATTCTTTAAAAATCGTAAAAGAGTAAAATTGTATATTTCTATGAAAAAACGAATTTGTGTTTTAATCAAAACAATCAGTATTGGATTAATCATTTCGCTAAATATTAATGCTCAAAATATGCCTAAGAAAAAGGATGTATTGAAAGCATTAACCGCTGCCAATGACTATTTTATGAACGAATGGTCGGACACAAGCAAGCCTATTTGGGCAGCTGACAGAACTCGCCCAAGTAATATCTGGACTCGTGGGGTTTATTATGAAGGACTCATGGCTCTTTATAAAGTTGATAAACAGAAACGTTATTACGACTACGCCGTTTCTTGGGGAGAAGCTCACAAATGGGGACTTCGTAACGGTACAAAAACTCGTAATGGTGATGACCAATGTTGCGGACAAACCTACATGGATTTGTATTTGATTGACCCAAAACCTGAGCGAATCAAAGATATTAAGGAAACCATGGACAATATGGTAAACAGCGAAAAAAAGGACGATTGGACTTGGATTGATGCCCTACAAATGGCAATGCCTGTTTTTGCTCAACTTGGTGTAATCTATAAAGACGACCGTTATTACGAAAAAATGTATGAAATGTATATGCACACCAAAACCGTGCAAGGCGATAAAGGTTTGTACAATCCAGTAGAAAAACTTTGGTACAGAGACAAAGATTTCGACCCACCTTACAAAACTCCTGCAGGCAAAAATTGCTATTGGTCACGAGGTGATGGTTGGGTGGTAGCAGCTTTGGTGCGAGTGCTTGATATTATGCCTAAAAATGCTCCACATCGTGAAGAATATGAAAAGACTTACTTAGAAATGATGCAAGCCTTGCCTGTTTATCAAAGAACCGATGGTTTTTGGAATGTAAGTCTTACCGACGAAACTGATTTTGGTGGAAAAGAACTCACAGGAACTGCCTTATTTACTTACGGAATGGCTTGGGGAGTAAATAAAGGTTTATTGAATAAGAAAAAATACACGCCAATAATAGCCAAAGCCGTGAACGCAATGATGAAAGACTGTATACATCCAAACGGTTTTTTGGGATATGTGCAAGGCACAGGAAAAGAACCAAAAGACGGTCAATCAGTAACTTATGACAAAGTACCAAATTTTGATGATTTTGGCGTAGGTTGTTTCCTTTTGGCTGGTGCGGAGGTTTATAAAATGAAATAAATTAGCAAATAATCAATATTTTACAAAAATGCTCAATAAAATATTAGTAATAATCCTTGTTTCAAGCACCTTTGCTGCTGCCCAGCCAAAATGGAAGCCAATCACACAGCAATCAAAGCCGTGGTCACGTTGGTGGTGGGAAGGAAATGCCGTAAACCCCAAAGACCTAACCTACAACATGGAGGCCTACAAAAAAGTAGGTTTGGGAGGTTTGGAAATCACACCTATTTATGGTGTGAAAGGATACGAGTCTCAATTTATTGATTTTCTTTCACCAAAATGGGTCGATATGTTTAAGCATACTCTTAAAGAAGGTACTCGCCTCGGCTTAGGTATCGACTTAGCTAATGCTTCGGGTTGGCCTTTTGGTGGGCCTTGGGTTACGCCCGAAGATGCTTGTAAATATGTTACTCACAAAACTTATACATTAAAAGAAGGCGAAAATCTTAACGAAAATATAGTCTTTACACAAACGCCTTTATTGCGATATGTCCTTCCAAAAAAAGTAGAAATTGGCACTTTGAAATATCCCATTTCGGCGAATGATAATTTGCAAGAATTGGCAATTGACCAAGTAAGATTTGAACAGCCCCTACCTTTACAGACCCTCATGGCGTATTCAGACAAAGGCGAAGTTTTGAATTTAACCGAAAAAGTAAATACCACAGGGAAGCTAAACTGGAAAGCTCCATCAGGAAACTGGACACTTTATGCGATTTTTCAAGGTTGGCATGGCAAAATGGTAGAACGTGCCGGCCCAGGTGGAGAAGGTGATGTGATTGACCATTTTTCGGCAAAAGCCATAAAAAACTACCTTTCGGCATTCGATAAGGCATTCACCAAAACTGATGTTTCGAGTATGCGGGCATTTTTTAATGATTCCTATGAAGTAGATGATGCTCGTGGACAATCGGATTGGACAGAAGCTTTGTTTGACGAATTCAAAAACCGCCGTGGTTATGACCTCCGCAATCATTTGCCAAATCTTTTCAGTAAAGAAAATACAGACCTCAATCACCGAGTTTTGTTTGATTACAGAGCTACTATTGGCGATTTGATTCTTGAAAAATATACTTCTGAATGGACAAAATGGGCTCACGCACGAGGCAAAATTGTAAGAAATCAAGCTCACGGTTCGCCCGCAAATACGCTTGATTTATATGGCGTTGTTGATATTCCTGAAATTGAAGGAACTGATTTGTTAAGAATAAAATTTGCTTCGTCAGCGTCTAATGTGATGGGTAAAAAACTAACTTCTTCGGAATCAGCTACTTGGGAAAATGAACATTTTCTCTCAAATTTGGCAGATGTGAAGCGAGCTTTAGACCTTTTCATGGTAGGCGGTGTCAATCATATTTTTTATCATGGCACAAATTATTCGCCCAAAGAAGCGGCTTTCCCTGGTTGGTTGTTTTATGCGGCGGTTCATTTTACGCCTCATAATCCATTCTGGAAAGATTTCGGAACTTTAAATAATTATGTAGCTCGTTGTCAAACTTTCTTGCAAGATAGCAAAGCCAGTAATGATGTACTGTTTTATTTTCCAATCACCGACCGTTTAACCGAACCTTCAAATAAAGGGTTATTGGAGCATTTTGATGGTGTAACACCTGAATTTAACGGTACAGATTTTAAAGAATTGGGTCAAAAACTCCTCGACCGTGGCTATGGTTTTGATTTTATTTCGGACAAACAAATTGGGAATTTAAACACCAAAAATCAAGAAATTTTGACGGGTGGAATAAGTTATAAAACCATCTTATTGGCTGAAAGTGAGCAAGTTCCACTCGAAACTTTTGAAAAATTGGTTGCTTTGGCAAAACAAGGGGCAAATATCATTTTCCACAAAAAACTCCCTGCCGATGTACCAGGTTTGGGCAATTTAGAAGCAAGAAGAAGTAAATTCAAGGCTTTATTAGCCGAACTAAACTTCGTAAAAAATACCGCAAGTTTCAGTCAAGCAAAAATTGGTCAAGGCTCATTTTTAGTTGGCGAAAACTTAGAAGAAATGATGGCTTTTGCTAAAATTCAACGTGAAACAATGATTGATAATGGCTTGCAGTTTGTCAGAAAAAGCCATGCGAAAGGCAATTATTATTTTATCAATAACAAAACTTCCAAAGCTTATGAAGGTTGGGTAAAATTGGAAGCCATTGCAAAATCGGCGGCTTTGTATAATCCAATGACTGAAGCTTTGGGCATGGCAAAATTTAATGCAAAAACTAACGAAATCTATCTACAACTGGCAGCGGGTGAATCGTGCATTGTTGAAACTTATAAAACGCCAGTAAAAGGAGTAAATTATGCTTACTGGAAAGCCAAATCCGAACCACAAGAATTGACAGGAACTTGGAAAATTACTTTTCTCGAAGGCGGCCCAACATTACCCAAAACTGTAGAAACGCAAACACTGGGTTCGTGGACAAAATTGGATGATGAAGCCTGTAAAAACTTCTCAGGAACAGCTTCTTATTCTCTTGTTTTTGCCATGACAAACAAGCTTGCAGCAGGCTATTGGCTCGATTTAGGCAAAGTTGCCGAAAGTGCCAGCGTAGTTTTAAATGGTAAATCTCTCGGTACTTTACTTGGCCCCAGTTATAAGGTTTTTGTGCCGAGCTCATTGCTAAAAGTAAAAAATATTTTGGTCGTAAACGTCTCAAACTCAATGGCAAATCGAGTAATTGCTATTGAAAAACAAGGTGTCGTTTGGCAGAAATTTTATAATATTAATGTTTCGGCAAGACTCAGACCAAATTTAGGAAAAGAGGGTTATTTCACCACAATAAATTGGCAACCAAGAGAATCTGGTTTGTTAGAAAAAGTAACTTTGACACCTGTTGAGCAAGAATAAATTTTCACCCTATTCACTATAAAAATGAAAAAAACAACAATTTACATAATCATTTTACTTTCCTTTTTAGCATTTAACAATAAACCAAAACCTACGCTTTACATCATCGGTGATTCGACCGTGAAAAATGGTTCGGGAAAGGGTTCAGACGGACAATTTGGTTGGGGAACGCTAATCAACCAACATTTTGACACAACCAAAATTCATATCGAAAACCATGCGATTGGTGGCAGAAGTAGCCGTACTTTCTTGACTGAAGGACGTTGGGAGAAAATTTTGAAAAACCTTAAAAAAGGGGATTTCGTGATGATCCAATTTGGGCATAACGACGGCGGAGCAATCAACGACACTACTCGTGCGAGAGGAAGCATCAAAGGTACAGGCGAAGAAACCCAAGAAATTGACAATTTGCTTACGAAAAAACACGAAATCGTGCATTCTTATGGTTGGTATATGCGAAAATACATCAGCGAAACTAAGGATAAAGGGGCAATTGCAATCGTTTTTTCGCCAGTACCACGCAATGTTTGGAAAGATGGCAAGATTCCGAGAGATGGGTACACCAAATGGGCGGCAGAATCGGCTCAAACTTTGGGGGCATTTTTTGTTGATTTGAATGAAATAGTTTCGGTAAAATATGAGCTATCAAACGAGGCAAAACTCAAAGCCGATTTCTTCCCGATTGACCATACGCACACCAATTATGCGGGGGCAAAACTCAATGCTGCAAGTGTTGTTGGAGGTATAAAAACTTTAAAAGATTGTAAAATCAAGCAATTTTTATTGACCGAAAAACAAATTGAAAAACGAAAAAAACAAATACCCGTACTGGAAACTGGTTCGATTTTTCCGATGCCAAATTCATGGATTGACAAAGATACTGGTCATAAGCTCGTGCGATTATCAAGCGTAGAAGGCAATAATCAGAGTTTTTACTTTCATAACAATCCATTTTTGGCAAGTACAGATGGCGATTTAATGGCTTTTTACAATAGCACACCCGAAGGGCAAAGACTCTATTCGGTCAATTTGAAAAAACTTGAAAACAAACCTTTGACCAACCGAAGTAAAATCGGGGGCGAAATCTTTGCCCCCAAGCGTGGCGAATTGTTTTTCCAGCGAAAAGACAGTGTTTTTGCCACTTCAATTATTACGCAAAAAACTCGTTTGGTTTATGTTTTTCCTACTGATTTTAAAGGAAATATTTCAACCATAAATGCCGATGAAAAAATCTTAGCTGGTGGTTATAAAGAAGGTAATACCGAAAGAGAAATCTTGAAGAATTTCCCCGAAAAGAAAGATTTTTTTGACAGAATTTTTGATGCAAAAATTCCAAATACGCTTTTTACTATCAATATCGAAACGGGTGAATTAAAGCAAATTCACCACGAAAATACTTGGTTGGGACATATTCAATTTGTTCCTGAAAATCCAAATATGCTTATGTTTTGCCATGAAGGCCCGTGGCATAAAGTGGATAGAATGTGGACGATTGACATAAAAACTTCGCAAGTAAAACTGATGCATAAACGTAACGTTGCGATGGAAATTGCAGGGCATGAATTTCCGAGTTGGGACGGCAAAACGATTTGGTTTGATTTACAAATTCCGAGAGGAGAAACCTTCTTTTTGGCAGGAACAAATATTGAAACTGGCGTAGAAAAACGCTTCCAAATGCAGCGTGATGAGTGGTCGATTCACTTCAATATTTCGCCAGACCAAACACTTTTTGCGGGAGATGGTGGCGATGCAGGGCAAGTGGCTAAAGCAAAAAATGGTCAATGGATTTATCTTTTTCGTCCAGAAGGAGATATTTTGAAGTCCGAAAAATTGGTTAATATGAAACATCATGGCTACAAATTTGAGCCAAATGTACACTTCACTCCCAATGGAAAATGGGTTGTTTTTAGAGCAAATTTTGAAGGAAAGAACCAAGTATATGCCGTTGAAATCGCTAAAAATTAAGGGAATTAAAGGTGATTTTTAGACTGAAAGAAAACAATTGTAAAGCATTATAAAAACATCGTTACTAATTATCAAAAATCAATCAGTGTAAATATTAGAATAATACAATTTTAATATGTGATTTTATAGATAAAAATCAACTAAGTTAAGTATATTTCAAGGCAATTTTTGAATTATTTAACTATTTATAAGTGTTAGTTTTTAATACTGATAACGTTCCCGATAACGATTGCGTTAATAAATTTGAGCGAAAATTAGCATTTCTTCTTTCAAATGTTAAAATTTGATTAAAGTTTAACAACTTAAAATAAGTTAAAATAAACTCCTAATATTACTATATTACAATTTTGATTTTAAATAGGTAAAATACAATATTTTGAAAAACATAAATCTATTTAAACTTCCCTGATTTCTATATTCATTTCTAAAATTTCAACCTAATAATATATGAGGCACCAATACCCATTGTGTACTTTTTTTGTCTTTTTTGTAATTGTTAGTTCGTTTGTTAGTTGCTCACGTAAAGAGTTGGATATTTATGCACGTCCTGATGGTTTGGAGCCACCAATTTACCAACAATTACAAGCTAAGAAAAAATTTAGTACGCTTTTGCAAGTCATTGATAAAAGTGGCTACCAACGTACGCTGAGTAGTGCGGGTTATTGGACAATGTTTGCTCCGAATGATGACGCTTTTGCCAAGTATTTCCAGAAAAATAATCTTTCAATGAGTACGATTGACTCTACGAAAGCACGTGAACTCATTCAATATTTATTAGTTTATAATGCTTTTGAAAAAGATAGATTAGACGACTATCAATCTGCTACAGGTTGGGTGCCATCGAAAGCATTTAGAAGACGAACTGCTTACTACACAGGTTTTTATTCAGACCAAACTTTTGAGGGTACAACAGTAAAAGCCGTTGCTTCCAATAGAAACTCGATTGCCTATGTAAGTGCCGATAATAACAATAAATACCTGAGTTATTTTACCGATAGTTATTTTTTAGATAAAGGTCTTACGGCAACTGACTACAACTATTTCTACCCAAATGTGCCTTATACGGGCTTCAATGTAATGGATGCAAAAGTTGTGGAGAAAGATATTGTTGCCGAAAATGGTATGATTCACGAAATTGATAATGTATTTACGGCTCAACCTTCTTTTGAAGAATATTTACGTAACAAGCCCGAATACAGTGAGTTTAGAAAGATTTTAGACAAATACGCTGTAAATTTTATTCCTAATGCAGAGGCTACTAAAAGATACCAAATTTTAACAGGAAAAAACGACCAAGTTTATGTAAAATCATACTCAAAGCAAGCAATTATTTTTTGGCCCAATAACGAAAACTACGCAAAGTTTTCGGACAACGATGGTCAGCAAGAATCTTGGAGTATTTTTGTGCCAACCAACGAAACACTTCTTCCTTTCCTCAAAAACGTCATTCTTGAAAACTATACTTCCTTAGACGTAGTCCCTTCAACTGTTATTGCCGATTTGCTCAATGCTCATTTATGGTCTTCGAGTGTTTGGCCAAGCAAATTCAAATCGTCGTTCAATGGTTTTGGTGAAGAAGCTCGATTCGACCCTGTTGCTAATGTAGTAGATAAAAAAATATTGAGTAATGGTTTTTTTTATGGCACAAACAAAGTACAAGAAACCAATGTGTTTAGTACAGTTTATGCCAAAGCCTACCTCGACCCAAAGTATTCGACTATGACTCGATTGCTGAATTTAGATTTAAGACCAACGATTTTAAACCCAAAATTCAAATATACAGTCTTTATGATGAGTGATGATGCCTTCAAGACGGCAGGTTACGACTATGATGGAGCTAAAAACGAATGGGGGTTTACTGCACCAGGCACAACTATTCGTACGGTTGGCGATGTAAACAGAAATAATTTGTTGCGTATGGTGGCTACGAGTATTGTTCCAACACAAAACAACGAATTAGACGATCTAAGCAAAGAAGGAATTATTGATGCTTCTAATGGTGAGTATGTCAAGTTTACGCAAAATAAAGTCTATTCGACTGGACTTGCAGACATAAATAAAACTTTGACTATTTTAGGTTCAAAAACAGCCACCAATGGCAAAGTTTATTATACAGATGGCTTACTGAACTTTACTGCACTAAATATTGGTAAACACATTGAGCTTTTGGGAACTGCTACTACTTCGCCTTTCAATTCTTTCTGGCAATATTTAAAAAACTCCGCACTCGCCTATAATTCAACTACTGGCGAAATTAATGGAACAGCTTCTGGCTCATTTTACACAGTTTTTGTGCCCGATAATGCGGCTATTCAGGCAGCGGTAAATGATGGGGTTTTGCCAAGTACAGTTACAGGAACGGTGAAAACACCAAACTTTAATCCAACTACCAACGATGATAAATTGAAAGTTTTGAATTTCATTTCTTACCATATTTTGAATAAAAAATCTTTGATTCCAGACGGAAAAGAATCGGGTTCGATGGAAACTTTATTGAAAGATAATATAGGCGATGGCATCAGAGTTACAGTGATAAATTCAGTAGGTGCAATGCAAGTAACTGACCGAAATAGTAGAAAATCGTTGGTAAATGTAGCAAAAAGCAATAATCTATCGAATCGTGCGGTCATTCATTTGATTGATAATTATTTGCAACCTTGATTTTGAAATTTGACAACTTACGAATCGTCGCATTGATAAAAGTTGTCAGATTCATCATTTCAATAAAAATCATTATTTCAAAAAATCTTTGAAAATATAGGCGAATGAAAATATTTACTACATTATTATTAATTATTGGGGGAGTTTTGATGCATGGCATTGCTGTCAATGCACAAACACCAGCCCCTACAAATATCGTTAGAGGAAAAGTCATTGATTCTAAAGATAGTTCTCCCGTTATTGGAGCTACTGTTGCTGAACTCGACAAAGACAATCGTACCATCAAAGGCGTTGTAACCGACATTGAAGGTAACTTTGTGCTTCGCATGAATGACCCTTCTCATGTACTTTCGTTTTCGAGTATTGGCTACAAAACTCAAAAAACACAAGTAAATGGCAAAAAAACTTTTGAAATATTGCTTGTTTCTACCGAAAACGAAATGGATGAAGTGGTGGTATCGGCTCAACGAAACGACAATGGTTTACTTTCGCACTCCGACCGAAGCAATACAATGGCTGTATCTAAAATTGATACCAAAGCCATTGAAGAAATGCAAGGTGCTTCGATAGACCAAATGCTACAAGGGCGTTTGGCAGGCGTAGATATTACGGCAAGTTCGGGCGACCCAGGTGCAGGAATGCAAATCCGTATCAGAGGAACATCTTCAATCAACTCGGCTGTTGACCCGATGGTAGTAGTTGATGGAATGCCTTATGAAACCGCCATTCCATCGGACTTTAATTTTGGTACTGCCGATGAGTTGGGATATGCTTCATTGCTAAATCTTGCCCCAACCGACATCAAGAATATCACTATTCTGAAAGATGCTGCCGCTACTGCGATGTGGGGTTCGAGAGCTGCCAATGGCGTAGTTGTAATCAATACCAAGCGTGGAACTATCGGCAAGCCATTAATTACTTATACTTTTAAAGGCTCGGTTTCTCGACAACCTTCGGCCATTCCGATGCTTTCGGGTGACCAATATTCGATGCTTATTCCAGAAGAGTTTATGAATAAAAATGGTGTACCGTTGAATACTCAAAACGTTAAAGAGTTTCAGTATGACCCAAATGACCCATATTGGTTCAATAATTATGGCAATAATACTGATTGGATTAAGGAAATCACGCAATTAGGCAATGCTCAAGACCATAACATTTCGATTACGGGTGGCGGCGATAAAGCCAAATATTTTGCTTCATTCGGCTATTTCAATCAAAAAGGTACGACAATCGGTACAGGTTTAGACCGCCTGAATACCCGTATCAATCTTGATTATAATGTATCTAATCGCATCCGTTTCAAAACCGACCTTTCGTTTACTCATTCAAATAATAACCGAAACTATGTAAACTCAACAAGTAATGCAGACCAAATACGCAATATTGCGTACAAGAAAATGCCCAACATGAGTGTGTATGAGTACAACGAATTTGGAGTGATTACGCCAAACTATTTTTCGCCATTTCGTAATATTCAAGGGGGTTATTCAGGAACATACAATCCTGTAGCGATGGCATTAAGTGCTAAAAACAATATTCTTTCCGAAAGAATTATTCCTCACTTTCAGTTACAATACGATTTAAAACCTGGTGTCTGGATGGCATCATTTGATGTACAATTCGATATTAACAATACAAAAAGCCAATCGTTTCTTCCTCAAATTGCAACAGGACAAACTTGGACGAGTTCGGCAGTAAATTTGGCGTATGATGGCGACGTAGATATTTTTGGTGTAACAACCAAAACCGCCATGATTTTTACACCAAAAATAAAAAATAAAAACCACGATTTGACGAGCCTTTGGGTGTTAAATACTTCCGATATTAAAAGTATTTCGCAACAAGCCTCTGTACCAAATACGGCTTCTGACCAACTGCAAGACATTACGAGTGTAGCACGTCAAACTTCTTCAATACTTTCTTCTTCAATTAATCAAACTCGTACCGTTGGTTTGCTTTGGAATATGCACTATGGATTTAAAGAAAAATACATTGTTGATGTAGGTATCAGAGGAGATGGAAATTCAAGATTTGGGCCTGCTTATCGTTATGGTTTATTTCCTTCAATTTCTACAAAATGGAATATCTCGGATGAGCCTTTTATGAAGCGTTTTGACCATTTTATTGATAATTTAGCTTTCAGAGCCAGTTATGGACAAAGCGGAAATGCTCCAAGATATGATTATACTTTTTTCAGTACTTATAGCACACTCGGTTGGTCATATTTGGGGCAAGCAGGAGTTGTTCCTGCCTCAATGGAACTAAAAAACTTGCGTTGGGAAACAATTACTGGTAAAAATTTAGGTATCAATCTTTCGATGTTTAAAAGAATGGTAACGCTTGATGCCGAATTGTATTCAAACCGTACAAAAAATCTATTTTTTAATGGTCTTCAGATTTCCTCTTTCACTGGTTTCAACAGTGTAAATATGAATGTTGGAACGATGGATAATATGGGCTGGGAAGTGAATTTAGGAATTACACCTTATAAAACCAAAGCACTACAAGTTGATTTGAATATGAATATTTCAAGAAATATAAACGTCATTCGTGAAATTTCTGACTTATATCCACGTACCAGAGGCAACATTACAAGCAATGGCGAATACAAAACTTATATGCAAGAAAATAACCCATTTGGGTCATTCTATGGCTTCAAGTACACGGGTGTATATAAAGATAAGGAAGCTACCATTGCCCAAGGTAAAAACGGCGAGCCAATAATCACACCTGACGGACAAGGAGTATATATGAGATTTAATTATCCTGCAACCGATTATATTTTCCAACAGGGAGATGCTAAATACGAAGACATTAACCACGATGGCAATATCAATTATATGGATATTGTGTATTTGGGTAATAGCAATCCTGCATTTACAGGAGGTTTTGGCGGAACTGTTACTTGGATTCAACGATTGAAAGTAACTGCATTTTTTAATTTTCGTTCAAATTATGACGTAGTAAATGGTACAAGAATGTTTACTACTGCCATGTATGGCTATGATAATCAGAGTACAGAAGTGCTATCAAGATGGAGAAAAGCGGGTGATGTTACCAACGTTCCGAGAGCTTTATTCGGAACTGGCTATAACTGGTTAGGGTCGAGTCGCTATGTAGAAGATGCGTCATTTGTTCGTTTCCGAACGTTGACAATGCGTTATACATTCGCTAAAAAGATAAACGACCGTCTGAAAGTTAAAAACCTAAGTGGCTATATTACTGCCGAAAACTTATTTACATGGACAAGATACCAAGGGCAAGACCCCGAAGTATCGCTCAGAGGTGGCGACCCATTCAGAGTAGCAATAGATTACTCAATGACTCCACCTTCAAAAACAATTACGATAGGTTTAACATCTTCGTTTTAGATTTTGCAATAAGCTGTAGTCAATAAGCTTTAAGCATTTTTACAAATCAAAATATTTTAAAAGCGTACAGCTTAAAGCATATTGCATAAAGCTAAATATTTACAAAAATGTTAAAAAGATTACTTCATAGTTCAGTGTGTGTGCTACTATTAATCATGCCTACGTCGTGTGATAAATGGCTCGATTTACAGCCACAAGATGGTATCACGAAAGATAAGTTTTGGAAAACTAAAGAGCAGGTTCAAGCTGCCATGACGGGCGTTTATGCCTCGATGCTTGCTCCTAGTTCGACAATCGTATTCAATAATATTTCGACTCCGAGCAACAGCTTGGTGCTGAGTCTATTTCTGTGGGGCGAACTTCGTGCCGATATGCTCACAACCACATTTTCAACTCGTGCCGAAGAACTCGACATTATGAACGTAAACGTGTTGGCAAGTAATGGAATTACTAACTGGCGACCTTTCTATAAAATCATCAATTATTGTAATACGGTTATCGATTTTGCACCAGCAGTTTTAGAAAACGACAAAACTTTTACCCAAGAAGCCCTCAACAGCTATGTGGCAGAAGCCAAAACGATTCGTGCTTTGATGTATTTTTACTTAGTTCGTACTTTCGGTGATGTTCCTTTGAAATTAAAATCGACCAGTACTGATGAAGAAATTGAACAAATACCTAAAAATACGCAAGCTGAAGTATTGGCACAAATTGTAAAAGACCTGACCGAAGCCGAACCAAATGCTCCGCTTACTTATGGCAGTTTGGCTTCTGACAAAGGACGAATCACTCGCTATGCAGTCAATACTTTGCAAGCCGATGTCTATTTATGGATGGAAAAATATACCGAAGCCTTAGCAGCCTGCGATAAAGTAATAAAAAGTGCTAAGTTTGGCTTGATTGAAGGTACTCGTTTTTTCAGTACAGTTTTCGTACAAGGAAATTCTAACGAAAGCATTTTTGAGCTTCAATTCGACCGCCAAAGATTGAATGAATTTTATCCATTATTTGCCAATCCTCGCCGATTTAATGCCAATTCTTATGTCATGGATTTTGTTTATACCCAAGATTTTACGGACGATACCAAGAAAGATTTGAGAGGTCCAGAAACAGCGGTGAGAGCTACCGATGCCATGGTTTGGAAATATTCGGGTATTAATGCCACCCAAACCAGAGCAATTGAAGATTATAATGCTCATTGGATGGTTTATCGTTATGCAGATATTTTATTGATGAAAGCAGAAGCGTTGGCATTGCTCAATAGAGGAGCAGAAGCATTAAATATCGTAAAAATGGTAAGAAACAGAGCTAATGCGTTGGAACTTACCAACGAAAACCCCGACCCAAGCGATGCTGAAGCGGTAGCAGATTTTATTTTGAGCGAACGTGCAAGAGAGTTTGCTTTTGAAGGAAAACGTTGGTACGATGTGCTTCGCCACTCGAAACGTAACAAGTATAAAAGAATGGATATTATGCTCGAAATGGTAGCAAGAGCTGCCCCACCCGACCGCCAACAATCAGCCATTGCCAAATACAAGGATTTTAACAGTCATTATCTGCCGATTTATCAATATGAATTGCAAACAGATAAAAATTTAGTGCAGAATCCATTTTATAAGTAGATTATATTCGTCGAAAAAGTAATGAAAAAAATATCAAAATCAATATTCATTCTATTAGCAAGTATCTTAGGGGTTGTGTATTTGCTGGCTTGTGCCGATATTCAAATCGTGGAATCAACAACTACCGATGTGAATATGTATAGCTATTTGAGAAAATACCCTGACAAATACTCCGATTTTGCTACCATTCTCGACAAAGCGGGCTATGCAAGTTTTTTAGATGCCTATGGAGCTTATACCATGTTTGTTCCGACCAATACAGGCGTGCAGGCATATCTGAAAGGCATCAATAAAACATCTGCCGACCAACTCACAGCTGATGAAGCAAAAGACATTGCCAAAATTCATATCATTCGTGATACCCTTACTACCAAATCTTTCAAAGATGGAAAACTTCCATTGATAACCATGTACGGGCAATTTTTGATTGGGGGTGTATCGTATCAAAATGGTATTTCGAGTTTTAGCGTCAATCGTCAAGCCTCGATTATTGAGTCTAATATTTTGGTTGGAAATGGCATCTTGCATGTTATTGATAAAGCTTTGCAACCTGCTAAGTCTTCTCTTTCGAGTTTAATAGAATCTAACCCTAATTATTCTGTTTTCACACAAGCACTCAAAGAAACTGGTTATTATGATTCCTTAAAAATAGTTGATGCCGATTTGACCAAGCGTTGGTCAACCATTATTGTCGAATCAAATGCAGTATTGAGCAAAGCGGGTTTCTCGTCTTATGAGGCATTGAAAAAAAGATATTCAAATACAGGAAATCCTCGCTTAAAATCTGATAGTTTAAATCTTTATATTTCGTATCATCTTTTGCCGGGAATTAAGTATTTGGCAGATATTATTTCGGCAGCTTCTCACCTAACTAAAGTGCCTTTGGAAGTTGTAACTTCTAAACTTGATGGACAGGCGGTCTTATTAAATGATGTAGATTTCAACGGAATCCACGAACAAGGCATTGAATTAGACAGAAATTTGAGCGATAATGCTGCCACCAATGGCGTGCTTCATTCTGCCAATAGCCATTTTATTGTAAAGTTTCGTAAACCTACGCCCATTCACTGGAAAGTATCCGATTTTCCTGAAATACGTAAACTTCCTGCCTATTTCCGTAAGCAAAACTATGCTTTTGACATGGCTTCTATCAAAGACTGGTCGTGGCAAATGAATACTATTACTTATGTTTTTGGTACTTCGGGCGTGCCAGCCACTACCTATTTTAATGATTGTTTGCAAGTTCCTTTGGGTATCGGAAATGCTGCCCGAAGCAACTGGATTGAAATGAAAACCCCTTTGATTGTCAAAGGAAAATACAAAGTTTGGGTTTGTTATAGAGCTCAAAAACAGTCAGGAACATTAGGAACAACGGGCGGTTCGAGCAGCGTTGTGCAAGTAAGTGTCAATGGCGAACCTCTGCCAAGGCCCGTAACTTTTACTGACCAAGCTCCTACAGGAACAGCAGGGGAATTAGAATCATTAGGTTGGAAAATGTACATGGATGGTGTAACCTCACTCTTTGCATGTGGCAGATTATTAGGAACAGTAGAAATTAAAACGACCGACCGACACACCCTTCGTATGCAATCAATTTCGGGTGGACAGAATACAAATAACATTGATTTAATTCAATTTATTCCGATAGATATGAATCAAATTAGTCCAAGATTTACGCAATCGGGTTTGCAGGTTCAGTAAACCTTAAATAACAGATAATCAAATACTTATAAAGAAAATGATTAAAAAATATACATATTCTCTTTTAATAATCACTGTTTGTGCTTTGTTTTCTTGCGAAAAATGGGAAGAGCGAGTTACGCTCATCAATGACTCTTTGGGGAGAAATCTCTTGGAGCAAGTCAGTACACAACCTGATTTGAGTAAATTTCAAGAACTTTTGGTAAAAAGTGGTTATGATAAACTCGTTAGTTCATCGCAAAACTATACTGTTTTTGCTCCAACCAATAAAGCCTTAGAAAGTTTTGACATGGCGAGCCTAAAAGACAGTGCTTCCATCAAGGCTTTTGTGGGCAATCATATTGCTGTACAATCTTACCCGATGCCTTCGACAACTACCGAAAATAGAATTAAATTATTGAACGGAAAGTACATTTCTCTCACAAAAGGGCTTTTGGGTGATTCGCCTATTTCCACAGCCAATGTTTTTGTTGGAAATGGGGTGCTTCATGTTCTTGATAAATATTCGCCTGTTTTGCCAAATCTCTGGACTTATATCAATAGTTCTAAAGCCGATTATGTACAGAATAAAGTGCTTGCCAATTTGGTTTATCTTTCCTTCAATCCTGCAAAAGCAATCATTGATAGCATAAGTGGCACAACAGGCCGCCCGATTTATAGAGCAGGAAGTGGCTTTGAACAAAAGAATCAATTTACCGATGCCGTTTATGACCTAACCGACGAGTCTAAGCAATACACTTATTTTATTTTGAATGACCAAGCATTAGCAACCGAAATTGCTAAAGTAACTCCATTTTTCAAAACTTCAACGACCGATAGCACCTATAATGCCGCTTCATGGAATATTATCAAAGACGTAGCCGTAGAAGGGTATTATTCTCCCGAAAAATTACCAGACGTTTTGAAATCAAAATTTGGCGTTGAAATTCCACTCAATAAAACCGCCATCATCAAAAGTATAAAAATGAGTAACGGCATTGCTTATGTTTTAAACAAAGTTGATTTCAAATTGCAAGATAAAATGCAGCCAATTGTAGTAGAAGCAGAAGGGAATAGCACTTTCATGCAAGTTATTTCTACGGCAACATTTGCCGTAATGGACAAGAAAAATCCAACTACAAATACACCTTTTACCCAACTATTATTTGCAGGACACGCTGTTACTAATTTTTGGGTACGATATAGAGTTCAGGCAGTACCTGCAGCAAAATATAAAGTTTATTGGGTGGCAGTCAATGACCAATCACGCACCAATTATACGAGTAGTGGCGTAACTCCACCCGTAACTCTCACCCAACGTTTGGCAATGGGAAGCGTTACGAATACGACTTTTGCAAACATAACCGTTACGCTCAACAACTATTCGGAGGTACTTTTGGGCGAATATACCACCACTCGATTTGGTACTTTAGATTTATTTCTGCAAGGTAGCGGAACTACCCCAATTGTGCTTGATTATGTAAGATTAGTACCTGTTTTGTAAAAAGACCTATTTCAATGAAGACAAATTTTATGCGAGCATCACAAAAAATAACATATTTAATTCTCAGCTTTCTGCTCATTTCTTTTGGTATTTTGGCACAAAATGAGCAGTCGAAAGAAGTCAATCAAAGAGCAAAATACGCTAATCAGCTAACTGGGCTTATTTCCGATGCCGTTACTCAAAAGCCATTGATGGGGGCAAGAGTGTATTACAAACAAGCAACGATAGCTATCACTGATGATAATGGTACATTCAAATTACTCGTGCCAAACTATTCGGTTTCGGTAGTAATAGAAATGGCTGGTTATCAGTCGAAAGAAGTTTTTATTGCAGGAAGAAAAGAAATTAAAATAAGTTTGAATGAAGAAGGACATCCTTCGTTTAACCAAGAAATCAATTTGCCAACAAGCACAGTATCGGGCAATCGCCTTACTTCGGCTGCGGTTTCAACACAATTAACAGATTCTTGGTCGAGAGCAACCGACAGCCCCGACAGTTATCTTCAAGGAAAAATTGCAGGCTTGAATGTTACTCGACATTCTGGAGTAGCTAATTCGAGTGCCAATCTTATGCTTCGTGGACTAAGTTCAATGCAAGCTACCAACCAGCCTTTAATTATAGTTGATAACATGATTTATGACATTAGTCAATACGGTAACTCATTGATCAACAACTATATAGATAATCCTTTGGCAAATATTGATGTGCGAGATATTAGTAGCATTACGGTTTTGAAAGATGCTTCGATTGCCGCACTTTATGGTACAAAAGCCGCTAATGGAGTAATTTTAATCACTACGGCACGAGCAAAAGAATTAGGAACGAAAATTGACTTGGCTATTTATGGAGGATTGAATTTCGCCCCAAAAGCATTGCCAATGCTTAATGTAAAGGATTACCGTACCTATCTTTCGGACTTGTATAAATCGAGTGGAACTTCAACCGATTTGATACAATCGTTGCCATTTATGAATGATGATAAATCGGTAGCTACTTATTATCAGTACCACAACGACACCGATTGGCAAGAAAAAATGTTTGCTAATCAGCAAATGAAAAACGTTTATTTGAAAGTAACAGGTGGTGATAACATTGCAAAATATGCTCTTTCACTCAATTTTGCTAAAAACCAAACGGCACTTTCTGGCTCTGATTTGAGCAAATATGGCACTCGTTTCAATGCCGATTTGAATTTAAGTCGTCGGTTGAAAGGGGTAACTAATTTGAGTTTTTCTTTCAACGAAGCAAATGCAAAGGATTTGGGTTTTTCGCCAAAAACTAATCCCATATTTTTGTCATTAACTAAAGCACCGTTTTTGAGCGACCACGATATTTCTGGTCTTGGCATTGCATCTCCCGATTTGTCGGACGAAGATATTTTCAATGTTGGTAATCCTACCGTGGCATCGAAAGTGATGTCTGCTTCTAATCGCTCTTACCGTTTCGCAGGAACAATCGCTTTTGACTATGAGTTGAGCAAAAAGTTTCATTTAGGAACAAATATCGGTATCCTTTTCGACAAAATTAAAGAAACCAGATTTGTACCAAAAAGAGGTATTTTGAGCGATACTTTGGGGCTTTTTGTGGCAGAAAACAAATTAGGGTCTCAAACCAAACGTTTATACAATCTATTTAATGACAGTTACTTGTCTTATAATCAATCATTTAGAGATATTCACGAGTTTTCGGCAAGAATTGGAGCAAGACTTTTGAATAGTCGTGTAGAGCAGGATAAAATCTTAGGTTTCAACTCAGCTACGGACGAATTGGTTACAGTAGGCAATGGTCAAAGACTACTCAATCAAATTAGCGGAGGAGTTGGCACTTCCAACTGGCTTAATACTTACCTAAGCATAGATTATAGTATTTCAGATAAATATTTCCTGGCGTTCAACATTGCAATGGACGCTTCTTCAAAATTCGGAAAAGATGCTGTTTCTCAAGGAGTTAAAATCGGAGGTACTCCAACGGCAGTTATGCCTTCTCTTTCGGGAGCGTGGATAATTTCCTCCGAAAAATTTATGGCAAATACAGCCTTTGATTTATTAAAAATCCGTGCTTCGATAGGGCGTGTGGGTAATGATGACATCGGAAATTATACTTCTCGCCAGTATTATGTAGTCCAAAATCTATTAGGTATGCAAGGTCTTGTGCGTGGCAATATTGCCAATACCGCCCTCAAATGGGAAACTGTAACCAAATCAAATTTGGGCATTGATGTATCTTTATTCAATGAGAAAATCAATATGAGTCTCGACTTTTTCAATAATAAAACAACAGATATGCTTACGACCGAAAAGCTACCAAGTGCTTCGGGAATAGCCTACGTTTTGACTAATAATGCCGCAATGGATACCAAAGGCTTAGATATTGCTTTAAATATAAAAGCCATTAATCAACAAAATTTGAAATGGGATGTAGGCTTAACGCTCGGAAAAGCCAAATCGAGCCTTACAAAATTGCCTGACGATAATACAATTACCACTTATGGTAATGCTTCTTATATTTCTAAAATAGGTCAAGCCCCTAATCTTTTCTATGGCTTGGTGGCTCAAGGTGTTTATAGTTCTGATGCCGAGGCAAGTGCGGCAGGTTTGCAAACCAAGCGTTTGGACGGCTCGTTGATGCCATTCGGTGGTGGCGATATGAAATTTGCTGACTTAAACGGAGATAAAGTCATTGACGAAAAAGATAATCAAGCGATTGGCAATCCGACTCCTGATTTCTTTGGCTCATTTTTGAACCATGTTTCCTATAAAAACTGGACTTTTGATGCTCTTTGTACTTTTGTTTCGGGCAATAGTATTTATAATTATACACGAAGAGCATTAGAATCTATGTCGAACCAAAATAACCAAACCCAAGCGGTGCTAAATCGTTGGAGAGGCGATGGACAAGTAACAACAATGCCAAAAACTTCGATGGGTGACCCAATAGGGAATAATCGTTTTTCGAGTAGATGGATAGAAGATGGTTCGTATTTTAGGTTAAGAACCGTTACTATTTCGTACAATTTGCCAGTTGATAAAAGTATGTTGAAATACCTAACTTTCTACGGTACAGTCAATAATGCTTTTACATTTACCAAATATTTGGGTTATGACCCAGAGTTTAGTGCAACAAATAATATTTTCGGACAAGGCGTTGACAATACTCTTGAGCCAATGCAAAAGTCCATTCAGTTAGGTATTAAAATTGGTTTGTAAAAAAGAATAAGGATTTATTCACATTCGTCATTAGTTTTATGAAATCTTCAATCAAAAAAATATTTTTAAACATCGGGCTACTTTCGAGCATGTTTGTGGTTACATCATCATGCAAAAGCCTTTTCGATTTAGAGCCAGAAGAAACCCTTACCAAAGAACAGGTTTATCGCAATATTTTTGATGCCGATGCTGCTATTATTGGGCTTTATGGAAAATTTATGAATTTGGCAAAACAACATGTCATTTTGAACGAACTAAGAGCCGATTTGCTCGATGTAAGTGGCGGTGCCGACGAGCAACTCACGCAACTCAATAACCATAATGTGCAAGAGGGAAATGTTTATGCCGACCCTCGCCCTTTCTACGAAGTGATTTTGAACTGCAACGATATCTTGAAGAATTTCAAGGTTATGCTCGAACAAAATAAAATGAAAGCCGACGAATATAACCAACGCACAGCAGATATTATTGCTTTGCGTACATGGGTTTATTTGCAGGTAGGTATTCATTTTGGTCAAGTGCCTTACACCACCACAACTGTTGAAAATATTGCCGATTTGAGTGCATTAAATGCTTCACCTAAGCTTTCTTTGCAAAATTTAGTAAAGGAATTAATAAAAACGATGGAGGCGATTCCGCCGATTTATATGGAGGTTTATCCTTCGACTAATAGCTTGGTTGCCAACTCAGTAGATGGCTATTTGCTCAATAAAATGTTTATTAATAAGCAGGTTTTGCTCGGTGATTTATACCTTTGGGATAACCAATATTTGAAAGCAGCCACTGCTTATAAATTAGTGTTAGAAACTGCTTCAAGATTGGGCTACGACATCAATACTGGCGAGATTTTCCTTGGTTTATATAAAATTAAATATGCCGAAGCCAATGCTCGCGATATGACAGTGGCTTATGCAGGAAGTAGAAATGACATAAATGCTTTGGTAGATAACAATGATACAGGTTGGCGGTCTATTTTTTCTCGCCGAAATACCGATGCAGGATATAATTATGAGTGGATTTGGTCTTTGCCTTTCGATGCAACTTTCAACCCTCAAAATCCATTCATTGATTTATTCATGAATAAAGTGAAGCCTTCCGAACAAAGTATTTCGCTTTGGAATAGCCAACGACAAATCAATAATTTTCCTTTTGATTCTCGTGGTAGAATGACTTATAAAACAGTTAATGGAAAACCAGTTATAATGAAATATTTATACAATTACATTGACCCACTTACTTCGTTTAATCTCGGGAATGCTAATTTTGGTAAAGGTCAATGGCTGCTTTACCGTGCCGCTACTTTGCATCTAAGATTTGCCGAAGCAGCCAACCGTGATGGTCGCCGAAAATTGGCTTTTGCATTGATGAATCAAGGTATTTCGACTACCTATAATAACACAGCCATTACTGACAAAACTAATTTGATGAATACGTTTGATGTGCCACCCTATGATTTTGATGGACGAAATGGCGATAATCCATCTTTCAGAGCTTCTTGGTATAGGAATACGGGTATCAGAGGGCGTGCTTCTTTGCAGCCTGTAGCAGTTGTTGGTGATAGTACACTTTCAATCGAAAACTCGTTGATTGAAGAATCTGCCTTAGAATTGGCTTATGAAGGACAACGTTGGGGCGATTTAGTGAGAGTAGCTTTGAGAAGAAATGACCCTGCTTTCTTGGCAGATAAAGTATATCAAAAACTCAAAAAAGCCAATAACCCAAATGCCGATGCCGTAAGAGCAAAATTGATGATTAGTAGTAATTGGTATTTGCCTTTTAAATTGAAATAAGCAAAAAAGTGGTTTTTGGAATGAAACAGAAAGCGAAAAATTAAATTTTCTTGCTTTCTGTTTTTTTTAATAGACACTTTATCGTGTCTAACTGATAAATATTCTTCATTTTCGTTCGTTTATCTTAAAATCTTCCTAATTTTGAAGTATAGCCAACGGTAACTTTATGAAAATATTAGTAATTGAAGACGAAGCAAAGACTGTTCAACTTATTAAACAGGGGCTTGAAGAGCAACAATGGGAAGTTGATGTAGCGTATGATGGTTTAATTGGACTACAATTAGCTACTCGTAATCCTTATGCAATTATTATTTCTGATATTATTTTGCCAGGAATGAGCGGCTTAGATTTATGCCGCCAACTTCGAACAAAGGGCGTGGTTTCTCCAATCATATTGCTGACAGCTTTAGGTACAACTGACGATAAAATTTTAGGCCTTGATGCTGGGGCGGACGATTATTTGGTAAAACCCTTTGAATTTCGAGAACTAATGGCTCGAATTAGAGCATTGACTCGCCGAAATTTCGGTTCGATTCAAACTGCTAATTTACTCAAAATAGCTGACCTCGAAATGGATTTAGATGCCAAAACTGTTGTGCGTAGCGGCAAAGAAATTACACTCACCGCCAAAGAATTTGCCCTGCTCGAATATTTCATTCGGCATCAAGGGCGAGTAATTTCTAAAGTAGAATTGGCCGAAAAAATATGGGACATAACCTTCGATACTGGTACAAATGTGATTGAGGTTTATGTGAATTTTCTCCGAAAAAAAATAGATAAAGACTTTGAAATCAAGCTGTTACATACTCAAATCGGTATGGGCTACGTAATGAAAGTACTTGCTTAATGATAAATATTCGCTCTCGACTTACCTATCAATTTATGGCAATAGTAACTGCCATTCTACTGTTTTTTTCGGTAGGAGTCTATTTTTTTAGTAAACTTTATCTCGAAAAACGCTTTTTCAATCGCCTACAAGACCGAGCTATTACTACTACAACATTGCTTTTTGACCTTCAAACTGCCGACACTACAATTTTGAAACTGGTCAATGTTTCGGATAAAGAATTGCTCAGCGATGAAAGTATTTATATTTATGATGAAAAACAAAAGAAACTCGTTTTTGCCACACAAGAACCTTATACAGGTTTATTTAAAGACCTTATACCAAGCATTCAAAAACAAAATCAATCAACTTACTTCCATGCAGGTTATTATCAAACACTTGGCATTCAACTCAAAAAAGGAACAGAAAGCTATTGGGTTATCGTAAGTGCAATTGATGCTAATGGCAAAGAGGCACTCCAAGACTTACGTAAAATTTTGTTCGTAATGGTCTTGATTGGAATCTTGTTGCTGGGTATATCAGGTTGGTTTTTTGCCGACAAAGCTCTCGCTCCTATGTCGGGCATTATAAGACAGGTAAATCAAATTTTTCCTGCCAATGTCGAAAAGCGAGTACAACATCCCAATCGTTCTGATGAAATTGGTTTACTCGTTGCCACCTTTAATCATTTGCTCGACCGCATCGAAGAAGCTTTAGTGATGCAAAAAATGTTTATTGCAAATGTTTCGCACGAACTCAAAAATCCATTAACTAAAATTTATTCGCAAATTGATATTACACTTCTCCAAAAACGCACGCCCGAAGTGTATGAAGAAAGCCTAAAATCGCTACAAGAAGATACTCGAACGCTTACGCAATTGACCAATACACTACTCAATTTGGCAAATACAGTTGTCAGTTCAGAATCAATGCAACGAGTACCCATTAGAGTAGATGAGCTTTTGTGGGAAGCAAAAAGTCAGCTAAAAAAATGGCACGATAATTATCAGATTCAGCTCAATTTTAGAGATTTACCTGAAGATGAAGAAGCATTAATTATACAAGGCAATGAAGCATCACTTAAAGTAGCTTTGATGAATCTAATGGATAACGCCTGTAAGTTTTCGGAAGACAATACTGTTGTGGTCAATTTTATTGCCTCTACTAATGAAATAAAAATCTCATTTTTTAATACCGGGCCAATAATTCCCGCAACTGATTTGCCCTATATATTTCGCCCCTTCTATCGAAGCAACGCCACTGCGAAAGCTGTAAAAGGGCATGGTGTAGGCTTGGCAATTGTTTCACAAATAATTAAACTTCATAGTGGAAAAATTGATGTGGTTTCTAACAACGACGGCACTACTTTTACACTTTTATTTCTGCAATAACGAACCTCAATCGCAAGGAGAACCATCGTTTATGAATTATTGATAATCAATCATTAGACTTCCTGCGAAAGTGTTTTAAGTCGAAAAACACCATCTTTTCGGCTACAAATTGAGCAAATTTTTCAACCGTAGCGGTGCTATGCTTTCAAAATTTCCTCAATTTTCGCTTGAA
>NZ_JAYWCU010000033.1:0-29518 GCF_043780375.1 Emticicia sp. | reverse complement strand
AGGTGGTAATAAATCCATCCTAAGAGAAAAATTGACTAAAAACTGGAAGTTAATACCAGCAATATTTAAGTAACCTTTTTTTTTATGAACAAACCCTGTATTTAGCTATAAATTTAAAAAAATGTTTACATTTGATGATTCACCTGTAATGTATTTAGTTTTTGGTAACCTGCTCCTAATTTTGGCAGGATGTTTATCTCTATACTCATTTTTTGATTTTAAGAAAGCACAAAATAGAACATTTATAATTACTGCAATTGGTTTATGTTCATTGACAATAGTAATATTAAGACTACCCGCTGTTGTTTTTAATCAAGCCTTTAACCTCGATGAAAGCGTATTTATTGTAGGTGCAATGACACTCGCTCAAGACCCGATTTATTGGGAGTCGGTGGATGGTTGCACGAGTGGACCTCTCAATTTTTATATTATCACTTTTTTTTGCCAAGTATTCAACCAACCTTACGACTATATATCAGCACGAATTGTCGGAATTACTCTCATGGTTGGAAGTGTTGTGTTCAGCTTTCTGGCTTTAAGAAAATTATTTTCGACTGCCATTGCTTTTTCGAGTATTTTTCCTGCTGTTGCCTTTTTAAGTACTACACGATATCTTGATTTTATACATTTTAGCAGTGAGCATTTGCCTATTTTTCTTTTAAGTATTATGGCTTATCTGTATGCTACCATCAATAATCAAATATCTATCAAATCTTTTACAGTTTTTATTTTGGGTTTGGTCGCAGGTACCATTATTTTTACAAAATTACAAGCAATTCCGATTGCGATGTTTTTAACATTATCAGTCTATTGGTTGATTTACCAAAAAGATAAACATGATTATTTAAAAAAAACATTTTGGCTTACATTTGGGGTGTCTATTATTCCATTTTGCTTAATTCTGATAGCTTTTTGGTACAATTTTGTTGATAAAATTTGGGTTTATTATATACAAAATAACCTAAGTTATGGAGAAAATAGTAACATATTTAACACAATTTATAAATCATTTTTTGATGATATAAATGTATTTATTCGCCTCATTACGGTGCTTTCTGTTGTTTTATTGTCTTATCATTGGATTTTAAAAAGACGGTTTCAGACTAATCCTCAAAGCCTGTTTATTTGTGCTTTCTTAATTAGTACCTTATTATCGGTCTATAAAACAGGGTTTGTTTTTCATCATTATTTGCTTTTATTAGTATTCCCTACGGTGTTTTTGTATGCTTTTTTCTTGAAAGATTTATTAAGTTTATCACAAAGATACCTATCACTTGGATTTTTGTCTATAGTTTTGATTGTAGTCTTGTCTAAAACATTGATTTATCCTTTTAAAAATCATTTTGTTACAACCGATAAGTCAAAAAAACGTCCTTTGCCAATTTCGACAGTAGGTAAACAAATAGTCAAATATTCAAAACCAAACGAGGCTTTAGTGGTTTGGGGTGAGAGTGGACAATTATATTTAGAAACGAAGAGAACGCAGGGTATTCGATGGAGTAATTCGCATTGGGGAATGTACAGCGATTCGCTTCAAAAATTTTTTCAACAAGAGTATGTGAAAGAATTTAGAGAACACCCATTTCCTGTTTTTATTGATGCTCATGCTACCAAAAAAACTTTTATGACTCGAGATAAATGTGGGTTTGAAACGAATGAAGCTTTGAAAAAAATGATTGATGACAAATATAAATTTGTTGGCGAATTTGACGAACATCGAGTATATGTTCGAAAAGAACGCTTTGAAGAGATTACTTCACTATAATATTCTTCTGTTCAATAACTGATAGTAATGAGTCTTTTCCTGCTATGAATGCTTTATCATACTCGAAGGTTTTTAAAGTAGTGTCTGTAATAACAAAATTTTCGTAATCTTGAAACACGATTCCACCAATTGTTTGACGATTTTTAAATCTTCTGAATCTTGGGCCACCATTGGCATAAGCGATGTAGTCTAAAGTATGGGTTTCTTGGTTAAACCAGTAACAATAAATATCCTCAAAATCTTTACCACCGCCTTCTTTATTGAACCATACTTTTATTTTGTCATACTTTTTGTTATCCAAAGTTATTTCTCCAATATATTCCAAATTTACGGCTTTATCTTGTAATTTATAAGGCAAAAGTACAAAATATGCAATTGAATTGACAGCATTTGTATATCTTGTAACATCTTTCTCTGATAATTGTACTTGATTACCGTTGATTATTCTCAAAAAACCATCATTGTTAATGATGTCCCAAATATCATTTCTTGAGCTATCTTTCGAGATTCTCTCATATTGAAATCTTAGCGAAGAACCGTTTGCATTTTCGTGCATCAATTTGATATGTAATTTACGAAAATCGAATTCGGCGGTGAAATTTTCATATTTCTTACCACCATGAACTTCTATACTTTTTGCAACAATGCTTCTTGCTCGTTCAGAATTATCTTGGCAAGCAGAAATACCTAAAATTACAATCGAAAACAAAATAAGTTTTTTCATAAGAAATTTTTATTAAAAATAGGAAGCAATCACTTCTTGTATTTTACTCATTGGTACAATAAAAGGCTTTTTGGTGATAGTTATTTCGACTTTAGTTTGTGGGCTATTTGGTTCAGATACTACCTGATATGTGCCTTTTACTGAGCCTATTAATGTTTGCAAACTAAACGAACCCGTATTTGAGTTTCCGTCAAATATACCACCTTTATTTTTAATAGCAGAATCTGCACTAACCACAAATTGATTAGATGTGCCTGGGAAATCAATACTAAATGATGCCATGATAAAATAATTAAAGTTTTACTACACTTTATTTGAAGATGGTTGTTTTATAAAATTACGAAATTATCTATAAATATGAATCATTTTCTCCTAAAATTTTTGCCCAAACTCTACCAAAATCAAACTCATCTTTAGGCCACATATCTGAATTGAATCTTTTGGTTTGCATAGTTACACCATTTTGTATAACCTTTTTGGTTTTTAGCACCCTGACTAATACTTCTTTTATATTGATATTGGCTTGTGAATAATAATTTTTAGTAAAGGAGTTTTCTACTCTTTTTAGGATTAATTCTTCGTCAAAATTGATTTCCTGGCTGCTACCAATTATCATAAAACTGTCTATTTCATAAATATAAGGAAATACTTTAGCAAAGCCTTCTCTTATTCTGCCAGTAGCTCCCCAAGTGATTGCCATACCACCTTTTTTTAACCTTGATTTTAGCAATTGGAAATATTCGATGGAATACAAATTGCCCGAATAAGAAGATTTTGGTCTCAGTGCATCGGCCTCAATGATATCATATAATTTAGGGTTTCTATGCAAAAAATAACGTCCATCTTGCAAGATTAGATTTACCCGTTTATCCTTCATAATTCGATATGCAGCACTGTCTTTGGTACGTTTAATGTACTCATAAACAGCAGCGGGTTGATTCACAATTACTTCAAAACAATCAAGGTTTTTTGTTTCGGCACGTCCACCCGCATTAAAAAGTGTGCATGCAGAACCCAATCCGATGATACCAATATCTAGTGGATTTGGATGCAATAAAGCAGGGATTGCTCCCAGTGTAATATGTGTTTTGTCTTTACTAAAAGGGAACATACTTTGACCTAAACCATTGATGAAAACCAACGATTCATCGCCACCAATTTTAATGAAAGATAAAGCTGTCTCGTCTTCTTCAAGGATAAAATTTTGCTTTTCGGTCATACCACTTAGTTTCATCCAAAATTTTTCATTAGTTGGAAGTAAAAAGACAGCCAGCAGAAGAGAAAAAGCCATTATGATTCTCGAAAAAAGTGAATTAAAACGATGGCGATGTAAAACTACTACATAGATTAAACCTATCAGACCAATGCTTTTGATAGTCAGTGCTGTGCCGAGATAATTGAAGCCTATCAGTGTTACAAACCATGCTCCAATTGTTGAACCAACGATATTCATAAATTGTAACCAACCTACTTTTCGACCAACTTCATCAAATTTATCCTGAATGATAAGTTGAGAAATAGTAAAACTAAAACCCATGATAAAAGTAGGAACGGCCATTAAGAATAGCGGTATAAACAACATTGTTGAGAGAACTATTTTAGGTGTAAATAAGGCTTCGTAGCTTTTAAAATAGTCGAATAAAAATGACAAAGCTTGAATATCAGAAACTGCCCATTGAAGAAATAAAATTGAGCCTATGGTATAAATGTAAAGTGTATATTGTGCGTTTAAGAAGAGTTTTAGACGATTTCCTTTGAATTTTTTAGCAAATCGAACGCCCGTATATGTGCCGATTGCCATCATTGCCAAGTAGATTGTCAATATAATAGAAAAAGTCAGAGCCAATGATTTCATCATTGTTTCAATCATTCTGAACCATAATATTTCGAAGCAAATAGCCATAAAACCCGAAATAGTATATTGAATAATCCAGTAAATAAAGTTTCGATTCCAAGAGAAAATCGTTTGCTTTTTCTCCAAATTAAGGGTTTCACTGGTAATTTCTGTACTTGTTAAGGAGCTACTTCTGGTTTCAAAGTAATAAATTACTCCTGCGGTGGCAGCACATAAAAAATTAAATGACGCACCCAATCGAACGGCATTTTCAAAGCCAATTGCTCTTATCAACACGAATGCGGTAATCAAAGTGCCTGCTGCCGCACCGAGTGTATTGGTAAAATATAAAAGACTGATGTAATTTGCTTGGTTTTCTGATTTTTTCTCTTCAAAAGCTTTAGATAAAAGAGGTAACGACAAGCCCATCAGGAATGTAGGAAAAAGCAAAATCAAAAAGAGAATTAAATAAATTTGAAAGTTTGAACCGCCTTCCAAAGCATTTGATTGATAAAGCCAATCGTAGATGATAGATTTACTCACCAAAGCAAAAACACCTATGCCTAATTCGGCCAAAACAAATAATAATATCGGGCGGTTTTTGCCAACTCGGTCGGCTAATTGACCACCAGCCAAATACCCAAGTCCCAATCCAGCCATGAATGCCGAAACTATCAAACTTATGCTTACTGAACTGATTCCTGTGTAAAAAACTAACCAACGTTGCCAAATTACTTGGTAAATTAAAGCTGCAAAGCCAGAAAAAAAGAATATCAATAGAAGTAAAAATGAACGATACTTTTTAGAGGTAGAATTTATCGACATACGGTTTGGGTGTAGGTTTTGGCTTTAAAATATTTTAATATAAACTGTTTTGACTTCAAACTAATTTTACTAATTCATTGAGCTTCAACAAGGCTTCAATTGGCGATAAGGTATTTATATCAATTGCTTTCAATTTATTTTTTAATTCCTCCAATTTTGGGTCTTGTGGCTCGAAGAAACTTAATTGAAAATTGTTTTTTGGGGGTGTTTCCGTTCTTGCTTCTTTTATTCGTTCTTTATTATTTTCTTTAATATGGTCTTTTTCGAGATGATGCAAAATTTCGTTGGCTCTCAGCACAACCGATTGGGGCATTCCTGCGATTTGTGCCACATGAATACCGAAGCTATGCTCGCTGCCGCCTTCTTTGAGTTTACGTAAAAATACTACCTTATTATCTAATTCTTTTACCGCAACATTGAAATTTTTAATTCGACTAAAATCATCTGCCAATTGGTTGAGTTCGTGGTAATGGGTGGCAAAAAGTGTCCAAGGCTTGCATTTTTGATGATTGTGCAAATATTCGGCTATACTCCACGCAATACTTACGCCGTCGTAGGTGCTTGTTCCTCGCCCAATTTCATCCATAATTATTAGACTTCTATCGCTCAAATTATTCAAAATACTGGCGGTTTCGGTCATTTCTACCATGAAAGTTGATTCGCCACGAGAGAGATTATCACTTGCACCGACACGTGTAAAAATCTTATCGACAATGCCCAATTCGGCACTTTCGGCAGGAACAAAACTTCCGACTTGTGCCATCAAAACTATCAGGGCAGTTTGACGAAGCAAAGCAGATTTTCCTGCCATGTTTGGCCCCGTAATTATAATAATTTGTTGGGTTTGGTCGTCTAAAAACAAATCATTTGGCACGTAGATTTCGCCTAAAGGCAATTGTTGTTCAATTACAGCGTGCCGTCCTTGTTTGATGTTAAGTATTTTATTATCAGCTATTTGTGGTTTACAATAATTGTTTTTTCTTGCGATTTTAGCAAATGAAGAAAGGGCATCCAAAATAGAAATCACTCGTGCATTTTGCTGAATTTGTGCTACAAATTCGTTGGCTGTCAATACCAATTCATTGAAAATACGGTATTCGATTTCAAAGATTTTCGATTCTGCCGTCAATATTTTTTCTTCATAAACTTTCAATTCTTCTGTAATATACCGCTCTGCATTTACGAGTGTCTGCTTACGAATCCATTCGGGCGGTACTTTACTTTTATGTGAATTGGAAACTTCCAAATAATAACCAAAAACTCGATTATATGAAATTTTCAATGAAGGGATTCCAGTGCGTAGAGCTTCACGATTTTGGATTTCAATCAAAAAATCTTTTCCTGAAAAAGCAATTTTATGTAACTCATCTAACTCGGCATTTACGCCCGATTTTATCATGTTACCTTGATTTGTAAAAACAGGTGCTTCATCACGCAATTCTTTCTCAATTTTATCAATAAGATATTGACAGTCAGTGAGTTGTGTAATATATTTTTGTAAAATAGCAAACTGCTGACTACCCAAGGTTAGTTGTTTTTTGATAGGTTCTATTTGCAGTAAAGCTCTTTTTAATTGTACTAATTCTCGCGGATTAATGCGTCGAACCGCTACTTTTGAAATCAAACGCTCTAAATCTCCAATTGGTTTTAAAAGGTTTGTGAGATACTCTAAAATCTCCTCATTTTTTACAAAAAACTCAACAGTATCGAGCCTTTCTTGAATCAATGAGCGTTCTTTCAGTGGTAAAACCAACCATTTTCTCAATAGCCTTGCACCCATGGGTGTAATGGTTTGGTCAAGCACTTGAATCAACGGAACACCACCGTCGTGTTGGGCAAAGACTAGTTCGAGGTTACGAATTGTAAATTTATCGAGCCAAACATATTTGTCTTCATCAAGGCGAGTAAGGCGAGATATATGCCCCATTTCTTTATGCTCGGTATCAGACAAATATCGTAAGATTACGCCCGCCGCAATAATGCCATCGGGCATATTTTCTATTCCAAAACCCTTTAAAGTAGTAACTTTGAAGTGATTTAAGAGTAAATGATAGCCAAAATCGAACTTATACGCCCAATCTTCAAAAGTAAACTCGTTAAATTTATCGCCAAAAATGGTTTGAAATTCTCCTCGGTGTTTTTTGCAATAAAGCACTTCTGACGGTGCAAAACTTTGTAGTAGTTTATCAATATAAGCGGTGCTTCCTTCAGTTGTTAGAAATTCACCTGTGGAAACATCCAAAAAAGAAATACCAAAATAATCAGGTTTTGAAAAGTGAATGGAAGCTAAATAATTATTTTGTTTATGATTTAAAACATTGTCGTTGAACGAAACGCCTGGCGTGACCAATTCGGTAACACCACGCCTAACAATTCCTTTGGCAGTTGATGGGTCTTCTAGTTGGTCGCAGATGGCTACCCGCTCGCCTGCACGAACCAATTTTGGTAAATAGGTATCAATTGAATGATGAGGAAAACCTGCTAATTCTTCTTGAGCTCCACCGTTATTTCGGCGAGTGAGTACAATTCCGAGTATTTTTGAGGCACGAATGGCATCTTCGCCAAAAGTTTCGTAAAAATCACCTACCCGAAAGAGTAACATTGCTCCAGGGTATTTTGACTTGATTTGGTTGTATTGACGGTTTAGAGGAGTTTCCTTTATTTGCTTTACTAATTCTTCTTTCGACGGTCTTGCCACTTTTATGAAATGCTAAAATGAAAGTTAATTTTAGTCCAAATTTAGGAGAAATTATCTGTTTTAGCTTGATTTTTTGGTTTAAAATAGAAATGTTGGACTAATTTAGTTAAGTCGACTACAAATTAGCAATTAGAATCATCCAGATTACAAAGCTGGATGGACATTGGTGTTGATTGATTCGACTCCATTAATTATTTGGAAATAAACCTCTGGAACAGCTTTATTATTTGTATATTCTAAAATGAAATTTTTATTACATTTACTCCTATATTTGTCTTCTTCAACCCAACAAAACTATGAATTTCAATATTGATGCTGATAAGCAAATTACCTACGATGCTATTGTGATTGGTTCGGGCATAAGTGGTGGCTGGGCTGCCAAAGAATTATGCGAAAAAGGACTAAAAACATTGGTTTTGGAGCGTGGAAAAATGGTAGAACACCAAAAAGATTATCCAACTGCCATGAAAGGGGTGTGGGAGTTTGACCATCGTTTGAAAGATATTCCTGCTGAAGTTGAGAAAAACCCAATTGTTAATCGTTGCTATGCTTATTCGGATGCAACCAAGCATTTTTTTGTAAAAGACGATCAACATCCTTATATTCAAGAAAAGCCTTTTGATTGGATTCGTGGCTATCAAGTAGGAGGGAAGTCTTTACTTTGGGCAAGACAAACGCAGCGTTGGAGCCAATACGAATTTGAAGCTCCTGCCCGTGATGGTTTTGCGGTTGATTGGCCTATTCGATACAAAGATATTGCTCCGTGGTACACGCACGTTGAACGTTTTGCGGGAATTTCGGGTAATAAAGATGGTATAAAAAATTTACCTGATGGTGATTTTTTGCCAGCTTGGGAATTGAATTGTGTAGAAAAACATATTAAAGAAAGTGTTAAGAAAAACTATCAAAACCGCCAAGTGATTATCGGACGTTGTGCCCATTTGACTAAACCAAATGATATTCATATTCAGCAAGGGCGTGGGCAATGTCAAGCCCGAAGTTTATGCGAGCGTGGCTGTCCCTACGGTGGATATTTTAGCTCAAATTCTTCAACTTTGCCTTGGGCAGCTAAAACTGGAAATCTAACCATTCGACCAAATTCAGTTGTTCATTCTATAATTTATGACGAAAAATCTCAAAAAGCATCGGGCGTAAGAGTTATCGACACCGATTCTAAAGAAGTTATTGAATACAAAGCAAAAATCATTTTTGTCAATGCTGCCGCCCTCAATACCAATCTTATTCTATTAAATTCTACTTCAAATCGTTTTCCTAATGGTATCGGAAATGATAATGATTTGATGGGTCATTATTTAGCATTTCATTTATATCGTGGGCAAGGTGGTGCAACTTTTGAAGGTTATGCCGACCAATATTATTACGGTCGCCGACCAACTTCGGCATTTATGCCTTCGTTTCGTAATGTTTATAAGCAAGAAACCGATTTTCAGCGAGGATATATGGTGGCTTTCTCTGCTGGACGAGGTTCTTGGCAAGAAGGCTATGGTAAGGAAGGTTTTGGTTCAGATTGGAAAGAAAGCCTAACCGAACCCAGCGACCAATGGGGCGTTTATATTCAAATGCAAGGTGAAACAATGCCAAAAAAAGAAAATCACGTACGTTTAAGCAAAGATAAAGTAGATGCTTGGGGCGTTCCGCAATTAATTATGTCGGTAGATTATGACGAAAACGATATCAAAATGATTAAAGATTTTCATGTACAAGCTGCCGAAATGCTCGAAAAATCGGGTTGCAAAAACATCAATATGTTTGATAGTAAGCAAGCTCCAGGCTTAGATATTCACGAAATGGGGGGTGTAAGAATGGGAAAAGACCCCAAAACATCGTTGCTAAATGAATGGAATCAGTTACATTTTTGCAAAAATGTTTTTGTAACCGATGGTGCTTGTATGACATCGGTTGGTAATCAAAATCCGTCACTCACATTTATGGCTCTCACAGCCCGTGCAACTAATCACGCAGTGGAAGAATTGAAAAAGAAAAATTTGTAAAAAAATATCAATAAATCACAACTATGCTTACAAATGTCGAACATATCGGTATTGCTGTCAAAGATATTTTAGCTTCTAATAATTTATTTACGAAGCTATTTAACGTAGCTCCGTATAAATCAGAAAGTGTTGAAAGTGAAGGGGTTACAACTTCCTTTTTTAAGATAAATAGCACAAAAGTAGAGCTTTTAGAAGCCACTAGTCCTGATAGTGCCATTGCAAAATTTATTGAGAAAAGAGGAGAAGGAATTCATCACATTGCATTTGAAGTTGATAATATTTTGTTAGAAATGCAACGACTCGAAGAAGAGGGTTTTGTGTTACTTAATAAAGAACCAAAGCAAGGTGCGGACAATAAATTAGTGTGTTTTCTTCACCCTAAAGGCACAAATGGTGTTTTAATTGAGTTGTGCCAAGAAAGAGTTTGAGAGTGCTGAATTTATATGAAGAAACTACTTAAAGATTTTTTAAATTAATATTCTTTAAGTACTTTTCTGGGCTATTATGTAGAACAAACTGACTAAAAAAATAGCCAAATCATCGAATAAATATTATTTAGCAAATTTTCTCCAACCCAAATAAATTAGAGCAAACAGTATAGCAAAAATGCCAAGTAAATATTGGAAAGGTAAATAAGAGAATACTACAATACGAATTTTTTCGAGTAACCACATCAGAAACATTGTAGCAAAAAGCATAAACCAAAGTCCAGAAATTTTATCAAAGCCTGGAATTTGAGCTAAATCAACATTTCGACGAATCAAGAAAATAGTTACTACCATTATGATAATGGGTAAAATCTGCAAATATACATCAGTCTGCATCACATCGCCTCTTTGAAAGAGAAAGAAATACGCATTCAGTGCTACAGCAAAAATTCCAGGCACACTTACCAAATATATTAATGTAGCATATAAATATTTCCAAGGAGGAAGATGTCCTTCTCCTTTTCCTAAAATTCCTGCAATAACTGCTGCTACTGGAATAACTAAAAAGTAAAAAAGTAAAAAATTGGGATTCTCACCTATATGCTGAAAAAGTTCTCGTAGGGTCATTTCAAAAGAAATTTTACTTGTGATTTTGACAAATGTAGAAGTTTTTTGAATAAATGTATTAACCACAAACAGAAAAATCTCTCAAATGGAGAGATTTTTCTGTTTAAATAGCTATAAACTATTTAACGTCTGAGCAGCATTTCAGTATCAACTCAATCTAATTAAATAATCTTAAAACCAATAGTAAACTGCCACCCTTTATCTTTAAATTGATTACTATTCACGTTTAATGCCGAAATTTCAGACAAACTACCTACTTTTCTCAAATCAAGATTAATGCCCAAAAGTTTTACGCCAACACCCAATTGGTAGCCAAAAGAAGCATTTTTGATAGCTTCATCAGATGTTGTAAGCCCTTTTAGTGCATCAGTTAATTTTTGGTCTTCCGAAAGTTTAAAAGTAGCAACAGGGCCTGCATTTACTCTAAATATTTTTAGTACACGAAAACCCACTAAAACGGGTATATCAAGATTGCTGTACGAAAATTTTACTTTTCCAACATTCTGAATATCAATTGTACCACCTTTTTGAGCCAAAAGAAGTTCGGGTTGTAAGAATATTTTGTTCCCAAATCGTCCCCAGACCCCTACAACATAGCCAGTTTTAGTATCATAACTTTGATTTATATTTTTGCCAAGCGAGCCTCCATCTGTAGTAATTTGGTTAAAAGTAACCCCTCCTTTTATACCTAATTGAAACCCTTTTTGAGCATAAGTATTTGAAGCCAAGCAAATAAAAACAAAAAGGCTAAGGATTGTGATTTTTTTCATGTCGATTTTTGTTAAATGTGTAGTAAACTTAGAAAGAAATAGATATTTAGTCATAAAGAAAACATAAATATTTAATAAATCAGATAAAACTAAAGACGTTAAATTATTAAAATCATTTTAATCTTAAGCTGCTTCGAGGAAATAACGTATATTATTCGCAAATTCGTATTTTATTAACACGAGATTAACAAAAATTGTAGAAAATGTTTCTAACTTATCCCCTTAGTTTTGATAAGTATTTGAAGCGTAAATACAGCAATCGACAATAAATTAAATAGCGTAAATGGCAAAAGTAAAAACGGCATATTTCTGCCAAAGTTGTGGTTTTAGTTCACCAAAATACCTCGGTCGATGCACTTCTTGTGGCGAGTGGAATACAATGGTGGAAGAAGTGCTAACCAAAGATGAACCCGAAAAAGGGAATTGGAAATTTACTTCATCGGGCGTGCCCAAAGGTGCAAATAAACCCAAAACGCTTACCGAAATTACAACTCAGGAGCGTTACAGAATCGTAACCGAAGATGATGAACTAAACCGAGTTTTGGGCGGAGGAATTGTGCCTGGTTCATTGGTTTTGATTGGTGGAGAACCGGGTATAGGAAAGTCAACTTTAATGCTTCAAATTGCTTTGAGTTTGAAAGATTATACAATTTTGTACGTTTCGGGCGAAGAAAGTGAGCAGCAAATAAAAATGCGTGCTGAGCGGATGAATTATGTCAATGATAAATGCTATATATTGAATGAAACTTCGACTGACAATGTTTTTCGCCAAATTGAACTCATCGAACCTGATATTGTAATTATTGATTCGATTCAAACCTTGGTTTCACCTTTAATTGAGTCTGGTGCAGGCAGTATATCACAGGTAAAAGAATGTGCCGCCGAATTGATGAAATTCTCGAAAGAATCTGATATTCCGGTCTTTATGATTGGGCATATTACCAAAGATGGAGGTTTGGCTGGACCAAAAGTTTTGGAACACATGGTTGATACAGTTTTGCAGTTTGAAGGCGACCGACACATGACTTATAGAATTTTACGCACTACCAAAAATCGCTTCGGAAGTACTTCAGAATTAGGTATTTATGAAATGCAAAGCAGCGGACTTCGGCAAGTGAGCAATCCTTCTGAAATTTTGATTTCTCAACGAGAAGAAGATTTAAGTGGCATTACCATTGCTGCCATGCTCGAAGGAAATCGTCCACTTTTAATTGAAATCCAGTCGCTCGTTAGTGTGGCAACTTATGGTACTCCGCAACGAACGAGCAATGGTTTTGACAGTCGACGAACTCAAATGCTATTGGCAGTTTTGGAAAAAAGAGGGGGATTTAGACTTGGAACACAAGATGTATTTTTGAATATTGCAGGTGGATTGAAAGTAGAAGACCCGGCCATTGATTTGGCGATTTGTGTGTCTATTATTTCATCTTATGAAGACATTAGTGTGCCGAGTTCGTGTTGTTTTGCTGCCGAGGTGGGTCTTGGTGGGGAAGTTCGGGCTGTAAATCGCATTGATAACCGTATTTCGGAGGCAGAGAAATTGGGTTTCAAAAAAATATATATATCAAAATATAACCTCAAAGGCTTAGACACCAAACAATATAAAATCGAGATTTTCTCGGCGAGTAAGTTGGAAGAAATTTTTAGTGAATTGTTTGGTTGAAAATCAATAGTCTTCTTGCGAAAGTCAAAAATATTTCTGAGAAAAATGACTTTCGTAAGAAATATTATGAGTAAATCAGCGAGTAAGTGAATTATAAATTTTGATAGATTCAAGAAAAAATGTTTACAATAGAGAATGAGTATTTAGGCGTTTCGATAAACCTGAAAGGGGCGGAGCTGACAAGTTTATTTCATAAAGATAGCCAAATTGAATATATGTGGAGTGCCGACCCAAATTTTTGGGCAAAGTCTTCTCCCGTATTATTTCCAATTGTGGGTGGTTTGAAGGAAAATATTTATGTTTTTGAAGGAAAAGTCTATAATTTGCCTCGACATGGTTTTGCCCGTGATCATATTTTTGAAGTAGAAGACCATTGGGACGACGGAATTAGTTTTCTGCTTCGTTCTGATGAAAATACTTTGAAAGTTTATCCTTTTGATTTTGAGTTTCGTCTGGTTTATGAGTTATATGCCAATCTATTGAGCGTAACTTATCATGTAACAAATCTGGGAGAAAACGATATGTATTTCTCCCTTGGTGGGCATCCTGCTTTTGCTGTTCCGTTTCAAAAAGATTTGACTTATGAAGACTTTTACTTAGAATTTGAGCATGAAGAGAATTTTCAACGTTGGGGATTAAGTGATCAGGGACTTGTTTTGGAAGCTCCCGAACCATTATTTGAAGCAAAAATTATTGATGAAGAAGCGGTTGAAATAGAAACCAATCGAATCTTACTTACTAAAGAATTATTCCAACAAGATGCTTTGGTTTTCAAAGAGCTACAATCAACAAACGTAACTTTGAAATCAGATAAAAGTAAGCATTCACTCAAATTTGATTTTGCAGGATTTCCATTTTTAGGAGTTTGGGCAGCCAAAAATGCTGACTTTGTGTGCATTGAGCCCTGGTGTGGTATTGCTGATTCAGTGAATCATACGCAAGAATTGACCGAAAAAGAAGGAATTAATGTTCTTGCGGCAGGTGATGTTTTTGAGCGTGCTTGGGCGGTGAAGTTGAATTGATTTTATAAATTTTAGCGAGTGTATTCACCAAATATTTTATATATATTGAGGATATACTCGCCAAATATATTGTTTTACGATAACTTTTATACATTTAATTAGTACTTAATCAGATAGCCTTCCGTCGCCTTTCTCATGCAATAATAAATGTATTTTTTGAGTCTTTCTGGTAAAAAACCTTCATCAACTCGCCAAAATCCATGATTTCTTTTTCCAATTCAAAGTTTAGTTGTACCCGAATATTAATGACATGCATCCAAACTTTCAATAGGTGTAAAAAGAAACAAAAATGGGAAAAACAATAATAACTCTCTCATCGGGACAGGAGGGGCTAACAGTACTAATATTAAAAGGCTTACCAGCAAGCGGTAAATCAACTTTTGCCCGAAAACTCGTCGATGAAAACAAAGGAATGTGGAAAAGGCTCAATAAAGATGAGTTGCGTGCCATGCTTGATAACTCTCAACATACAGTTTCGAATGAAAAATTTGTGGAACGGGTGCGAGATTTGATGCTAATAGAAGCCCTAAAAGAAGGGAAACACGTGGTGATTGATGATACAAATTTGTCAGACCGACCAGTTGAGCGTATCCACCAAGTGGTGCAAAAATATAATATGGATACTGGTCAGCAAGTGAAAATTGAGTTTAATGACATGGAAACTTCACTCGTTGAAGCTTTGGCTCGTGATGAAATTCGTGAGAAAAGAGTTGGTCGGGATGTCATTGTGCGAATGTATAAACAACACATTTTGAAAGATGAACGTGGCCCACATTATCAAGAACAAGATGATACTTTGCCACCTGCCATTTTATGCGATTTAGATGGAACTTTAGCAATTATTCATGACCGAAGTCCCTTTGATGGGCAGCGTTGTGAAACTGATTTATTGAATGAACCGATTGCCGAAATCATAAAAACTTATGCAGCTTTGGGTACAAAAATTATTTTGATATCGGGAAGAGAGGAAAATGCTCGACGACCAACCATCAATTGGCTGACCTATAACAAAATCGATTATGATGCTTTGTATATGCGTGCAACGGGAGATGTCAGAAAAGATTCAATTGTGAAAAAAGAGCTTTTTGAGGGTTATGTAAAAGGACAATATTTTGTAAAGTTTGTATTAGATGACCGAAACCAAGTAGTTGATTTATGGCGTTTAGACCTTGGTTTGCCTTGTTTACAAGTCAATTATGGTGATTTTTAAACCAATGGCTTATGCAGTTGGTAAAACAAGCATCACGTTTGTACCCTGCTCTGCTTGCGATTCGATTGAGATTTTTCCGAGATGAATCTCAATAATACGTTTTGTAAGTGGTAGACCAATGCCGTGTCCTGAAACCTCTTTGGTAGTCAATGAGCGATAAAAAGGCTCGAAAATATGCTCTAAATCTTTGTCCGAAATGCCAAAACCATTATCAACAAACCTAATTTCTACTTCTTTTTTTCGGGTATGGATAAACACACTTACATACGGTTCGTTGCTATATTTACAAGCGTTTTCCATCAGATTCATAAATGCCATTTTGAGCAAAGCAGCATTGCCATTAACCGTTATTTCTTCCGAATCAGGAAATTCGTCAAAACCTACTTCAATCGTATATTGTGGTTTTTTTTGTAATAATTGCCCACGAGCTTGCCAAAGTAGGTCATCAACTCTGATGGGTTGTAAATCAATTAAATGTGCATCGGCGTTTGCTCTTACCAACTCCAAAAGCTCATTGACCAACTTGATCATGTCTTGAACTTCCCCTTTTATAGACTCTAAAGCATTTTTATACTCAATTTCACTTCTATCTTTCATCAAAGTTACTTCTGTTTGTCCTTGCATTATAGTAAGCGGAGTACGTAGCTCATGGGTTACATAAGACACAAAATTTCGTTGTTGTGAATATGCAAATTCCAAACGGTCGAGAAGGTCATTGAAAGTACGGGCCATTTGTCCAACTTCGTCTGTAAGTGCTGCTTGCGGAAGGCGTTGATTTAGTTCATGAGCAGTAATTTGTTCCATTCGGTCGGCAATCTGTCCGATAGGCTTTACATCTCTTTTAACAAAAATACGCATCACAACTACCAGAACTATGATGGCAACCAAAGTACCAACTAACAATAAATCTCTTAATCTGTCTTGTTTAGCGTAGCCAAAATCGTCTAACGCTGTTGCCATCAAAATTACTTTTTGATTCGTTTCTGGTATCTCATAAAGGAATACGATTTTGTCATAATAACCATTTTCGATGGCTATACTTTTATTTATTAGTACTCTTTTTACTAATTTTTTATCTAAAGAAGGTTCAGTGAAAGAACCATAAATTGCCTTTCCAGTAGTATCATAAATAGCCGAAATCTCATCAGTCATTTGAGTTTTCGATTTTTCTTCAATATGTTTTAGTACTTGGGGTGAAAATGTAGCAGTATCGGCGAGTAGCCTTTCATGCGAAATGGCGTTTTGCCTCAGAATTTTCAGGAATTCTTTTTGGCGAAAATCCGCATAAAAATTATAGATAACAACTGAAAATATACCAAAGAGTATAGACACAATAAGGGATGCCCGAAGAGGTTGTCTATCTACTATTTTCATGTTTCTAAAGAGAAGAGGATTTTAAAATTATAAGTAATTCGTCGTAATATTATCAATTTTTGAGCGTGTCACTTCTTATATCTTAAATCAAAAATCGTCAATATCAAAACTTACTCTTCTTTCAGAATATAACCCATACCGACTACAGTATGAATCAGTTTGTTAGAAAAATCTTTGTCAATTTTTTTGCGTAAAAAATTGATATAAACATCAATTGTATTAGTGCCAGTATCGAAATGGATATCCCAAACTTTTTCGGCAATATCAACACGAGAAACTACTCGTCCACGATTTCTAATTAAGTATTCAAGCAAGGCAAATTCTCGGGCTGTTAGTTCGATGCTATGTCCACCACGGCGAGCCACTTTTTCGTTCAAATCTAACTCTAAATCAGCAATTTTTAAAATATTTTGCTGCGGCATCAAATCATTAGACCGTCGTTGCAAGGCTCTTAAACGAGCTAATAACTCTCTAAACTCGAAGGGTTTAACTAAATAATCGTCTGCTCCAGCCTCAAAACCGACCAATTTATCGTTAATACTTCCCATAGCTGTTAGCATTAAAATAGGAGTACTCATTTGTTCGGCTCGTAGTTGTTGAGCTAAGTCAAACCCATTGATTTTTGGTAAATTTACGTCTAATACCAATACATCATAGGGGTTGCTGAGTGCCATGTTTTTACCAATTTGTCCATCGTAAGCTACGTCCACACTACAAGCATTTTCTTCTAAGCCTTTTTTTACAAATTCAGCTAATTTTGGCTCATCTTCTACTATCAATATTTTCATATCATTATTCATTTATCAAATAAAATAGTTATTCGGTATTACTTAAACGAAAAACGGTTAAGATTCCATACTTTACAATGGGCAAAGATGAGGCAACGAGATGAACGTAGCTTTAATTTGAGATTAAAAAGTAGTTAAAAAGTGAAAATGATTTTCGGTGAAAGGCACTAAATCGTGGTTGTGCAAGAAATTTTGGGAAATGAATTTCGGTGGCTTCAACTTTGCTCAGCCACCGAAAAGAAAATTTAAACTATGTTTTTGTGTATAAGGGTGTACGATTTCCGCTTGGTAGATAATTATCTTAAATCAAAACCCTCAACTTTTGGGAACACTACTCATATTTGCTGGACGTTTCTTATTAAAAGTTTTCTTTTTACCACCGTTATCAGGTTTTCTAAATGGTTTTCTTGGAAGAGAAGAACTTTTATACTCAGGAGCTTTGCCAAGTCCTAAACTTTCGGTAATATTTTGTTTTTCTACTTCTCTTTCAAGCAATTTTTCGATGCTTGCAATGCGGTATTGGTCTTTTTCGTTGATGAAAGTAAAAGCAGTACCCGTAGTTTCGGCACGTGCTGTGCGACCAATGCGGTGAATGTAATCTTCGGCATCTCGTGGCACATCGAAGTTAATCACCAAATTTAGGTTATTTATGTCAATTCCTCTTGAAAGCACATCTGTTGCTACCAAAATCTTGAATTGCTTGTTTTTAAATCCCCTCAAATATTCTTCACGCTCTTCTTGTGTATTATCTGACGAAATCCCTTTGGCTTGAAATTTTGCTCGTATCAAAGCCCTCACAATTCGCTCAATCATCATTTTTTGTGAGGAGAATATAATGACCGATTGAGCTTCGGTATTTTTCATTAAATGTATCAACAAAGGCAATTTCTGCTCGTCGGATGCTAAGTAAAATTGTTGGTCAATTCCTACGGCTGGTTTCGAAACAGCCAATCTAATTTCTTCGGGATTATTGAGTATTTTGTTAGCAAAATCTCTTATTTTCTTAGGCATTGTTGCCGAAAACATCAAATTTTGACGCTTTACAGGCAAATGCTTTATTACAAATAGAATATCGTCCGAAAAACCCATGTCGAGCATTTTATCGGCTTCATCTAATACCAAGCACTTAATATGTTTAAAATTTACTTCTCCAGAGTTCATGTGAGCCATTAAACGTCCTGGCGTAGCAATGATAATGTCGGCACCTTTAACAAGAGCTTTTCGTTGTTGGTCCCAATCTTCGCCTTTTCCTCCGCCATAAATGGCAATGCTCGTTGCGTTGATAAAATAGCTAAAGCCTTCAATTTGTTCGTCAATTTGTTTGGCAAGCTCACGGGTAGGTACTAAAACCAATGCTGAAGTTTGATTGCTTTGCTCACGGCTAATTTGGTCGAGCAAAGGAATAAGATAAGCTGCTGTTTTTCCAGTACCAGTTTGGGCAGAAGCAATCAAATCTTTTCCTTGAAGAATTATCGGAATGGCTTGCTCCTGAATTGGCGTAGTTTGTAAATAATTCATGGCATCCACTCCGTTTAGGACATCGTCATGAAGGTTAAGTTCGTTAAATTGCAATTTTTCTTTAAATTAAATAGGATTATCAAAGCATTATTATCTACAAATATACCATTAAGTAATCAATGGTCAATAGAGGATGGTCGATAGTTTTGTAAAATATTGATAATTAGCTGTTTATTGATACAAAAATGCCTTAAAAAAGTATATTTGTAAGTACGAAGAGTAATATAAAAACGATAAAAATGAGGAATTAATATATTTATTTTAGGACTAATATTGGCTTTAATTACTCAAAGGTATTCTTAGTTTTTTTTCTAATTCTATCACCATTGGCACCAATACTTGGTCTTCAATAATGGCGTGTTTGCGTAGTTCAAGTTCAAAAAGGTCTACCTGATTTAAAAATATTTTGTATGGTAATGGGATAGCTTCGTTTCCTGAATATTGCTTGATAATTTGGCTAACCTCTTTTAATTCATCTTCAATAGGGGAGTGACTTGAAATAAATTTTTCTATCGAAAAACAAGGATTTATTTCTAAATTTTCAATACATTTTGACTTCATTTTTGATGCTATAATCATTTCCTTTATATAAGGAAATAGTTGATTTTCCTCCATTCTGATATGGTCAATCAATTTGTTTTTATAAGCATTGAAAAAAAAGGCCAAACTTGCCAAAAGCTGATGACTCTGACCGTATTTACTAAAAATATGCAACAATGATTGTTCAATCTCTGGCAATTTTTTATTCAAATAATATTGATGAGTTACCTGCAAATAACTCAAAATATCATCCACCGAAAACTTTTGCATTTTCTCAAAACTAAAATCTTCATCGTCGTTGTACAAGTTTAAGATTAACTCTATTAATTCATGGTTCATTTCCAATTGATTGATTGCTTCGTTTTTAGGAATATGGTCTAATCTTTCAGTAATTAGTTGAAGCATTTTTGAATTATCAATCAGGTCATTTATAGAAGTCATAATTTTTATTTTGTATATATTACGACAAAGCTATTGAAGTGTATTGGAGCAAAATATGAGCGAAATCATAAAAAAGAAGATACTTTATTAGAGGTAGAATAAAATAGGGTTTAAATAAAAAAGCATTTCAAAAGTTTTATCTTTCAAAATGCTTTTTTGTAATATTATCGACTAATAGTGTTAGTTCAATGAGAACTCACCACTTGCTCTTAGTTCTACTTCTTCGCTCACAACTGCTGAAGGCATTGCTCCTACACCAAAATCTGTACGATTAACGATACCAGATGCTTTGAATCCAACCAATTTTTTACCTTGACGGTTTGTACCTGTACCAATCAAAGTTAAGTCTAAAATAACTGGTTTTGAAACACCTTTCAAAGTCAAAACTCCTGCTAATTTATATTTTTTTGCTCCTGCTGGCGTAATTGAAGTACTTTTGAAAGTCATTCCTGGAAACTTTTCTGTATCAAACATATCAGCTTTTTGTAAATGACCATCTCTCATGTCATTGTTTGTTGTAACTTGCTTCATGTCAGCAGACAGGTCAAAAGTTGCATCAGAAAAATCTTCTTTTGAAGAGGTAATGTTTGCGTCAAAATTTTTGAAAACGCCATCAACTTCTGACATCAACAAGTGAGTTACTGTAAAAGTCATTTTAGCGTGAGCTTTGTCAAGCTTCCATGATTGAGCATAAGATGCTGCTGATACTAATAAAGCAAAGCCGAGAACGGTAATTTTTTTCATTGTAATTGATTTTTTGGTTAATACTATATGAATAATTTAGACTAATACTTCAACAAATGTAATAACATATAATGTACTGACAAACTGAATAAGGTTTATTAACAATCTATTAACGAATAAAATTGATAGACTTTATGGATTAGCGAAACAATAATAACATCATTAGACCTATCATCGTTAAATTGCTCACTAATATGATTTTACAAAGTCTCTTTAAACAAACGGAGTGTCCGCTCCCAAGCTAATTTTGCAGCCTCTGCATTGTAGCGAGTGGGTGCTGTATCGTTATTAAAAGCATGATTTGCACCATCATAGACGAAAATTTCGTACTTTTTTCCGGCTTCTTTAAGAGCAGTTTCGTAAGCAGGAATTCCTGCATTTACTCGCTCGTCTAAGCCACCATAATGTAATTGTAATGAAGCTTTGATTTTTGGAACATCGACAGCATCAGCCTGACGACCATAAAATGCTACAGCGGCTTTCAAATCTGGCGAATTTACCGCCAATTGATTGGCTAATCCACCACCCCAACAAAAACCTACGCAAGCGGTTTTTCCATTGCTATCGGCACGTGAACGCAAATAATCGAAGCCTTTCAGAAAATTATTGATGTTTTTTGGGGCTTCTATTTTTGCAAATAATGCTCTTGCTTCGTCTTCATTGGCTGGTGTGCCTCCAAAGGGCGATAAAGCGTCTATACCCAATGCCAAATAACCAGCTTTTGCTACTCTGCGAGTTACATCTTTGATATGAGGATTTAAACCTCGGTTTTCGTGAATTACAATAACTGCTCCTAATTTTCCTGTTGCTGCTTTAGATTTGGCAAAATATCCTTTCATCGTTGAGCCATCTCCTTCGTAAGTGATGTCTTCGGTGATTAGGTCATCGTCATTTTCTGAAATTGTAGCTGCATGAGCATAATTTACTTCTAACAAAGGTAATATTGCAATGGCAGCGGCTGTTCCTCCTGCGAGTTTAGTCAAACGTTTCATAAACTCATTCCGACTGAGCGGTTTGTGAGTATATTCATCAAAGAGATTAATAATTTCTTGATTCATAAAATTTAAAGTTAAAAGGTTGGTTTTTTAAAATTACGATAAAAAAGAAAAACATTCCTTATTTCTGACACTGAAAGTTTGAAAAAGTAGCTTGTAGCAAAGCCACAAGCCATTTTAAACCTAATCTTACAATTTATAAACTTCTTAATTGTTTTCTCCACCTGACTTCACGTCATCGTTTTTTACTTTAGATTTTTTGGTTTCAGTAAATTTCATTTTACCAATTTTATAGCTGAATGTCAATTTAATATTTTGATTATAAATATTATTGACACTTACTTGGTTGAATTGTGGTGAGGTTAGGGTTGTTCTCATTACCATTCCGCCAAAGAAATTATCGGCAGCTAAACCAAGGCTTCCTTTTTTGTTTTTGAATTCTTTTCTTACACCCAACGAATACATTCCCTGTCCACCTTGTGTTCCTTGCAATTGTACACGTTTTTCTCTGAATCCTCCGAAAGCTTGTACTGCCCAACCATTTTTAAGTGAAACTTGCGATTGTAAACGTCCACTAATCACGATTCCATCATTACTAATGGTAGAAGAAATACCATTTAAACTCACTTGTTGTCCTTCTAAATAATTGTAATACACATCAATTCCACCATTAATTGTCCATTTTGGAGTGATAAAGAAGTTACCGAAAAGGTTGGTACCAATGGTTTGTTCTTTACCGATATTTTGGAAAGTTGTAATAACAGCTCCTGGCAAAGTATCGGACGGCATAGTGATACGAGTAATCGAGTTATTGGTTTGACGGCTAAACACCGACATATTTAAGTATGTTTTCTTGATATTAGTGCTTAAACTTAACTCTACATTATTCGAGATTTCAGGTTTCAAACTTGGATTACCGATTGAAATGCTTTGTGGGTTGGCAGCATTATAATTTGGATTTAATTGTTGCAAACCTGGGCGTTGAATACGGTTGTTGTATGCCAATTTCAAGGTCGAAGTTTTGCCAATAGGCTTAGAAATATTAACACTTGGCACTAAATTTCCGTAAGCAGGAATCACAATTGCTTTGTTTTGGTCATTTGCATCAATAGTTGTGTATTCATAGCGAGTTCCAACTTTAAAAGTAATCTTATTTTTGGTAGAATAAGTGTATGATACATATCCTGCGGCAATATTTTGGCTATAATTAAGTAAACCTGCTGGGTTTCTTGCATCAGAGGCAAATGAGCCAGTTGCACCAGCTACACGATATTCAAAGTCGCTATTTACTTGACGAATGACAGTTTTTAAGCCAACTTCAAACATTTGATTAGTTTTGATTGGAGTCTGATAATCGGTCTGTAAAGTAATTTCGTTGTTAAAATTAGTATTGAGGTTTTTCTGACGACTCAATAATTCTTGTGAATTATTTAAAAGATCAGCATCAAAATTATTAGTCAATTTGTTTTGGCTAAATTGAGCTGAAACTGACCATTCTTCTGAAGGTTTGAAAGTACGAATGTAGTCAAGATTAATATCAACCGAGTTAGACAAATCTTCGCTGGTAACATCTCTAAAAGAAGTTGAGTTTAAGATACGGTTGGTAAACTGATTGATTGTATAATCTTGTGAGCGTGTAAAGTTACGAGTACCGAAAGCAACAGAGGCTGTAAGCGATTGATTTTTAGCTAAATCATAATCAAAACCTAAGTTATAGCGACCAAATAAACCATTAACAAAAGCATTGGCTGTTTGGTTAGTCAAAATCGTGTTTCCACCTCTTAATGTACTTTGGTCTAATGTTATATAAGATTTGTTATAGAATGCACGCCCAAATCCACCGAGAGTTACACCTAATTTGCCTTGACGATAATTTCCATTCAAACTTAAATTAGAACCACGAAGGCCTATACCCGAATCAAGATTTAGTGTTAAACCTTGCAAAGTAGATTTCTTCAAGATAATATTAATGATACCACCTGAGCCTTCAGCATCATATTTGGCTGATGGTGAAGTGATAACCTCAACCGTTTTTATCAAATCAGCAGGAATCATTTTCAAGGCATCGGCAATACTGCTCGCTACGATTGTAGAAGGCTTATTGTTAATCAAAACTCTTATGTTTGAAGTACCACGAAGTGTTACGTTTCCATCTAAATCAACCGATAGCATTGGCACTTTGCGAAGCACATCTGCGGCATCACCACCTCTTGAAGTAAAATCTTTTTCAGCATTATAAACCAATCTATCTACTTTTTCTTCAATCATAGATTTTTCGGCAGTTACTGTTACTTCATCTAATAGTTTTACACTTTGAGCTAATTTAATTACGCCCAAATCGTTATCTTTTCCTTTTTCTACTTTTACTTCAATTGTTTTATCAGTAAAACCAATAAAGGTAATTACTAAATCATATTCGCCAGCAGCAACTCTATTCATCGAAAACTTGCCTTTTTCATCGGCAACGGTTCCGTCAACAACTTTTTTGGTTGTTTTGTTGTATAAAGCAACGTTGGCAAACTCAACTGCTGTTGAGATAGTTTGGTCAACAACAAAACCAAATATTTTTGAATTTCCTTTTGGAGCGTTTCCATCAAGATTTAGTGTTGGAGCTTGAGCAGGAGTTTGGGCTCTGCCGTTGCCATCGCCACTTTGACGACCACCACCCATGCCACCAGACCCACCGCCTGGGAACTGTGCTGTTGCCACACTTGCGGCGAGTATTATAAGGCTGAATATTAATGTTAACTTTTTCATTGTAATATTTTTAAATTGTAATATTTTTAAATTGTTTGAATGTCTTAACGTTAAAAAACTCTTTGTGTTTGAATTATGATACAAATCAAAAGCTATATTTCGACATACATTTTATAAATAGACAATCTGGCTTTGCAGCTCGACAATTAGGTCAATAACTCGACAATTCCGAAGTGTAGAATACATAAGACAATTTATCGGTCAAAAATGCCAATTGGTAGAAAAAAGGCTAAAAAATGAGTAAATCGGACAGAAATATTTGCTTTTAAAGGTGTTTTTAAGCAAACTTTGATAAATAATTATGTTTTTTCTTAATTAGAAAGTATCAATAATTTGAAGGTATATTAATCAGTTCAATCTGATAAACTCAGTTTAATCATAGTCAAATATGCAAGCTTTCATTCAGCGTAATAGGATATTTTTGTTGCACTTTTCTTTTTGGTGCTTATATTATTCGTTCTTTTTCTATCAAGTTACATTCTCTCGACGCAGCGAAGAGACTGACTACACACGAGCTTTTTTAGATGCGACCACCCAAATATTTATCACGGCATTTATAAGCTATCTCAACTATTTTTACTGGTTACCTCGATTTTTAAAACACAAAAATATTGGACGGTATTTATTAGAGTTTTTTATCCCCTTTGCTATCACGGTTACACTTCATATATATTTAAAAAGATATATTTATTTAGAGCTCGGAGAAGCAAAACATTTTCTTTATTCTACCAAATTCTTTGTTCAGCATACAATGATCATGTTCTTTATAGCAATTTTTGTAGGAATGCTTAAGTTCGCACAAGATTGGTTTGACCTTGAATCGAAGAAAAAAGAATTAGAAAACGAAAGACTCACCGCTGAATTGCGTTTTTTGAAAGCACAAATAAATCCACATTTTTTGTTCAACACACTCAATAATTTATATTATCTTGCCATGATTAACTCTCCGAACACAACGGAGGTAATCGAAAAGCTCTCGCAAATGATGCGATATATGCTCTATGATTCTAACCATCTTAAGGTTTCATTGAGCAAAGAAATTGAGTACATGAAAAATTATATCAGCCTGGAAAAGCTACGTTTGGATAACCAAGTACCTATTAATTTTGAGATAATAGGCAATCCAAACGAAGTTCAGATTGTACCATTGATATTTATTACTTTTCTCGAAAATGCTTTCAAACACGGCGTAAGCAATAATTCGACCAATGCTTATGTAAACATTTTGATTGATATTGAAGGAAAGAGTTGCACTTATTGCGTAGAAAATAGTAAACTACCTAAAAACATGGAAAATACCAACGAGAAATCGGGTATTGGTTTACAAAATGTCAATCGAAGATTAGATTTGAGTTATCCAAATAACTATAATTTGATAGTAAATGAAGATGAGAGCGATTATAAAATTGTATTGAAATTAAATTTGAATTAATTCACCTCATCCTGAATTCCTCTCTTTTTCAGGAAAAGAACTTATTTTTAAATCTTTTCGCTTGAAAAAGGCGAGGGTGAGCAGACAAAATATATAAAGAAATGTTTACTTGTATCATCATCGAAGATGAGCCATTGGCTCGTAGTTTAATGGAGGCTTATGTCAAGAAAGTACCACAATTAACATTAGTCAAATCATTTTCGAGTTCGTTGGCGGCATTAGATTTCTTGCGAGAAAATACGGTTGATATTTTGTTTTCGGATATTCAAATGCCCGAAATTACTGGAATTACCTTACTCAAAATCCTTCAAAAAAAACCTTTGGTAATTCTCACCACTGCCTACTCAGAATATGCTTTGGAAGGCTACGAATTGGAAGTTTTTGATTATTTATTGAAGCCTATCAGCTTAGAGAGGTTCTTAAAAGCAGTCGAAAAAGCAATGATACGCCTCACAGCCTCGCAGCCTGTTGTACAAGAAAAAATCGTGCAAGAAATTACTGTAAGCTCAGAGGGAAGTCAGGCTTTTATTTTTGTAAAAGATGGTACAAAGTTGGTGAAAATTCGTTTGAATGAAATCTTATTCATCGAAGGATTGAAAGACTATGTGAGTATTCATACCAAAGAGAGAAAGGTAGTTACCCTTCAAACTATGAAAAGTTTAGAAATACAATTACCTGCGGGCGGCGAACCGCATCATCAGTTTATTAGAATTCATAATTCTTTTATTATTGCATTCGACGCCATTGATGCAATTGACAAAGAAAAAGTCCAAATCGGCAAAAACTTCCTTCCAATCAGCGACACTTATCGCAAAGCTTTCAAAGATTTTATTGAGAAAAAACAGGTAAGCTGATTCAATCAATAAATTTTACCATGTAAATATTTAATTATTACAATAAATAATACAAAAAAAACATAACTTTGATTTTCACTTTAAATCATAAGCTATGGAACGTCGTGATTGGTTAAAAATTAGTGGTTTAACGCTTGCTGGAGTTTCAGCTTCGGCCTCTTCTTTTGCTTTTTCTGACAAAATTCGTGCGTCAGACGATGGCATGATTCATTTGGATAAAAACGAAAATCCTTATGGCATTTCTCCACTGGCACTTAAAGCCTTGAAAGAAACATTATCTGATGGCAATCGCTACCTTGTTTCTACAGTTACAGGCAACCTTTATCAAAAATTGGCTGAAAGAGAAACACTTAATCCTAATAATTTTTTAATTACTGCAGGTTCAATCGAAGTTTTGGGACTTACCAGCATTTATGTTTCACGCAATGGGGGTAGTGTTATATGTCCTTATCCGACTTTTGCTACTTTACCCAATAATTGCAAAAATCTAGGCATGGAACTCATCAATGTGCCAATAACGGGCGATAAAATCATTGATTTGGAAGCCATGAAAAGTAAGATAAAGGCCGACACAAAATTGGTTTATTTATGCAATCCGAACAATCCAACGGGTACAATTTTGGAAGCCAAAGTTCTTAGAAATTTTGTTGAGGAAGTAAGCCAGAAAACAATGGTGATGGTGGATGAAGCCTATTTTGAATTTCTGAACCAGTCGGTTTCTGATATGGTAAAAACAAACAAAAATGTATTGATAAGTCGCACATTTTCAAAGGTTTATGGTTTTGCAGGGTTACGGGTTGGTTACATAATTGGTCATGCTGATACAATAAAAGATATGGCAAAATACCAAGCCTCAGGCTCTATGGGTGTGTCAAGAATTTCGATGAATGCCGCCATTGCTGCACTCGACGACAAGGAGTTTTTAGCAATGTATCTCAAAAAAAACCGAGAAGCCGCCGACTATACATGTAAAACCCTCAACGATTTGGGCATAGGAGCGGTATCTTCGCAAGCCAATTTTGTAATGTTTCCGATAGATAACTACAACGGAACATTTGCAAAAGATATGGCTGACAAAAAAATCCTTCTTCGTGATGACTTTAAAGAATTAAACGGCAAAAAATGGGGGAGAGTTAGTATTGGAACAATGGACGAGATGAAGGCGTTTATAAATGTATTTAAGGAAGTTTGGAAGGTTTAAGCGTTGATTTAAAAAAAATAAACCGAAAGAATTGGAAATGTTTTAAGTATCAAGCCAACTATTTCTATTGATAGTTGGCTTAAATATTGTCTTTTTTACTTAAACTTCGCACTCAGCGTAATAGTGTTGGCTACCATACCATTGCTTCGACTGTAATGTCCGTAGCGAAGTTCGGCAGTATTCCAGTTCTTGATTCCTAAAACGCCATCAGGTGGGGCAATTCTGATACCAGTTCCCCAAAATGCACTGCTAAAACCTGAAATGTCGAAATCTGAAGTATAAAACGTTTCAGCGATTTTATGGCTATTAATTGGAGCAAAATACTTCACTCCAGACTGACTATTAAAGCGATAATGTGGGGTTATTGAAACAAATGACGTTATTTTTATGGGTACTTCTACGCTCACTGTATGAGCGGTCATGCCCCAATTGTCTTGATAATAGCGGTAAAAACTTCGTATAATAAAATGGTCGCCCATGAAATAGCTAACACGAAGTCCTATAGGTAATTTAGAACGAGTGCCAGGCAATTTCTCTACTTTCAATGTTCCATTGCTAAAATATACTCGGTGAAAAGGTGTGCTCAAAAGCCCTTCTTGGTAAGATGGTTCGATAACCGCCATCAACTGCAAACGTTTATTAATTACTTGTGAAACGCCAATCGAAGCATTATAAGAATTTCGTCTTTTGTGGGCAATATTATTATCGCCTTCTGCTCCCGAACCATAACCATCAGGTCGAAGTTCATAAGGCAAAATCACTGACCATGTATCAAAAAAAGCTCCTATTTTTAAGCTGAGTTCAGTATTATTATCTTTCGATGATTTTGAAAAACTCAGATTTCCGCCATAAGATTGATAATCCCATTCGGTTGAATATGATAAACTTGAGCCAACTGAAATTCGCTTTTTATCATTTTTCATACTCCATGCAAGTGTTGGATAAAAATGAATATCAGTCATTGATGCAGAAGAAACAGAGCGAGGGTCTATTTTATCTGACGACGCCGATGAGTAATAATCAATGGCGGCTTCACCAATAATTGAGTGTTTGCGTGCTTTTTTGTCCAAAAAAGAAAATTTTACATCTAATGAATTGGCAAAGTCAATCAGCTTTTCTGTGCCAATTCCACCCGTAACAGCCGAACGATTACCATCTTGGTTATAATAAGACGAAACCAAATTTACTTCATCCAATTTCAATGTTCTAAATCCATTTTTATCTTTATTCTTTGGGCTTGAACTTAGTTTATACTCTTTACTTGATGTTGGCTGTGAATGAATATTCGATTTCTTG
>NZ_JAYWCU010000032.1:0-6251 GCF_043780375.1 Emticicia sp. | reverse complement strand
AGGTGGTAATAAATCCATCCTAAGAGAAAAATTGACTAAAAACTGGAAGTTAATACCAGCAATATTTAAGTAACCTTTTTTTTTATGAACAAACCCTGTTAAGCCTAATCAAAAGTTGCTTTATTAACAAAGAAATGCAATTTTTGTGACAAAATATGAGGAAGCTATTTAAAGACCTTGTTTTGGCTGATAAATGGCTTTTTTAATCTTAAACACAAAACCTAACCCCAAAAACCATGAAAATAAAGTTACTTATTCTATTTCTTTTTTCATTTTATATAAGCTCTAACGCTCAAGCTACCCCACAAGATACACTACAACATGTAAATAATCGAGTAATGCAAGCAGACAGCTCTGCCCAAGAGGAAGAGGGTGATGAAGAAAGTACCGAAGAAGTGGAGGATAAAAAAGATGATAAACCCGCCAAATTTCGTTATCGATTTTCTACCGATGGTACAGTTACCTCAGGAAATGTTAGTCGTGCTTTGATTCAATTTGCAACAAGTTTAGACTGGAATTTACATAAAACATTCAAACTATCGAGTAGTCCATCATATATTTACGGCAATCAAAACAAGGTTTCGGCCGAGCGAGAGACTTTTGCTGACCTTCGGGCAAGTTTTCTGTACGAAAAACGATTTTATTATTTAGCTTTCACTTCATTTGAGCGAAGTAATCTTCGGAAAATAAACAATCGCTTTGTTGGAGCAGGTGGTTTTGGTTTAAAATTGGTTCAGAAAAAAACCGTTTATCTTTCTGTTACAAACGTTTTGCTATATGAAAAGACCGATTTTGTAATCAATGAAAAATTTCCTGACCGAAACCTTTGGCGAAATTCTACTCGACTTTTTGGAGAATATACCTTCGACAAAGGCAAAATGTCTCTCTCGCACACCCTTTATGTACAACCCAGTATTACCGAAAAGAATTTTCGATGGAATGGTAATTTGATTTTACGTTACCAGGTTTCCAAAAACGTAAGTTTTCGCAGTATGATGGAAAATTCTTACGAAAGCGTGGTTGTTCCTGGCAGAAAAAACAATGATTTTCGCTGGACTTTTGGGGTAATGTTGGAAGGCAAAAAATAGTCTCCTATTCTATTTGCGGTTTATAATCATTGAAAATCTCTAACCAAATGGAGCGTGAAAGACGATAAATAAATGGTGTTATCAAAACAGTAAAAAGTACATAAGACCAAATATAAATTCGCCAATCAACTCGTTCATCGAAATACACATAATAAGCAATGGTAGCAGCTACGAAAAACACCATATTAATAATAGAACTTATATACATTGCTCCATAAAAAAAACCTGATTCACGCTCATACCTCAAATTACATTTGGGGCAGTTTTCGTGCATTTTGGTGAGTTTTTGCCAAGAAAAATGATTTTTTGTTGTAAATAAATCACCCTCGTGGCAGCGTGGGCATTTCATTTTTAGGGTGGCTTCTATTTTATTCATAAATTTAAAGACGTTTTCAATGAGAAATACAAAATTCGTCAAAAAACACCAGCCTAAGGATATTTTTTAAGATATTTTAAAAATTGCTTCAAATTTTATGAATTCAACAAATCATCAGTAAATTTGCTAAAAACCTACCAAAATATCATGTCTAAAAAAATTACACTTCTCTTTAGCTTCATTACAACATTTGTATTTGCCCAAATCGAAAAAGCACCCAATCGTGCTGAAGGTGAATACGCCAATCGAACAATCATCAGGGGGGTAACACTCATCAATAGCACTGGTGCTCCGCCCGTTGGCCCTATAGATATTGTGATTGAAAAAAACAAAATTGCTCAAATTAAGCAAGTGGGTTACCCAGGTGTGCCGATTGATCCAAAAAGTCGTCCAAAACTAAATGAAGGTGATAAGGAACTAGATTGTACAGGAATGTACCTAATGCCTGGTTTCATTGATATGCACGGACACATCGGAGGAAAACAACAAGGCACACCAGCCGAATATGTATTCAAACTTTGGCTGGCTCATGGCATCACTACTATTCGTGACCCTTCGGCAGGAAATGGCTTAGATTGGACGCTCGACCAAAAACGTAGAAGCGAGAAAAATGAAATCACTGCTCCACGCATCAAAGCCTATACCGCATTCGGTATGGGAAGCGACAAACCTATTACTACACCTGAAGAAGCACGTCAATGGGTACGAGATAATGCTGCCAAAGGTGCGGATGGAATTAAGTTTTTTGGTGCTGAACCTATGGTTTTTAGAGCTGCATTAGACGAAAACAAGAAAATCGGACTTCGTTCAGCTTGCCATCACGCCCAACTGGAAGTAGCTCGCATGAATGTTTTGGCAACTGCAAAAGCTGGACTTACAAGCATGGAACATTGGTATGGCTTGCCCGAAGCTCTTTTCGACGAGCGAACCCTACAAAATTATCCTGCCGATTATAATTATAATAATGAACAAAATCGTTTTGAAGAAGCAGGAAAACTTTGGAAACAAGCGGCCGAGCCTGGTTCTGCTAAATGGAATCAAGTGATGGATGAACTCATTAAAATTGATTTCACACTCGACCCAACTTTTAATATTTATGAAGCAAATCGAGATTTGATGCTTGCCCGACGAGCAGAATGGCACGATGAATATACTTTGCCCACTGTATGGCGTTTTTATGGGCCAAGTCGTCTTTCACATGGTTCTTATTGGCTCAATTGGGGTACAGAACAAGAAGTTGCTTGGAAAGAAAATTATCGTATATGGATGCGTTTTGTGAACGAGTATAAAAATAAGGGGGGACGAGTAACAACGGGTTCTGATTCTGGTTTTATTTATCAACTCTATGGTTTTGCCTATATTCGTGAGCTTGAATTGCTTCGTGAGGCTGGTTTCCACCCTTTAGAAGTCATTCGTGCTGCAACCATCAAAGGAGCAGAAGCTCTCGGCATGGCAGATCAAATTGGTTCAGTTGAAGTAGGAAAATTAGCTGATTTTGTAATTACCGAAGAAAATCCTTTGGCAAATCTCAAGACACTCTACGGTACTGGAGCAATCAAGGTCAATGATAAAAATGAAGTTACCAGAGTTGGTGGCGTAAAATATACTGTAAAGGACGGCGTAATTTATGATGCCAAGAAACTATTGGCTGATGTTCGAAAAATGGTTGCTGATGCCAAAGTAAAAGAAAATTTTGAAATAACACAACCTGGTATTCCACAAAAGGGGGCATCTAAAATACAAGGAGCGGAAAAAAATTAAATGATCATGTTTTCAAACAAAAAACCCCTTCTAAAATTTAGAGGGGGGTTTTGTTTATACAACTTTTAAGCCTTTTATACTATCACAACATCCAAAGGCAAAACTGGCGTTTCTTTCTTTTCTTCAGGAAGGATAAAGTTCAAAGGGTTTTTAACTTTTTCTTGCAAAAGAGCAATTTCAAGAACTTCTTCTACATAATCTACATAATGGAAAGTCAATCCTTGAGTGTAAGTCTCGCCAACTTCTTCTACATCTTTACGGTTTTTATAACACATAATGATGTCTTTTATTCCAGCACGTTTGGCAGCTAAAATCTTCTCTTTGATACCTCCTACTGGTAGAACTTTTCCACGAAGTGTAATTTCTCCGGTCATTGCTGTGTTTGGCTTAATCTTGCGTTGCGTAAACATCGAAGCCATCGAAGTGAGCATCGTAATTCCTGCCGAAGGACCATCTTTTGGTACAGCTCCTTGCGGAACGTGTACGTGAAGGTCATAATTTTGGAAAATCCTGTAGTCAATACCAATATTATCAGCATGAGATTTTAGGTAAGAAAGTGCTGTGATTGCAGATTCTTTCATTACGTCGCCTAATTGACCAGAAAGCGTAATTTGTCCTTTTCCACGACTTAAACTTGACTCAATAAAGAGAATATCTCCACCCACCGAAGTCCAAGCCAAACCTGTTACTACTCCTGGCACATCATTTCCTTCATATATATCTCTATCGAAAACTACGCCACCGAGCATTTTCTCTACATGCTCAGCTTTCACAATTTTTGGATAATTTTCTTCCATCGCAATCGATTTTGCAATTTTTCTGATTAAAGCACCTATTTGTTGCTCCAAACGTCGCACGCCCGATTCACGGGTGTAGCCTTCAATTACTTTCTGAATTGCTTTATCGTCAATCTTCAAATCTTTTGGCTTGATTCCGTGTTGCTCCAATTGCTTTGGAACGAGGTGTTTTCTTGCAATTTCTATTTTTTCCTCAACCGTATATCCCGAAATTTCAATTATTTCCATTCTATCTCGCAAAGGTCCTTGTACTGTATCCAGTGAGTTGGCGGTTGCGATAAAAAGCACTTTCGAGAGGTCGAAATCAACTTCCAAATAATTATCTTTGAAAGCATTGTTTTGCTCTGGGTCAAGCACTTCGAGCAATGCCGATGAAGGGTCGCCACGGTGGTCTCTATTTATTTTATCAATTTCATCTAAAACAAAAACAGGATTGGATGACTTGGCTTTTTGAAGATTTACAATTAATTTTCCTGGCATAGCACCAATGTAGGTTTTGCGATGCCCTCTAATTTCGGCTTCATCATGCAAGCCGCCTAAAGACATTCTTACATAGTTTCGACCTAATGCTTTCGCAATTGATTTTCCGAGAGAAGTTTTTCCTACGCCTGGAGGACCATAAAGGCACAAAATTGGTGCTTTCATGTCGCTTCTTAGCTTCAAAACTGCCAAGTATTCGATGATACGCTCCTTTACTTTTTCAAGCCCTGAATGGTCTGCATCAAGCACTTTTTTGGCACGCTTTAAATCAAAATTATCTTTTGTAAATTCATTCCAAGGCAAATCGACCATTGTTTCAGCATAATTCAAAGACACACCGTATTCGGGCGACATCGAATTCATGCGTAAAATTTTGTTCAATTCTTTGTTAAAATGGTCGTTTGCCTCTTTCGTCCATTTCTTTTTCGCACCTTTTGCACGCAATTTTTCTACCTCTTGGTCTGGCGATTCCATGCCCAATTCTTCCTGCAAAACCTTTATTTGCTGGCGTAAATAATATTCACGTTGTTGTTGGTCAATATCAATGCTCGCTTTGCTCTGAATATCTCGTTTGATTTCTAACAACTGAATCTCCCTCATCATGTGTTCGAGTAGCTTATGGGCTTGCTCTCCCCCATCAAAAGTTTCCAGAAGCAATTGTTTTTCGCTGATTTCGATATTCAGATTTGACGATAAAAAGTGTGTCAAGAAACTTGGACTATCTATATTGCTGATTGCCATTTGGGCATCACGAGGAATATCAGGATTTAGATTCAAAATCTTATAGGCTGCTTCTTTGAGGCTTTGTATCAAGGCTTTTGTTTCTTTTTTCCGAGTATTTGGAAAATTTTCGGAAATATATTTCACATTTGCCGTCAAATGAGGTTCTGTTTGGGTATATTCCAACACTTCAAAACGTCTACGACCTTGAATAATAACCGTCACGTTACCATCTGGCAACACAATCATTTTTAAAATATGGGCGATAGTTCCAACTTTGTAGAGGTCTTCAGGTGTTGGCTCGTTTGGTGTATGACGCAATTGTGCTACCACGCCAACTGTTCGGTCGGTGCGATAGGCTTTTTTTACCATTTTTATAAATTTCGACCGCGTTACAGTTACAGGAATAACGATTCCAGGAAATAAAACGGTATTCCGTAAAGATAATAGAGCCAAATCAGTTGGCAAATTATCTTCGTTTTCCATTACTTCATCAGGCGAAGCAATTTCTATCATTTCAACGTTTTCAACGTCTTGTCTTGCCATTACAAGTTTTGAGAATGCATCTCTATTCATTATATACCTCTATAATTTGACCGTTGATTTGAAACTGATTTTTTGATTTCGCTGATTGTCAGAGGAGTCATTATTATCTAATTTTAATAACGGATTTGGTTGATTTGTAATTTTGCTTGGTCGTAATTTTCTTACATATTTGATAATCAAGGCTTTGATAATTTGATAAAACGAACCTGATTATCTGCCAGAATGTCAGAGTGAAAGTACAAAAGGTTTCTGACAATCAAAATGTTTCTTGGAGAATTTAATTGTTCAATACTCATGCCAAGCAAATTAATATGGCAGTTTGGCAGGAAAAAGGTATTTGATTGATGTTTTTTGTGTCAAATCCTGCAAGGTTTTATAAACCTTACAGGTAGGTTGTCCAAAGAGCATAAAAAAATTCTTTCATATTTTTGTAGTGCGAAAACAAAAATAAAGAAAGAATTAGATGTCCAAAGAACACCTTGA
>NZ_JAYWCU010000031.1:0-20581 GCF_043780375.1 Emticicia sp. | reverse complement strand
ACTATTTATCAATCATATAATAGCCTTGGTAATTGTTTCAGTTTTTGCTTTTGCAATGTCATTTGTAATGCTCAAAATTACAGATATGATTTTACCATTACGTGTTTCAGAATCTGATGAGAAAATAGGCCTTGATGTTAGCCAACATGACGAATCATTAGTGGAAGCATAAAAATATTTATTATAATTTTGTGACAAAATCACAATTGCGGTTCAAACCGTACTTTTATTGTGGTTTTGTTGTACTCCATAAGTCAAAATGCCCGCCAAATTGGTGGGCATTTTCTTTTATTTTTTATATGGTTATTTTCTAATTCTTTATACATTTTACAATAAAATCACAGAAATCAATGCTAAAATTGCAGGAATCGCTTGTACATAAAAAATACGTTTGCCAGCAGTGAGTCCGCCATAAATTCCAGCTACAATTACACAAGAAAGAAAAAAGATCGCAACATTATCTGCCCACACAATATCTTGAATAAGCAATGACCAAAATAAGCCTGCTGCCAAAAAACCATTTTACAAACCTTGATTGGCAGCGAGTGCTTTGGTTGGAACAAACAAATCTTTAGATAAACTCTTGAATACTTTTGGACCTCTGGTGGTCCAGACGAACATTTCGAGCCACAGTATATAGCAATGTTCGAGGGCAACTAAAGCAACTAGAATTTTCGGTAATAATTCCATTGTTTTAAGGTTTTGGTTGAATAAAGAGAAAAGGTTAAAAGTTTAATTTTGGTTGTTTTGTGGCACAATTTGGAGAATTGTGCCACAAAAACACTATTATTCACCCGCATTTCTAAGGCCAACTCTTGGCAAAACTGGCAAACTTTCATTGCCATCTTCACTGACAGACTGAACGGCAAAGAAATAATTATCTTTTGAATATGAAAGGCTGATTTTTAGCTCAGTCGTGAAAAATTTCTTTTGCCAATACGGCATCGCCGTTTCACGCAACATCACATAATATCCTTTCACTTTGCCACTTTTTGGAACTTTCCAATTCAAATTGGTTGAATTACCGAGTCCACGAACATCTAAAACTACATCTTGTGGCATCGATGGTGATTTTGCCAAGTTTGCTAATGTTGCTAAATTGACACAAGTGTTTTTGCGGAGGTATTCAAAGTCCATAAATTTTGGTAAATCTCCATATTCTACACCATTTTCTGTTTTTAAATCTTGGTGTTGATGCAAGAAATTTTCATTCATTTCAGACATTCTTACTGCTGTAAATCCACGGGTTACAAATGGTGTATGGTCGCCTCCACGCAAAAATCGGTCGTTTCTATAAATCATAACTACTTCCAAATTATCAACGTAGCGTTCGCCTGTTTCTTTTAAATAACGAGCCAATTGGCGTGATTTTCCATCATTTTCTGCTCCATATTGACGAATTGCTCCTACTTTTTTGTCCATTTCAAAAGCGGGCAATCCCTCACTAAAAACCCTTAAACGAGTATTATCAATGATATTAGTTTCGTTTGAATTGTTTGAACCCATGATATCGTTATTTAGTAAAGCCTCCAAATTCCAGTTCTCTTTCACGGCTTTTTCGGCTAAGTAGGTTGCTCCGAGAAGCCCTTGTTCTTCACCACTAACAACTACAAAAATAATTGTTGCAGGAAATTTTGATTTTACCATCACTCTTGCCAATTCGATTACAGCAACCGTTCCACTGCCATCGTCATTTGCTCCAGGAGCATCAGATTCTCGGTTCATTACATTGGTTACACGGCTATCAATGTGTCCGCTGACCATAAAAATGCGGTCGTCGTTGGGGTCTGTGCCTTTGAGCGTTGCCATTACATTTGCCATCGCTATAGCTTTATCAATTCTTCTACCGTCGGGCTGTAGGGTAAAAGTGTCTAAAGCGGCTGTCATTCGACCTTCCGATAGTTTGGCAAATTCTTTGAATTTACTTAAAACCCAAAGCCGAGAGGCACCAATGCCTCGTTTTGAATCGGTTGTAGTAGAAAGTGTGCTTCGAGTACCAAAAGAAACTAATTTTTCGTCGAACTTTTTCAAACTATCGCTTGAAATTTGTTTTACCAAAGTTTCAATCTGTGGGTCTCGGTTAATTATTTTTTGAGAAAATGAAGGGAATGATGCAATTAAACAAATTGCGTAGATAATTTTTTTTTGCATGATTGATGAAGTTAGGATATTTGTAACAAAAATAGTGAAACTTCACCCATTTACAAAAATTAGTTGAAATTCTGACCCCAGATTTGGGGCTGATTTTACATCAATTTTACAAGCAATTGCTTTGGCCAAGTCACGAATTAAGTGTAAGCCCAAACCTGTTTTTGAGCCAATTGCAGTTTCGTCTGAATACAAAGCATTGAGTTGTTGCTTCAAAATGCCCGAGCCATTGTCTGTTATTGCCAATACTATTTTGCTTGTTTTCTTGTCTTGCTTCCCAGTGAATATGTGCATTTGGTGTATTTTTGAGTGCTTTTATGGCAATATTTGTTAAATTATGCATAATTGTTTTCAAATAATCTTCGTCAGTTATGACATGTAAAGAAAGGGTTTTCCTATATTTAACAGGGTACTTGCAACTCCTTTTTTCGGAACAATTCCTGCAAAATCATTTGGAATGAAAGATTATTTTGCCGCAAAATTTGATAATTCGGGGGCTTTCAAATGGCTAAAAATGGGGGAGGAAATCAAAACGATAGTAGTATGAATATCTCGAAAAGTGGAACAAAAATACTTGTTTTTGGGACTTTTTCAACTACAGATTTTTTTGATAAAAATATTATTACTTCAAGTAATGGCAATCCAAATACTTTTTTACATAAGATTGAAGAGTGAGTAAAAAAGATGTATTAATAGTCCAAATTATGATTATAGTTTGAAATCGCTTTAAAAAAGCTCTATGAAATAGTTGTTAAATCAAGGTCTTGCATGCACTTAAAATGCCCCTTGGGGCATTTTGAATAGCCAATTTTTGAACATGGTCGGCAAGAAATATTATTGTTTTCAACTAGTTTATAATCCGTGAGATACGGGTACATTCCAAATGCTGGAACGGTGTTTCCCCAGATTGATACGATGCGTTTTTTCAAAGCGGCCGCCATGTGCATCAAGCCAGAATCGTGCGAAATGACATATTCAGCTTGTTGCAAAAGCGAGGCCGATTGATTTAGATTATATGAGCCGCAAGCATTGATAACTTTTTTGCCCAAAGCTTTTTGTATTATTTCACCCGTTTCAAAATCTTCTTTCCCACCTAAAAGTATAACTTTAGTATGGCTTAGCTCACAAATTTCGATGATTTTATGTGTTGGTAGCTTTTTGGTAAAGTGCTGACCACCAATAACATAAGCTACAAAAACTTCATTTATGACAACATTATCTCTGTCTGGAATAAAATAATCAAGCCCTTGATTGTCGTTTTTAATGCCTAAACTTTCAACCGTTTTTAAATATCTATCAACGATATGAATGTTAGGCATTATGTTAATTTTGAAATTAACCAAAAGCCATTTTTTGAAATTTAATTTATCAAAAGAAAAAGATTTTGCAGGAATTCTAAACTTAATTATTGAAGTCCTAAGATTATTATGCAAATCAATAATATAATCATAATCTTCTGATTGTAAGTCTTTTATGAGTCTGTTGAGCGATTTTTCAAGAAGAAAATATTTGTCAATATAAGGATTGTTTTCAACTATAACTTTGAATTGCTTTTTTGTGGTAAAATGTACTTCTGCATTAGGAAATTGCAATTTCAAACACCTTACAATGGGCGTGGTCAAAACAATATCACCAATGGATGAAAAGCGTAAAATTAGAAATTTTGTTTTTTTCATTTTTTGTAGCTTGTAGGTACAATTTCACCATTAACTCTTGTGAATTTCCATCTTTTGTGCGACCAAAACCAGATTGATGGATCGGCCAAGATGTCTCTCTCTAATTTTCTTGCGTGCATTTCTAAAATTTCTCCTTCGGCAATTTCATTGGGTACTTCGGTAAGCAGTTCAATTTTTATTTGATATTTTCCTCTTGAAATTCGATTGGCACATAAATATACGACAGACATATTAAATTGCCTCGAAAAACGTTCTACACCAGTAAAAAAAGCGGTATCTTGGTTCAAAAATAATGTCCAGTAAGACCTCTCGGGTGGTGGAGATTGGTCATTTACAAGAAAAAAAGCAAATGGGCGGTCTTCAGGCTTAGAAATTTCTCGAAATGCCTCTGCCATAGAAATCATAATTACGCCAAATTTTGTACGAAATTTTAAAAATAAAGCATTAAAGTATTCATTTGTCAATGGGCGATAAACGACTTTGGGCTTGTGTGGAATAATGAAAGGCAGTGCTAAATTGACAAATTCATGGTTTCCATAATGCCCCATCGTGATAATAATATTTTTGTTTTTTTTGTATAAATCTTCTAAAATTTCACGATTTTCAATGGTCATTCTATTCATTAAAGAAGATTTGGAAATAGTTACACACTTCAGCGTTTCCAAGAAAAAATCTACAATATAATGATAAAATTGTTTTTCTATTTTGATTAATTCGGCAGGTGATTTTTCAGGAAAACTTTTTTTAAGGTTTTGACGAACCACATTTTTTCGATACCCAATGACATAATATGTAATCAAGTAAAGAAAATCTGAAAGTAAGTACAATACGGGGAATGGAAGGTAAGAAACAAATAATAAAAATGGCAAAGCAATATAATATCCAACAACTTTCATTAGTTCTGATTTATTTGTCCAACAAAGTTCCAATATTCATCAATCGTATCCAAATCAAATTTCCCTTCTGGGAAATCTATTAAGGAGGTTTTATCTTTATTTTCCATTACGAGTTTTTTAGCACCTTCATCGCCTTTTAGTTCGAGCAAGTCATTGAAAACTGAACGTTTGAATAATACAGGAATGCCTACTTGATTTTCATAAAATGATGCAACTATTTGATTATCAGGTTCTTCTGTTGCTTTTTTTATCATTTTATTGATTAACTCTACCGAAACAAAAGGCATATCGACAGTCAAAAAGATAGCTGCATCTATTTCTTTGTGGGTCATATAAGCACCAACCAAACCCATTTTTATTGAACTTGACATTCCATCATCCCATTTTGGGTTTTCAATAATTGTCAAAGGAATTTTCTCAATTTCTTTGCGAATCGGTTCTTTATTTGCCCCCAAAACCACAACAATTGGATGGCATGAGGTTTCAATTGCCATTTCAGATACTCGTCTGATAAGGGTTTTTCCTTCAATCATTAGCAATTGTTTGGGCATTCCCATGCGTGTTGAAGCTCCCGCAGCGAGTATAATTATACTTACGTTCATGTGTAAATGAGTAAAGCGGTTCGCCGCCCGTTCTTGAATGAGTGAATTTGTAATAATATTATTGCTCACTGATAATTATCAATGTGCTTCCAGCCAGTTTTCGCCTACGCCCATTCCTGTTTCCATTTTTACTACCATCGGAATCGCATTGCACATCAGCTCATTTACTTTTTGCTTCAAATACTCAACTTCTGAGCGATGAGCATCAAAAACCAATTCGTCATGTACTTGCAATATCATTTTTGATTGAAGGTTTTCATCTTTCATGAATTTGTGAATATTTATCATCGCAACTTTTATCATATCGGCCGCCGAACCTTGAATTGGAGCATTGATAGCGTTACGTTCTGCAAAACCTCTATCAGTTTGGTTTTGGGAGTTAATATCTCGCAAATATCTTCTACGACCTAAAATCGTTTCAACAAATTTCATTTCACGGGCTTTATTAATGGTACTATCCATGAAAATTTTTATTTTTGGAAATTCTACCCAATAAGCATCAATAATTTCTTTGGCTTCACCTCGTGAAATATTTAATCTTTGGGCTAATCCAAAAGCTGAAATGCCATAAATAATGCCAAAATTAACCATTTTTGCTTTTCTACGCATCTCAGAAGTAACTTCTTCCAAAGCAACTTTAAATACTTTGGAGGCAGTGGTCGAGTGAATATCAATGCCTTGGTTGAAGGCTTCCAACATACTTTCGTCTTCGCTAAATGCGGCCATAATTCGGAGTTCAATTTGCGAATAATCGGCTGAAAGAATAACAAAATCTTCGTTTCGTGGTATAAATGCTTTCCTAATTTCTCGTCCACGCGGTGTACGAATAGGAATATTTTGGAGATTGGGATTTGTCGAACTCAAACGTCCCGTTGCAGCAACTGCTTGATTATAAGACGTATGAATTCTGCCTGTTTTTTTTGAAATTAGTAGAGGTAGAGCATCAACATACGTGTTTTTCAACTTTACCAACTCTCTAAAATCTAATATTTTGCGAACAATTTCATGCTCATTTTCTAATTTAGAAAGTATATCTTCGCCCGTTGCATATTGCCCAGTTTTGGTCTTTTTTGCTTTACTGTCTAATTTGAGTTTATCAAATAAAATATCACCAAGTTGTTTTGGTGAAGCTACATTAAATTCTTGTCCAGCTAAATTAAAAATGTCTGACTGAATTTGCTTAACATCAAAATCAAGCACGTTTGACATCTCGTTCAAAGCTCCCATGTCAATTCTTATTCCTTCCATTTCCATGCTCGCCAATACATTTACTAAAGGCATTTCGAGGTCTTCAAGTAGCTTTTCTTGCTGATAAGCTGCTATTTTTGGCTGTAAAATTGCTTTTAGTTGAAGCGTAATATCGGCATCTTCGGCAGCATATTCTTTAATTTTCTCAAATTCTACATCTCGCATTGAGCCTTGAGTTTTTCCTTTACCAATTAATGCTTCAATAGAAACTGGGTCATAATTAAGGTAAGTATTCGCCAAGTAATCCATGCCGTGACGCTGCTCTGGTTCGATGATATAATGTGCCAGCATTGTATCAAAAAGTTTGCCTTTTAACTCAACATTATAGTTTTTTAGAATCATTAAATCGTATTTAATGTTTTGTCCGATTTTCATAATTGCTTCATTTTCAAATATTTGTCTAAACTCTTCAAGAATTTGTTGAGCTTCAGCTTGATTTTGCGGAACCGGAACATAATAAGCTTCACCAGCTCGATAAGCAAATGAAAGTCCAACGATTTCAGCGTCAACTGCATCAACCGAAGTTGTTTCTGTATCGAAACAAAATTCATCTTGACGAGCTAAATATTGTATCAAACTTTGACGTAATTCGACAGAATCCATCAAATAATATTCGTGTAATTTGGTATAAATTGTGTCTTTATTTGAAGTCGATATTGCTTGCTCTGTTTCGTCGGATGAATAATCGTAAGAAAAATCGGCAACCACATTGTTTTGGGTTGGAGAGGACACTGCATCAAACATCGAAATTTGTGTTCCTGCTTTTGCTTTGATTGCATTTATTGGAGGAATGCCACCTGTATTAGATTGTGGACTTGAAAGTAAATCGCTCCCCGTAGCTGACTTCCGACTACTTGTTGATGACTCTTGAACTTCATTGGGAAGTAACCTTTTTCGAAGTGTTCTAAATTCTAATTCGTCTAAAAGAGGCGAAAGCATTTCTACATTAGGGGAAGTAATCTTCAAGAAATCTTCATCAAATTCAATCGGAACATTTAGCTCAATTCGAGCCAAATCTTTTGATAAAAAAGCCTGTTCTCTATTGTTTTTGATGGCTTCTGCCAATTTTCCAGTCAATTTTTCAACATTTTCGTATAAGCCTTCCATCGAGCCATAACTTGCAATCAATTTGGCGGCAGTTTTTTCACCTACGCCAGGCACTCCTGGAATATTATCTACGGCATCTCCCATCAAACCTAATAAGTCAATTACTTGGTCTGGTCGCTCAATTCCCCACTTTTCACAGACTTCTTTTACGCCTAATTTTTCGGCATTTTTACCAAAAATAGCAGGTTTATACATATATATGTGTTCTTCGACCAACTGCCCAAAGTCTTTGTCGGGAGTCATCATAAAAACCTCAAAATCAAATTGTGCAGCTTTTTTTGCAAGCGTTCCAATCACATCATCTGCTTCATAACCTGGAATCATCAACAAAGGAATATCCATTGCCGCAACCAATTTTTTAACATAAGGGATAGCAATCGTAATGTCGTCGGGCTGCTCTTGACGGTTGGCTTTGTATTGAGGAAACATATCATTTCGAAAAGTTCCTCCCGGCAAATCAAACGCCACACCAATATGCGTTGGTTTTTCTTTTTGAATTACCTCTAATAAAACATTTGCAAAACCAAAAACACAACTGGTGTTTAAGCCTGTTGAGGTTAAACGAGGGGCTTTGATAAACGCAAAATGAGCTCTATAAATGAGAGCCATTGCATCAAGAAGAAAAAGTTTTTTGGCGGGCATGGGGTTTGAATTATTTTTGTTTTCGTGCCGTAAATTACGGTGATTTTTTTTTAAGTGAAGAAATAAATTAAATTTGTTGGAAAAAAATTGAACTAAGGAACATAAATTAGCTCTAAATTTACTGGAAAATCTCAAAAAATGAAAAAATCACTTTTCTTTCTAATTACATTATTCAATTACTTTTTTGCAATTGCTCAAACAACAACAACAACTAAGAAGACAAATACCACTAATCAAAAAACAGCGTCACCAAAAGCCCCTGTAAAGCAAACAAATATTGCGAAGCCTACAAAAACAGTCAAACCAACCAAAGTTGAAGAGCCAATTGTTGAGGTTATTGAGCAAAATACTCAAATTGGCAATCCAACTTACGTAAAAGTTGAGCCTATACGAGTTTATGATTTTAATAATTCAGATTTGCTCGTAAAGTGGCATGAATTGATTTTTGAGTTGGTCGAACAAACACAAGGCTACACACCATGCATTGCCGCTCGTAATATGGCTTATATCAATTTAGCCGCTTATGAAACGATTTTGCCTACTTTTAAACAAAATATTTCACTTTCAGGGCAGTTACAAGAGTTCAGACGTCCCGATAGTTTGAACATTGATTCAACCAATTTTAATACTTCAATTGCAATAAATAGTACGATTTTTAAGTTGGTAGATAAACTTTTTCCGTCGGCACCTTATATTTGGATGGAAAAAGTTTATGCACTTAATGACACTATAAATAATTTTTATACTGATAAAGTTTCTGCTCAAACGATGAGAAAATCAAAGATTTTTGGGGCAAAGATTGCGTATTGGATTTATGAATATTCAAAATCAGACGGTGGACATCAGGCATTTATCAGAACTTATAATATGAACTATAAATTACCCAAATGCCAATCATGTTTTGAAATAAACCGTGTTGCAGATTTAGAAAATACAGGCCCATTACATCCAAATTGGGGGCAAAATCGGACTTTTTTACAAGTAAATCAGCAAGAAATTGATATAAAACCTAAAGTTGAGTTTTCGATTTATCCCAATTCGCCTTTTTACAAAATGGCTATGGAAGTCTATAATATCTCTAAACAAGTAACGCCCAACAGCGAAAAATTGCAAATTGCCAACTTTTGGGACGATGCCGCAACCTATACTTATACGGCACCTGGGCACTCAATTTCGATTTTAACACAAGTTCTAAAACAAAACCCAGTAGATTTAAGTCGAGCAACCGAATTGCTTAGCAACTTATCAATTGCAGTGAGCGATGCTTTTATCGTTACTTGGCGATTGAAATATCAATATAACCTCATTCGTCCAATTGCTTTTATCAAACGTTATATTGATAATCAGTGGGAACCATCCATATTAACACCACCATTTCCGGAATTTCCATCAGGACATTCGGCTCAAACTTCCACAATGGCAACAGTTTTGACAGCAAAAATGGGTGAAAATGTTAGCTTTATTGATTATTCTAAATATTTTGTTGGACCACCAAAAAGCTTTTCTTCATTCTGGGCAGCTGCCCGTGAATGTAGTATTTCGAGAGTTTATGGTGGGATCCACTTTAGAGATGGCATCGAACAAGGAGAAGAAGTAGGAAAAGTTGTAGGGAAAAACACTTTGTCTTTGCAATACAAAAAATAAAAACTTACTATTAAAAACTAAAAATTCATGCAGTATCATACTGTTATCGTTGGTGGTGGACTCGGAGGACTTACTGCATCTATTGAACTTGCTAAACAAGGCTTTGACGTGCTTGTTATTGAAAAGTATGCTTATCCTTTTCATAGAGTTTGCGGAGAATATATTTCAAACGAAGTTAGACCTTATTTAGAAAACTTAGGTTTAGACTTAAATACACTTGGTGCGACCAAAATTCAGAAATTTCAGTTATCTTCTGTTAATGGTAATTCAATTTTTACTGACCTTACCATGGGTGGTTTTGGTATTAGTCGCTATAAAATTGATTATGAGTTATATTTAATTGCTAAAAAATTAGGCGTAACATTCGAGTTAAATACAAGTGTAGAAGAAATTCAACAAATCAATGAGGTTTTTTTTGTTGATACCAATACCAATAAAACTTTTGAAGCTAAAGTTGTCATTGGTGCTTATGGTAAACGAGCAAAATTAGATAAAATACTTAATCGTAAATTTTCGCCTCAGAAAACTGCTTATATTGGCGTAAAATACCATATAAAATATGATTTTCCGAAGGATTTAATTGCTCTGCATAATTTTGATGGTGGGTATTGTGGAATTTCTGCCATTGAAGACAATAAATATTGTTTGTGCTATCTTTCGGAGCGAAAAAATCTGAAAGGTAGTAGCGGAATAGATGAAATGGAAGAAAAAATTTTATCTAAAAACCCACATTTAAAGGCAATTTTTGAGCAAGCTGAATTCTTGTTTTCTAAGCCAGAAGTTATCAATGAGGTGATTTTTGTCAAGAAAAGTGTAATAAGTAAACATGTTTTGATGGTTGGTGACACCGCAGGACTAATCGCTCCATTGGCAGGAAATGGAATGTCAATCGCAATTAGGGCAGGGGTATTGTCTGCTCATTTAGTTGGTGATTTTCTTAATAATCAAATTTCTTGTGAAAAATTAGAACACAATTATACAGACGTTTGGAATAAAAACTTCAAAAATAGACTTTGGCGAGGACGACAATTACAAAAACTTTTTGGCAATGAAACAAACTCCAACTTAGCCATAAGTTTCTTAAAAAAAGTGCCAATTTTACTTTATCCAATCATCAAAAGTACGCACGGGAAGGTAATAAGCTCTACACCGCAGGTTTGACCCTTTACGGAATATTCATAAACTTATGGGTCTGCAAACTCACTCGCCATTTTGGGTTTTCTTTCACGTAATCAATCATCAATGGGAGCATTTTGTCTTGTTTTCCCCACTCTGGTTGTAATAATAATTCACATTTCTTATTGACAACTTTTGCATATTTTTCAGCAAAAACGAAATCCGACTTATTATAAATAATTACCTTTAGTTCATTTGCCTGTTCAAAAATACTTGGATGTGCTTCTTTAAATTTTTTCGGAGAAAAACAAACCCAATCCCACGAACCCGACATCGGATATGCTCCCGAAGTTTCGATATTTGTCTGAAATTCTGCTTGTTTTAAAGCATTCGTCAGTTCATCTAAATTATACATTAAAGGCTCGCCGCCAGTGATAACTGCTAAGCGTCCAGCAAAAGCTTTTGCATCGCTAACTATTTGATTAATAGATATTTGTGGATGAATAGAAGCATCCCACGACTCTTTCACATCGCACCAAATGCAGCCCACATCGCAGCCTCCCAAACGTATAAAATATGCAGCTTTTCCCGCATGAAAACCTTCGCCTTGCAAAGTATAAAAGGACTCCATTATTGGGAGCTTTGTTTCAGTCAAATTCATTCTTTTATAAAAAAATATCTGCAAAAGTACCAAAAAATAATAAAATTGTAGGAAAATAAACTTAGTGAAAGAATACTTTATAAAATTTTCAACCTTTCTATCGTAAAACACGTTATATTCATAACTAAATTTGCGTAAAATTTAGGGCAAAATCTACAAGGTCTAAATAAACCTGAAGGACGAAAAAAACTTGTGTATGTTAAATTCTGAAAAAAAATATTGTAATTCACTCACTGAATATTCACGTCGAATCACGAATCAAGTTCGTATTGGCGACCTTTACATGGGTTCTGATTATCCGATTCGTGTGCAATCAATGACAACCATTGACACAATGGATACAATTGGTTCGGTAGAACAAACAATCAGAATGATTGAAAGTGGCTGTGAATTAGTTAGAATTACTGCTCCGAGTGTAAAAGAAGCTCAAAATCTTGAAAATATTAAGAACGAATTACGTCGCAGAGGTTATAAAACGCCTTTGGTTGCTGATATTCATTTTACGCCAAATGCGGCCGAATTGGCTGCAAGAATCGTTGAAAAAGTTAGAATAAATCCAGGAAATTATGCTGACAAAAAACGTTTTGAAACAATAGATTATACCGAAGAAAGCTATCGAGTTGAACTTGACCGAATTCGTGAAAGATTTTTACCTTTAATCAAAATTTGTAAAGAATATGGTACTGCCATGCGAATTGGCACAAATCACGGCTCACTTTCTGACCGAATTTTGAGTCGATACGGCGATACACCACTTGGAATGGTCGAATCTGCTTTAGAATTTTTAAGAATCTGTGAAGACGAAAATTATTTCAATATTGTCATTTCAATGAAATCGTCAAATCCACAAGTGATGGTGCAAGCCTATCGCTTGTTGGCCCATAGATTAGAACAAGAAAAGTTGAAACCTTATCCTTTGCATTTGGGCGTAACTGAAGCTGGCGAAGGCGAAGATGGTAGAATAAAATCAGCAATGGGAATTGGCACATTGCTCGAAGATGGACTTGGAGATACCGTAAGAGTAAGCCTCACAGAAGACCCAGAGTTTGAAGCTCCTGTTGCTAAGTCATTGATTGATAGATATTTGAATAGAAATATTCAATCGAATAACGGATTCAATAATAATAATTTTGAGTTAAAAACGACTAATCCTTTTGCGTATCAGAGAAGAGAAACAATAGAAGTGGGCAATTTTGGAGGATTAAATGTACCTCGTGTTATTGCAGATTATTCTCAAATTGACGTTACTGACCATGAAGATTTGCGTTCAATTGGGCATTTTTATTTGCCTTTGCCCGACAAATGGCGAATGAATGATTTGGGAGCTGATTATGTGTTTTCAGGAAAAAAACCAATTCCATTTATGTTGCCCAATGGCTTGAAAGAAATTTTGGATTATGAATCTTGGCTTTTGCAAGACGACAAACAAAACAAATTGCCTTTGTTTTCAGTGGAAGAATTTTTTAATCCAGCCAAACAAAATCATTCAACAATCAATTTTATAACTATTACAATTGATGATTTAACGCCTGTTTTTATTGATTTCATCAAAAAGCATACAAATGCGGTTTTGGTTGTGGAAGCAAAAAGTAAGACTCCTATGATTGAACTTCGGAGTATCTATTTTAATTTATTGACGTATTATATTAAAAATCCTGTTGTTTTACGAATGCAATATGGAGATATTTCGAAAATCGATTTTCAATTGGGCGTATTTACGCTATTTAGTGCAACCGATTGTGGCGGAGTCTTGATTGAAGGTTTTGGCGATGGAATTTTATTGGATTTGCCAATTTTAGAATCAAAATTAGATTCGCTTGAAAGATTAAAAATACATAATAGCACCTCATTTGGTATTTTACAAGCGGCTCGTACTCGCATGAGTAAAACCGAATATATCAGTTGTCCTTCGTGTGGTCGTACCTTATTTGATTTACAGGAAACAACTGCGATGATTCGTAAGCGAACAGACCATTTAAAAGGTGTTAAAATCGGAATTATGGGCTGTATAGTTAATGGTCCTGGCGAAATGGCAGATGCCGATTATGGGTATGTAGGCATCGGAAAAGACAAAATTGCTTTGTATCGTGGGCAAACGGTTGTAAAAAAATCAGTTCATGCAAATAATGCCGTTGATGAACTCATGGAGTTAATCAAAGAAGATGGTCGTTGGTTTGAGCAGGAAATTTTGGAATATGAAACTCTTTAAAAATAGACCATATTTTTCAGTCGATAATAAAAAAACAATACTTAACAGTTTAGATATTTTAAAATTATGTTAGATAAAATCAAAAATTTCTTGTCAATCGGCCCTGTTTTCGCCTATTTTTTTAGAGTATTCAGCAAGGATAAAGAAGGGAAATATCCACATAGTTTCAATTTAAAAATGATGCACGGAATTAATAAAATTTCGATTATCATGTTTTTAATTTGTTTGATAATAATGGTAACACGTTGTGCAACAAGGGAATAAATAATTTGCAGTTTAAAGAACATCGATTGAATTATTTTCTTGAAAAATGCCAATATTTATGAATTTAGAAATATTTAGAGAATATTGCTTGTCGAAAAAAGGCGTTACAGAAGAATTACCTTTTGGCCCCGATACTTTGGTTTATAAAGTAATGGGAAAAATGTTTGCATTGACTGGATTTGATTTTTTGAGTATTAACCTTAAAAATTTACCAGAAAAAAACCAAGAATTAAGAGCAGAATATGCCAGTGTTTTACCAGGATATCACATGCACAAGCAACATTGGAACACGGTAAACATTGGAGGCAATATTAAGGACGCATTACTCCGTGAATGGATTGACGAATCCTACGAAATTGTGGCAAGTAGTTTGACAAAAAAAATACAAGAAGAACTTAAAAATCTTTAAAAAATGGAGGCTTTGCTTATTGGCATACCTTTTTTTCTGTATATTTACCTAAGAATCACTTTAGGTAATGATATTTCAGATCAAGAAAGAGATGAAGCTCTTTTTGAAGAAGGAATTCGACTCTATCAACTGGACGAATGTGCTAAGGCATTTAGATTTTTTGAGCAAGCCGTAAATAAATATCCAAAATCTGCAACCGCCTTTTTTTTTCGTGCCAAATGCCATTTTAGTTTTGAAAATTGGGAAGCAGCAATAATGGATTTTGAAAAAACTCTCCGAATTGATAATTCGATTGCTGAGGCATATCATCATAAAGCTACTTGCTACTATCAACTTGAAGACTATGAAAAAGCACTTTTTGAGCTAAAAAGGGCTTCACGAATGTATTTGGATAGGAATGCAGAAGTGTTAAGATTTGTTGGAGAATTAGAATTTAGGCGTGGAGATTTTGAAAGTGCCGAAAAAAGTCTTAAAATTGTTTCAAATTTAGGTGACAATCAATCACAAATTTTACTACAAACTCTTTTTTTAGGTAACATTAGGAATACATCACAGTAAAGCAATGATTGAGAATCAGTATCTTTTTGTATATGGGACGCTTTTGAGCGAATATGGTGATTTTGAATCACATCAATGGGTCGATAAATATGCCGAATACATGGGTAAAGCCAAAATGGAAGGCAAAATGTATATGGTCGACTATTATCCTGGCATTATTCCTTGCCAAAAAGGTGAAAAGTATATAGTAAGGGGAGAACTTTACTGTTTGAAAGACCCTGAGAACTTGTTTGGATTTTTAGATAAATATGAAGAATATAATCCGATCGATCCTGCTCATTCAGAATATGTCAGAAAACAAACTGATGTGGAATTGAAGAATGATGGTAAAATTTATTCTGCTTGGGTTTATTATTTCAATCAGTCGGTAGAAGATTTAGAATTTATGCCTAAAGGAGATTTTTTGAATGAATACCATAAATAATTTAAGATTTACTGTAATTTAAAGTTTTATTGTCGCTCGTTAAACCACCAATAGGTATCTTGTTTAGCTTTAAAATACACTATTGGTTGGTTGAAACTTAAAGAGAGATGAAAAGTTTTACTTTATATTATTATCTTTTTTTCAAGAAATACCGTTAATAAATTTTCTGCATAATGTCATTGGCTACATTTGGCTTATAATGATAAATCTCATAATAATTTGTCTTGTCGTTAGTATAATTGTTTATTCCAGAAAAGTCATAGATATTTTCCTTGCCAAAGTATTGAGTCAGAATCTCTTTATCGTAATCATTAAAATATGATTGGTCATAGGTAGGTCCCAATACGATTTTGAATTGTGTGTGTTGCCTTGTTAAAACCTCTTTAATCTGCTGAAGATATTTTAGTTGATAGGGTTTTATTACTTTCCCACCAAATTGTTTTTCTTTATTTCTTTCATAAAAAAAGTTAGGCTGATTGTAATAATTGACCGAATCACGCTTGATTTGCTCAATATAGCTCGTAAACACAAAATCATTGACAACAGATGTATAATTAATTTTACGAAATTCAAGAAAACTACGCATATAATTTCTGAAATCGTGAAAGAGTAGATAGTCGTAAAAGCTCACAAAAAAACCTTTAGAGAAGAAAGTATTTACGAAAATTAGGTGGTATTTCCACCAAGCTAGTCCACTTACACGGTAATCTTGTACAAAAACACTTCCTAATGTATCCTGTTCATAAGCAAAATTACTTCGGTCTAAGACAAATAATGCATTTTCGATTGTATTACCATGTTTTTCTATGAACTTTAATTTAGTCGCAATTCCAGAAACGGTTTCACACGATGCATCAAAATGATAAGGTGTAGTATCATTTATGTGTTTTCCCCAATTACGAGCATAGAATACACTTGACCTTGAACTTCCAAAAATGAAAGATTTGTAGTGATATTTGTCATTATTATTTAAAAAAATTTGCGTACTAATGCGGTCTCGGTTTAAACTTTTAGCAAAATTATCGGGATATGCTTCATATTTGCGAAGGATTTGAAATGGGTCGAAAATGACATAGCTAAGTAGCAATACCAATAATGGACTAAGAAAAAATAGAAGTTTTTTTGTAAAGTTGATAAACATCAAATAAGATTTTTGGGTTTAAAAATGACGAGTATCTTGTCGCTCCGATTACCAAGATTGTCTATCAATAATCGTCAATCTTGGTAATCGGAGTCATTTTCACCTACTCTACTACAAATTTCTTAATTAATTTTGTATTATCCTCTAAAATTGTTTCAATAATATATATTCCCAAATTAAGATTTGCAGTATTAATAACATATTGATTTTGAGTAGAATTTCCAATTATTTCATGAACTATGCTACCACTGAAATTTACCAATTTAATTTTTTTAATTGGATTCTCAAACAAAGAAACAATTTTCAAATCATTACCTCTCTGAACAGGGTTTGGAAACATCATCAGCTCGTCGGCACTTACTATAAAAGGAGTTAAGTAATCAACAGGGGGGTTAATCTCAATAATATTGCTGTACGCTGAACTCGTGCCATCGCCCATGATTCTTAAGCGATAAAAATAACTAACGCCTTTTTTTACTTTGTAGTCATTAAATTTTGAGCCATTGACTAAGCCTATTTCTGTAAAGTAAATAGGAGAATAAATTGCTTTTTCAAGAGAATAAATATAATTGGTATATTTCGGAACATTCCAATTTAATTCTATTCCTTTGCTTGCAGTATTACCCCAGCTACCAGTTAAGGAGTTGATTTTTATGTTATCTATGTTTGTAACAGGAAAATCTTTGAATGTAAAAGCCCTAAGTCCTCTCGAATTTTTGATTTGTGATATTACAGGTAAATTTTGGAATATTTCTATTGGATAAAAATCTGGCGTATAAGTAACTGTTTGAGCATTTTGAGGCTCTTTTAACTTCAAAATTATATAATTTCCAGCACTGCTTCCATTCGAAATGCTGCCCGATTTGCCGTTGAGGTAGATATAATCTTTTAAATCTTCAGAAAATTTATTGGAAGGCAAACTCTGATTTGCAGGAAAAATCATTCTTTGGTCTTTATCGAATTCTAAAATCAAGCTATCTTTCTTTTGGGTAAAATAGATATTTTTTATATTTGGAGAATAAATTTCTGAAGTATCGGTGCTTTTTAAAAAATCACGAGCAATTAGTCTCGATATTTCTTCTCCGGTTTGTTGATAGCCTTCCAATTTATAATGTAAACTCTCAAATGTAATCGTTCCAAAAGTTGCCAATGCCTCACAATCAGGATAAATGTTTTTTACAGTCCGTTGAAATTCTCTTAAATTTCCAGCATTAGGCTGATTTCCAAAGTAAATGTTGTTTTGGAAGGTATAAATCTTTTTAATTGAAGGATAATCTTCTAATAATTGTTTACGAAATAAATCAAATTTTTTGGGATAATCATTTTTATAAGTTGGATCCTGAGCTTCTGCTTCTCCTTGTCGCCAAACGATGGCTCTAACCGTTTTTGCTAAACCTAAACCTTCTGATTTTTTCAATAATCTTCCGTATATTGTTGAAATATTATTATGATTTTTTTCATCACGAAGCATCAATTCTGCAATACTTTTATTACCTTCTGCACCATTGATAATTCCGATTGGTATTTTGTATTTGTCGATTAATTGCTTTTGAATTTCTAAACCCATTAAGCCTGCACTCCAATAATTCCATTTTTTTGTTGGCAACCATACGAAGTCATTTTTATCAAAATTAACAAAAGCTGTTCTTCCAAATTGATTTTCACCTTTAAATCTTACTATTTCTACCGAATCGTTGGCAAGGGCATTTGATTGACCATAAACTAAAATAATGTCGCCACAAATAACCTCATTTTGTTCTTTTATTAAGGTAGAATCTTTTCCTTTAAATAAATATACCGAAAAACTATACTCCGATAGTTCAGCTTTAATTTCGGTTTCAAAAAAGAATGATGAGTTTTTGGGATCTGCTGTTTGGTAAGAGAGCTTATGTTTTTGCCAAAAGTAGTTTTTTTTGTCTCTTTTAACAAGTACCGAAATATCGGTGTAGCCTTCAGTATAGATTTTGCCTTTTATTGGAACAATCGCTGTATCAAAGTCATTTCTTTGAAACAATTGAGACGACATTGGAAAAGAGTCGTATTGTATATCTATTTGGGCAACAGAATTTAAACAAGTAAAAAAGTAAAGCAATAAAAGTATTGACCTATAATAAGATTTATAAGTCAATACTTTTATGTTGATTGTGTTGTGTATTTTATTCATAAAAAAATGAATTGGATTAACGAATATACAACAATTCTCGGTATTTAACAAGTGGCCAATCCTCGTCATCAATCAAAATTTCTAATTTATCAACATTATAACGTATCTCTTCAAAGAAATGCTTTACATCTGTTGCATAAAGTCTGGCTTTTTCTTCTATGTCATCTACATTGTTTGCTTTTTTACGTGCTTCTGTCATTTCATCTACTTTTAAAGAAATTTCTGTTACTCTTTCTGATATTTCTCTAATGATTTTAATGATAGGTTCTGCTTCTTTTGTTAGCTCCATTTCCTTTAAAGCTCTTGCGGTTAGTACCAATTGTGATTGATACTTAACAGCAGTTGAAACTACGTGATTCATAGCTAAATCACCTATAACACGTGACTCAATTTGAATTTTTTTAATATAATTTTCTAACTCAATTTCATAACGGGCATGGAATTCTCGTTCTGTTAGGATGCCTAATCTTTCAAAAATCTCAATATAATCCTTTTTCAGATAAGCTTTAAGTGCTTCGGGTGTACTTGCGATATTAGACAAACCTCGTTTGGCTGCCTCTTCTTTCCACTCTTCCGAATAGCCGTTACCTTCAAACAAAATCTTTTTTGATTCTTTTATATAACCTTTTAGAATTTTTACTATAACCTCTTCTTTTTTACCATCATGATCATTCATTTCGGCATCATAATCTGCTCTAAATTTTAATAATTGATTAGCGACTATGGTATTCAAAATCATCATTGGTTGAGCAGAATTTGCCGAACCACCCACTGCTCTAAATTCAAACTTATTTCCTGTAAAAGCAAAAGGAGATGTTCGATTTCTATCAGTATTGTCTAATAAAATGGAAGGAATTCTGTTCAAACCGAGTTTTATATAAGCATTTTCGCCTTTTTCGATAGAAACGATTTGTTTGTTTTCAAGGTCTTCCAATACTTTGGTCATTTGAGTGCCAAGAAATATCGAAATAATGGCTGGTGGGGCTTCGTTTGCCCCTAAGCGGTGTTCGTTGCCTGTTGTAGCAATGCTGGCTCGAAGCAAATCTGCATTATCATGCACAGCTTTTACCACATTGACCAAAAATGTTATAAAACGCAAACTTTCCTTAGGTTTTGTACTTGGCCCGAGCAAATTCACGCCAGTATCAGTTCCCAACGACCAGTTATTATGTTTGCCGCTTCCATTGATTCCTGCAAATGGTTTCTCATGAAAAAGCACTTCAAAATTATGCTTACGGGCAATTTTTCGCATCAAATCCATCAATAATATGTTGTGGTCGCAAGCCAAATTTACTTCTTCAAAAGTTGGAGCAGCTTCAAATTGAGCAGGAGCAACTTCATTATGGCGAGTACGAACAGGAATACCAAGTTTGAGGGCCTCAAATTCAAAATCTACCATAAAGGCATTGACACGTGGAGGAATTGAACCGAAATAATGGTCTTCCAATTGTTGTCCTTTAGCTGGCGGATGTCCAAAAACTGTACGTCCTGCCATCATTAAATCTGGACGAGCATTAAAGAGAGCTTTATCCACCAAAAAATATTCTTGTTCGAGCCCAAGTGTTGCCGAAACTTTTTCGACGTGTCTATCAAAAATAATTGCAACGTCAGTAGCGGCATTATCAAGTGCATGAAGCGACTTTAATAAAGGCGACTTTGAGTCTAACAATTC